>JAKOND010000310.1 GCA_022702125.1 Burkholderiaceae bacterium
TTCAAACGATCGGCTCTTTCGTTCCGCGCTGCCAGCAGACAGGCAGTCAGGTCGCGGACTATGCGGGACTTCGGCAAATCGGGGCGGAAAATCAACAGGGTGCGGAAATGCACGGCCGCAGAGAACGGGCGAAAGACCACGCCTCGCGCGCTATAGCCGTCCGCGGCGTACGGGTTGACCAGGCCCACCCCGAGTCCTTCCATCGCCAGCGCGCACACGGTCGAGGAATTCGGCGTTTCCGCGACCACTTTCGGGCGGATTCCCGCGTCCTGGAAGACCTTCTCGAGCTTTCGGCGCACCGTGTCTTCGGGAGACAGCGCGATGAAGTGTTCCTCATGGAGGTCCTGTGGCGTCACGACCGTCCGTTCGCACAGGCGGTGGCTGGCGGCCATGGCGCAGACCGCCTTCGGCGTGGCGAACAATTGATGCTCCACGCCCGCGACATCGATCTCGTCGGCCGCCAGCCCGACGTCGAAGCGGCTGCTCACCACCAGCTCGCGGACGGTCGCGGATCCCGCCACCTGGAGGGTGACCGCGATCGACGCGTGTTGCTGCCTCAAGAGCCGCAATGCGTGGGGCACCAGGGTGGATCCGAGAGCGGCCAGGCTGGCGATGCGGATGTCGCCGGTGCCAAAGTCCCGGATGCGCGCCGCGCTGATGCGCAACCGGTCCAGGCCCTGGAAGGTCGTCTCCACATCGCGGAAGAACAGCTGCCCCTCCGCTGTCGGCACCAGCCGGCCCCGAATCCGGTCGAAGAGCGGGAAGCCGGTCTCCTTCTCCAACTCCAGGATGCCGCGGCTGATGGCAGGCTGCGTCACTTGCAGCAGATCCGCGGCACGCGACGCCGAGCCGGTCGTCATCACGGCGCGGAACGCTTCGACTTGGCGAAAGTTCATCGTATTCCTATCAGGTTTACGCATGGACCATCAAGGATCCGTCATTGATTGTTATCTGACCGAATTTTAGATTCACCTCGCGCATCCGGATGGACGGTTGCGAACTGGCCGCATGACCCAGCGCACCCGATGCGCATCGATGGAATCTGAAATGACTGTCTCAATCAACCGCCGAGCTGCGCTGCAAGCTGCCGCTGGATCGGCCGCGGCGGCGCTGCTGCCTGTGACGGAAGCTCGTGCGAGCACCGCGTATCCCGACCGGCCGGTCCGGCTGATCGTGCCGTGGTCGGCCGGAGGCAGCACCGATGTGCTGGCCCGCGCGGTCGGGCAGACCCTGGGCGATGTGCTCGGCAAGCCGGTGGTGATCGACAACCGGCCGGGCGCCGCGGGCCGCCTGGGAGTGGATGCGATGGTCAAGTCGCCCGCCGACGGCTACACCGCAGCGGTGATCGAGCTGGCGCATGCGATCGCACCGGCGATCTACCAGAGGATGCCGTACGACATCATGAACGACACCGCGGCCGTCTCGATGCTGGGGGACTCGCCCTTGATCCTCTTCGTCGATGCGCAGAAATACCGCGCCGGACAGTACGCGAAATTCGCCGCCGACGCGAAGAAGGCGGCCGACCCGATGAGCATCGCGACCAGCGGCAACGGCAGCATCAGCCATCTCGCCGCAGGCCTGTACGCGAAAGAGACCGGCACCGAATTCCAGATGGTCCCGTACAAAGGGTCGGCGCCGGCGCTCACCGATGTGGCCGCAGGCATCCTCGCCGGCCACTTCTGCACGCTCGCGAGCGCGAGCAGCATGCTCGGCGCCGGCAAGATCGTTCCGCTGATGGCGACGGGGAGCCGGCGCGTGCCGCAGCTGCCCGAGGTGCCTTGCGCCAGCGAACTGCGACTCACGAAGATGGACTTCGGGCAATGGTGGGCCCTGGCGGTTCCGGCGAAGACCCCGAAGACCGCGGTCGATTCGATATACCAGGCAACCCGGTCGTCGGTGAGCGACAAGCGCGTGCAGTCGCGCATCTCGAGCTTGGCGATCAACCTGGCGAGCCGATCCCCCGACGAGACGCAGGCCTTCATCCGGGCCGAAGCCATCAAGTGGTCCAAGGTCGTCGCCGAGCTGGGCATCAAGGCCGAATGAGGCGGACAGCCCGGACCACGCCCCCCATCGAAAAACCAAGAACGTTCCGCCCCACGATAGGCGGCAGGCGTTGCAGCACACCATGACAAGACAACACAACTCCCGACGGGACCAGCGCATCGATGGTTTCCGCAGCCTGTCCCCCGCCGTGTGGCGGGCCTCCACCGTGCTGTTCGACAACATCGCGGATTTCACGGCGCGCAAGGAGCGGCTATTCGACGGATACACCTACGGCGTGACCGGGACGCCGACGACACGGGTGCTCGAAGACCGCGTAGCGGAACTCGAAGGGGCGAAGCACTGCGTCGCGGTGCCTTCGGGCCAGGCGGCACTGTGCCTGGTCGCGCTTTCCCTGCTGAGCGCCGGGGACCACGTGCTCGTGGCAGATTCCGCGTACGGGCCGTTGCGGACCTTCGCGCGGGACTACCTCGAACGGTTCGGCGTGCAGCACGACACCTTCGATCCCGAAGCGGGGGGCGAGATCGCCGGGCGATTCAAGCCGAACACCAGGCTCGTCTTCCTGGAGTCGCCCGGATCGATCACGATGGAGATGCAGGACATTCCCGCCATCGTGCAGGCGGCCCGCGCAGCCGGGGTGCGCACGGTGCTGGACAACAGCTGGGCGTCTCCGCTCGGCTTCCGGGCGGTGCCGGCAGGGGTGGACGTGGTGGTCGAGGCGGTGTCCAAGCTCTTCAGCGGGCACTCCGACCTGCTGCTGGGGACCCTCGCCACCGACGACCGCGGTCTGTACGAGCGATTCAGGACGACCCAGAGCGTGCTGGGGCAGGCGGTGAGCGCCGAAGACTGCTTCCTGGCGCTGCGCGGGATGGAGACGCTGGAGCTGCGTTACCGGCACCAGTGCGCGGCAGCTCTCGAGGTCGCGACTGCCTTGGCCGACCACGCGCAGGTGCGGGAGGTCTTGTTTCCTCCGCGCCCGGGCGATCGCGGGCACCAGCGCTGGTCATCCGCATTCACCGGGGGCGGCTGCGTGTTGTCTTTCGTGCCCGGGCTGCCCTCGGAGACCGCAGTCCACCGTTTCTTCGATGCGCTCGAGGTGTTCCAGATCGGTGCGAGCTGGGGTGGCGTCCACAGCCTGGCAGCTTTCTATCCGGCGGCAGAGCAGGCGAAGCGGAGTCACTGCCGTGTCGAAGGCGGCGTCGTCCGGCTGTCGATCGGCGTCGAGGCCGCGCAGTCTCTGGTGACAGACCTCGATCGCGCGTTGCGTGCGGCCGCCGCGAACTGACGGCGCGAGGCGCCCGAACCCATTTCCACATCCAGTAATCCAACCATGACCGAGCGACGTGACTTCTTCCGCTATGCAGCAGCCGGATCCCTGGCCGCTGCCCTCGGCACCGGGCCCGCGGCGGCAGCCCCTGCACCGAACCACCCGGGGATTCCCGCGAATCCCGACTTCGCGGAGCTTCAGCAGGTTTTTTCGGCGCTGTACGACATCGATCGGACGGTGGTCAATCTGGACGCCGCGTACTACGGCGCCATGACGCGCGAGGTGCACGCACGCTACGTCGATCGCCTGCAGTGGGTGAACCGGCACAACTCCACCTTCCTCCGAAGCGCGGTGGACGGCATGCCGCGCGATCCGGAGCTGAACAAATCGCGCGCCGCCGTGGCCGATCTGATCGGTGCGACACAGGACGAAGTGACGCTTTGCGGCGGCGGCACCGAGGCGCTGTATTCCCTGATCGCGAACTACCGGCCGCTCGCGGCGGGCGACGCGGTGCTGTACGCCGATGTCGACTACGACGAGATGCAGTACGCCATGGAATACCTGGCGCAAAGCCGCGGCGCGAAGCTGGTCCGGTTCGCGCTGCCCGAGCCGCACACCCGGGCGAACCTGCTGGACGCTTATGACCGGGTGCTGCGCGAGACACCGCGGGCCAAGCTGCTGTTGCTGACGCATGTCTCGAACCGCAACGGACTCGTCCCGCCGGTGGCGGAGATCGTCGCCATGGCCAAGGCGCGAGGCGTCGACGTCATCCTCGACAGTGCCCAGGCCGTCGGGCAGATGCCGTTCGACGTGCGGACCTACGGCGCCGATTTCGTCGGGTTCTCGCTGCACAAGTGGGTCGCCGCGCCGCTGGGCACCGGCGCCGTCTACATCCGCAAAGACCGGCAGGCCGACATCGGGCCCTGGCTCGGCAACAGGATTTACAAGTCCGAGGACCTCCGGTCGCGGATCCCGACCGGCACGGTCGATGTCGCCGCACGGCTGACGGTGCCGGCGGCGCTGGCGGTGCAGGAGCGCATCGGGATCGAGCGCAAGTTCGCGCACCTGCGCGCCTTGCGCGACTACTGGGTGGAGCGCGCGCGCGACGTGCCCGGAGTCGAGCTCATGCTGCCGGCGGAGCCGGGCAACTACGGGGCCATCAGCGCGTTCCGGCTGCGCGGCCTGCGGACGATGGAGCAGGCGCGCGAGGCGCAGGCGCGCTTTGTGGCCCGCCACCGCATCCTGGTGGTCGCCAAATCGGGCCTCGCGTCCGGACCAGTGATGCGTGTCACGCCAGCGCTTTTCAACACCACGGACGAACTCGACCGGTTGATCACGGCAATCCGGACGGAGCAGGATCTATTCGCTTGATCGTTTTCGAAACACGTTGGATTCACCCGGTTCGTGCCTCTCGGAGAGCGTGCTCGTGGAAACGGTTCCCTCTGTCGAATGCGGCTCAGTGCTTGAGATTGCCTGGCGATAGGGGCGCCGCGCTCGTGTTCAGCGGCCGCACCATGGCATCGATGTCGATCGTCTCCCGTTTACCACCGGCGACCTCGAAAGTCAGCGTCAGCGGCACCGTCTCGCCCGCCTTCACTTGGTTTTTCAGGTTCAGCAGCATGAGGTGGTAGCCCCCGGGCCGAAGTTCGACGGTCCTGCCGGCCGGCAGTGCCACCGCGGAAATTTGACGCATCTTCATCACGTCGTTCTCCATCGCCATTTCGTGAACTTCCACGATCGGCACTTTGCTCGACGACGCGCCGATGAGCCGCATGTCGGCCGGCGCGGTCAGCTGCATGAACGCTCCGGTGGCTTTCTGCGAGGGTACCGTGGCGCGCACCCAGGCGTTCTCGACTTTCACCTGGGCCTGGGCAGAGAGGGCAGCGCCGAGGGCCAGGACTGCAGCGGTGAGACGGATCATTCGGTTCACGGGAAATTCCTTTTCACGGTTGGTGTTCAAGTAGTCGCGAGCAGATGCCGCAGATCGTCGGCGCAGTCCACGGCACTGGCTTCGTGCTTGAACGCCAGGCGCAGCTGTCCTGCGCGGTCGTACACATAGGTCAGGGCGCTGTGGTCGAGGGTGTAGCTGTTGCCCGTCGGCACTTTTTGGAAGAAGACCTTGAACGCCTTCGCCGTCTCGCGGGTCCGTTCGAGGTCGGTGCGTAGCCCAAGGAAGCCTGGATCGAAGGCCTCCATGTAAGCCGCCAGGATCTGCGGTGCATCCCGTTCCGGATCCAGCGTGACGAACAGCACCTGCAGTTGCGCTCCCTGGTCGCCGAGGCGCTGCTTGATCTCGACAGCCCGAGCGAGGGACGTCGGACAGACATCCGGGCACTGGGTGAAGCCGAAGAAGACCATTACGGCCTTGCCGCGGAAGTCCGCCAGGGAACGAGGCGTTCCGTGGTGATCCACGAGTTGGAAGTCCTTGGCGTAATCGCTGCCCGTCAAATCGATGCCGTGCGGCTTCCAGGCGTCGTCTTTCCCGCAACCTGATATCAGCGCCAAGAAAGCGAGTCCCCCGCTTGTGAGCGCCGTGCGGCGCGTCCATGTCTCGCGTTGCATGGCGATCCTCAAAAACGGTAGGTTCCGGTCACATAGGCGTTGCGTCCCTGCCCCGGTGTCACGTACCGGCTCACATGCAGGTGGCTCGACACGAAATACGGTCTGTCGAAGAGGTTGCGCACCGCCATCTGCAGCTCGAAGCTCTGCCCGTGGGCCAGCGGCGTGCGCCAGGTCTGGGTCAGGTCGACGCGCGCGTACCCCGGCATGACGGCCGTGTTGGCGGTGTCGGCGAAGCGGCGGCTCTGCACATGGATTCCTGCCCCGCTCTTCCACTGATCGTTCCAGGCATAGTGGCTCCAGAAGTTCAGGCTGTGCCGCGCGACGTTGGGAACGGTCCGGCCGGCGAGCATCGCGTTGTCCCTGAACTGGGCGGCGGTATAGGCATATGCGGCTGTTATGCTGATCCGGTCGGTGACGGATCCGGCGGCCGAGGCCTCCAGACCGCGCGACCGGGCCGAGCCCGCGGTGGTGAAGTCGAACAGGTTGGGAGTGCTGAGGTCCGCGCTGATCATGTTGCTCTGGTCGAGCTGGTAGACCGCCACATCGGTGGACAGGCGACCGTCCTGCCAGAGCGATTTCCACCCCAGTTCCAGCTGCGCGGAGCGCCGCGACGGCAGGGACCGGTTGGCGGACGACGGAACCTGGTTGGGCGCTACGCCGGTCGAGAGATTGGCATAGACCGTGTCGTGGTCCGAGAGCCGCCGCAGCACCGCCGCCTTGGGCGACCAGCGTGACTCGTCCACTGCCTGCACGCCGGTCGTGCCGTAGAGGAAGGACTGCTGGGTGAATCGCACGCCAGCGACGAGGCTCCACAGGGCGTAATCGACCTGATCCTGCACCGAGAGCGCTGTCGAATGCAGGCGTTGCCGGGTCACGGCGCCCGGCGTGCCCGCGATCGGCGCCACCTGCCGTCCGAACACCGGGTTGTAGACGTTGATCGGCGTGCCGGCAGACGCCGGCGCGTTCAGCGAGGGTTGGTTCAGGTCTTCACGGTAGTGGCTGACATCGGCGTAGAACTGGTGCCGGAGTCCGGCAAATGCTTGGCGCGAGGCGATCGAGGCGACCGCGGAGTCGATGCGGCGGTGGGTGGCCGGCTCCCATGCTGTCGCGCGGGCATAGGTTCCCGCCGGCTGGCCCTGGAGCTCCGATCCGAAGAGCACATTGCGGATCGATGCCGAGCGGCTTTCCAAGTGGGTGTAATCCAGTGCCACCCGGGTGCCGGGCGCGAGGGCCAGATCGCCGTGCAGGTCGACGATGCTGTTGTCGGTGGTCGAGTCGGCGAACGGTTCGCCGAACTGGCGATCGCGCGGTACCGCCACCGGGCGGCCACCGGCAGAAGGGACGCCGTAGTCGGGGCGGTAGGTCTGGTCGGTCGCCTCCACGCCGGCGCGCAGATGCAGGCGATCGCCGTCGTTCTTGGCGATCCCCACCTTGATGCCTTCGAGCCGGTCGGGCACGTGGCGCCACTCGCTCGCGTCCGACCGCGTGGCGGAGACTCGCGCTGCGAGCTCGCGCTCCTGCGACAGGACGCGGTTCAGGTCCACCGATGTCTCCCGGGCTCCCTGGCTGCCGCGGCCGACCAGGACGCTGCCGAAGTTCGACATCTGCGGCTTGCGGGTCACGATGTTGACCGTGCCGCCCGGCTCGCTGCGCACGCCCACCGCCGCACCCGGACCGCGCAACACGTCGACGCTTTCGACGAACGCTGGCACGAAGGGGTAGTTGGACAGTCGCACGCCGTCTCGCAGCACCCGGTTGGAGCCGGTGCCGCTGTCGGCGATGGCGCCCCGCACCGTGAAGAACTGCGTGTGCGAGCCGTTGAAGCCCGAGTCGGCTTGCACTCCCGGCACGTTGCGCAGGATGTCCTGCAGGGTGGTGCCGCCCTGCTCGCGCAGGGTCGAGGCCGGGACGGTGCTGACCGCGAAGGGCGTTTCCAGCACCGTGCCGGGCAGGCCGGTGGCGAGGGTGCCGGTAGGCTGTTCGGGCGGGGAAGCCGGCGCGGTGACGGTGACCTCGCGCAGCGTGATCGCCGATTGGGCCGCGGCAGGAAGCGAGATGGCCAAAGCGGCCGATGACACAGCGACCAGGCGGAACGTGGCGGTGCGCGAAGCGGAAGAAGGAAAACGAGTCATGTCGGGCATTCAAGACAGGGCGTCCGGTGCGGTGATGCACGGCACCGGACCACGGATGCGGCACGGCGGATCGGACGACGACTGCCTCTCACGCATCGGGGAAAGGGCAGATCTCGACGCCGCATGGGCGGGCGGATCCGCGCGAGGACTGTCAGGAAGCCGGGGGAGGACCGCGGGCGGGAAGGGGGGCCGCGGTGAGGGCCGCGATGCGGGCGGCTGGAAGGGGCCCGGTGGCGTAGGCCAACGGCTGCGCCGGCACGATCCGCACGGCGGACGAGGACACCGGTGGCGCGCCACCGGGTACGCACAGGGCACAGTCCATCGAGGAGGCGCTCGCCTCCGTGGTGGTGCCGTCGGGTCCCTTGACGAGCAGCTTGACCATGACCGTGCCCGAGCAGATGAGTTCGTAAGTGTGCGACGAGGCGAGGGGCGAAGCTGTCGCCACGCCCAGGCACAACGCGAACCAGACCAGCACCAGACGGGTGAGGGAACGGACGGTGCGCAGGGCATGCATCCGGTCATTATTGATGAGGATCTGCCGAGGTGAGCAGTCCGTGTTTTTGGACGGGCTGGGTCGTTCGAAAAACTGACGACTCCGGGTGGGCGGGAAGGGGTCCTTGTTTCCCAGTCGGCGGGATCAGCGAATCCCGCTCCCTTCTCCTGCGCGACCGCTGCATGGAACGCTCCACCGTCTTGCTGGACGACGAGCTTGTCCGCGAATTCGACCGTCCCGTCGCGACGCGCGGTTACGGCAGCCGCTCGGAGGCGGTGCGCGACGTCCTGCGCAGCCACCTCGCCCGGCTGCGCAAGGTCGAGATTGCAGAGGGCCCGTGCGTGGCCGACCTCTCCTGCGCCTACTCCCACCACGAACTCGAACTGTCGGAGAGGCTCGCCGCGCATCAGCACGGGCACCACAACCTTACCATCGCCTGACGGCGAAGGTGCGCAGGGATGATAAACCGGCAGGCGGCGTGCGGCCGTCGTTCGGAGCGTCGGAGGCGCCGTTGATGGGCAGGGCCGATGGCATGGCCACCCCGACGCCGGCGAACTGCAGGAACCGGCTCATGGCGATCC
>JAKOND010000311.1 GCA_022702125.1 Burkholderiaceae bacterium
TGCGCAAAATCGGCAACCAGCGGTCGGCCTCGGTCTTGATGAGCTTGTCGAGCTGCTCTGGTGAGCTCCCGCGCGGTTCCATGCCGATGGCGCGGGCCCGGGCCACGAAGTCCGGATCGGCGACCACCAGGTTCACCGCCTTATTGAGGCGGTCGATCGCGGCGCGGGGAGTGCCAGCGGGCACGGACAGCGAGTACCAGAGCGTGGCGACCATGTCGTAGCCCTGCTCCTTGAAGGTCGGCGCATCGGGCACTTGCGGGAGGCGCTCGGAATCCATCACGCCGAGCACCCGCAGCTTGCCGGACTTGATGTGGGGCAGGGAGCCGGTGATCGAAGTGCCGTGGATGTCGATCTGGTTGCCAAGCAGGGCCTGGAGGGCCGGCGCGTCGCCGTTGAACGGCACGTGCAGGGTGCTGATGCCCTGCTCCTTCTCGAACGCGATGGGCGCGAGGTTGGAGAGGATGGAGGCGCCGGGCGATCCGCGGTTGATCTTGCCCGGGTGCTAGCGGGCGTAGGCCACCATTTCCTTGATGTTCTTGTACGGCAGGTCGGTGCGTCCGACGATGATGGCCGGCTGGTAGGCGATCTGCGTGACCGACGCGAAGTCCTTCGCGGGGTCGTAGGGCAGCTTGTCGTAGAGCGCGCTGTTGTTGGCGAGCGTGCCGAGGGAGGAGACCAGCACCGTCAGTCCGTCGGGTTTGGAGCGGGCCACGAAGTCGGCGGCGACGATGCCGCTGGCTCCCGGCTTGTTGTCGATGACGATATTCAGCCCGTGCTTGCCGAGCTCCTGCGCCAGGATGCGGCAGTACTGGTCGGTGCCGCCGCCTGCGGCGAAGGGCACGACGAGACGGGTCACCTGCTGGGCAACCGCAGGCGCGAGCGCGCAGAGGCCCAGCGCCCATCCGAAAGCGAGTTTGCGCAAATTCATCTTGTCTCCTTGACGCGGTCGAGTGCAGCCGCTCCGCGCCAGTCTAGGTTCGCACGGATGCGGCTGGCGTCCAGGGAACGCAAAGCAACTTTGCATGGGCTGGCGGAAAGCCGCGGCTTCGGCGTCCGTCTTTCGTCCGCCGGCAGGGGACCAGCCCGGCGCGGATCAGCGGGGGCTCTCGCGCAATCCGTCGGCGACGAAGTCGACGAAGGCCCGCACCTTGTGCGGGAGCGTCTGGCTCTGGCGGAACACGGCGAAGACGCCGTTGGAAAAAGCGCGGACCGCGAACCGGTGCTGTGGCAGCACCCGCACCAGCGCGCCGTCGCGCAGGTCGTCGCGCACCGTCGCCTCGGACAGTAGCGCGACGCCCATACCGCCGATGGCGGCAAGCCGCAGCATCTCGCCGTTGTTCGCGCTCAGCACGCCGTGGATCCGCAGTTCCTGCTGCTCGTCGGCGTCGTCGATGTACTTCCAGGTGACGACCTCCCGGTCGCGCCGGTAGGTCAGGCAGCGCACCTGGGGCAGGTCGTCCGGATGCTTGATCCGCGGCTGGGTGGCGAGGAATTGCGGGCTCGCCACCAGCACCTCGTCGCTCGACAGCAGGCGCTTGATCACGAAGCCGGAGTCGTTCGATTCGCCGGTGCGGATGTCGACGTCGAAGTCGTGCTCCACTAGGTTGACCGGATGCTCGGACATCTCGAGCTCCACCCGGATGTCCGGATAGCGCTGGGAGAACCGGGGCAGCAGCGGAGCCAGCACCCGCAGGCCGATGTGGGTCCGCGAATGCACCCGCAGCCGTCCCTCGGGCCGCTCGTGCGCCCGGTGGACCGCCTCCTCCGCCTCGCCCATGAGTTCGAGCACCGTCTCAGCCCGGTCCAGAAAAGCCCGACCGGCCTCGGTGACCTTGAGGTTGCGGCTGGTGCGGTCCACCAACTGCACGCCCAGTTCCTCCTCCAACGCGCTGATGCGCCGGGAGATGGTGGCCGGCGAGAGGCTGAAGCTGCGCGCGGCCGCGGAAAGGCTCCCCTTGCGCTGGGTGGCCACGAAGATCCGCAGGGTATCGAGCGACTTCATTCCGTAACGCGCAAAGGAGGTGTGCGCCGGCTGGCGCGCAGGACGGGCGGGGCGTTCTTACGATCGGACCCGAACGGAACCCGGCAACCAGGAGACACGACGATGGACTTCGGAATCTTCATTCTGATGCAGCAGCGGAACAAGCATAAGACGTCCCACCAGATCCTGCGCGATGCGGTCGAGCAGACGCGCCTGGCGGACGAACTGGGATTCGGCGCCGCATGGTACGCCGAACATCATTTCAGCAACTACGGCCTGTGCTCCTCGCCGCTCACCATGATCGCGCATTGCGCCGCGGTCACCCGCAACATCCGGCTCGGCACCGGAATCGTGGTCGCACCGCTCTACACCCCGGCGCGGCTGATCGCGGACGTGGCCATGGTCGACCAGCTCTCCGATGGCCGGCTCAACCTCGGCATCGGCTCGGGCTACCAGCATTTCGAGTTCGAGCGCTTCGGCGTGTCGCTGGAGTCGGCCAAGGGCCGCACTTTCGAGATGCTGGACATGCTGGAGGCCGGGCTGCGTCAACCGAAGTTCAGTTACGAGGGCGAGCATTACCGCCAGCCCATGAGCGCCATCAGCCAGCGGCCGGTGCAGGACCCGATGCCGCCGATGTGGATCACGAGCGTCGATCCGGCCTTCCTGACCCGCGCCGTGCGCGGCGGCCACCACGTGTTCGTCTCCGGCGGCGACGGCGGGCCGGAGAAGCTCGCCTCCACCCGCGCCCTGATCGACCGGGTGGCCCGCGCGGAAGGCAGGGACCCCGCCGCGGTGCCGGTCGGCCTGCTGCGCGCCGCCTTCGCCAGCGAGGATCCGGCCGAGGTGAACCGCTACCTCGAATGCGCCCGCTACCAGCGCCGCATCGCGGTGAGCCTCAAGCGCCGCACCGCGCAGATCGCCGACGACTACCAGGTGGAGGAGGGCATCGTCGAGGGCGAGCCGACCCTCGACGAGATGCGCGCGTTGCTGCCGGTGGGGGACGTCGACACCGTGATCGAGCGCGTGGTCCGCGAGATCCGCACGCTGAAGCCGGTGCACTACTGCTTCCAGACGCAGATGGGGGATTTCGACCATCCGACCATGCTGCGCCAACTGCGCACCTGGGGCGAGGTCATCATCCCCGCGGTCCAGCGGGAGATCGAGAACGATCCGCCGCACCGGCCGCAGGCGCAATCGGCCCCGCGGCCCGAGGCCGCGCTGGCCTGACGGCCGGACCGCCAGGAGACCCGCCATGGCCGAAACCCTCGACATCGTCCGTCCCGCCATCGAGCCCGCGCAGTTCCGCCGCCTGCTGGGCTGTTTCCCGACAGGGGTGGCGGTGATCACCACCACCGCGCCCGACGGCCGGCCCGCCGGGCTGACCTGCAATTCCTTCAGCTCGGTTTCGCTGGAACCGCCGCTGGTGCTCTTCAGCCTGCGCAAGGCGAGCAAGCTGTTGCCGACCTTCGAGGCCGCCAGCGGCTTCGCGATCAACATCCTGTCGGAGCGGCAGGACGCGCTCTCGGGGCGCTTCGCCTCCAGCCGGATCGAGGACAAGTTCGAAGGCGTGGCCTGGCGCCCGGGCGCGCTGGGCATGCCGCTGATCGACGACTGCCTCGCCAGCTTCGAGTGCAGCGTGCACGCCGCCCACGAGGCCGGGGACCATGTCGTCTTCATCGGCGAGGTGCGCCATCTCGGCGACGGCGCGCCCGACCAGGCGCTGGTGTTCTACAAGGGCGCCTACATGATGCTGGCCGAGTCGCTGCGCAAGCTGGTGGTGGAAGGCCGGCTCGGCGACGCGGACGTGGACGAGGCGTACCGCACGCTCTACGGCACGCTGCTGCGGCTGGCGGCCCGGCGGGGCACCGACGAGGAGCTGGACGCGGTGGCCGCGGCGGCAGACGCCATCGAGGCGCATCCGGATGATGCGCCGCTGCGCGACCGCATCGGCTCCGCCAGCGCCTTCTTCGGCGCGATCGCGGCCGCCGGGCACAACGAGGCGCTCACCCTGATGGCCCAGACCCTGACCGGCGTGCTGCGCGAGCGGATGACCCACGCGCTGTCGATGCGGCCGCGGCCGGACCTGTTCCCGTTGCGACGCGCGGTGGCGGACGCGTTGCGGCGCCGCGACCCCGAGGGAGCCGCCGCGGCGCTCGACACCCTGATCGACCGGCTCCGCGAGGGCGGAGCGGACGCCCCGCGGGCCTAGGAGACACAGCACATGGATCAATCGATGGAAGCCACGATGCACGCCTTGGAGGACGATGACGCGCCGCTTCCGGCCGGTCCCGCCGACCTGCCGAGAGCGCCTGCGGCACCGACCGTGGCGCCGGTCGCCGGTGCAACGGAAGTCGGGCGGGGCCTGGACGCGCTGTTCGAGCCGCGCGCGATCGCCATCTTCGGCGCCTCGGACGACGTGACCAAGATCGGCGGCCGGCCGCTGCAGTTCTTGCGGAAGTACGGCTACACCGGCCGCATCTACCCGATCAACCGCCGCGGCGGCACGGTGCAGTCGCTACCCGCCTTCGCGAGCCTGGCCGAGCTGCCCGAGGCGCCGGAGCTGGCGGTCGTCGCGGTGCCCCCAGCGGGGGTGCCCGAGGCGGTGGAGGACTGCGCGTCATGCGGCGTGAAGCCGGTCGTCATCCTATCGGCCGGGTTCTCCGAGCTGGGGGAGGAGGGGGCCCGGCTGCAGGAGCGCATCGGCGCGATCGCGCGCGCCAGCGGGATGCGGATCGTCGGCCCGAACTGCCTGGGCGCCATCGGCGTGCCGGCGGGCAGCATCGCGACCTTTTCGGTAGCGCTCGAATCGGGCTTTCCCGACGCGGGCCCGGTGGGCATCGCGTCGCAGAGCGGCAACCTCGGCAGCTACACCCTGCGGCTGGCCGGAGAACGCGGGCTGGGCGTGAGCCGGATGATCACCACCGGCAACGAATGCGACGTGGACATCGCCGACGCCATCGCGTCCCTGTCAGCCGATCCCGGCACCTCGGTCATCCTGTGCTGCATGGAGACCTGCCGCGACGGCGCCAAGCTCCGCGCCGCCATGGCGATGGCGCGCGAGGCGGGCAAGCCGCTGGTGGTGCTCAAGGTCGGAGTGTCCGAGGCCGGCCGCCAGGCCGCGGCGTCGCACACCGGCGCCCTGGCCGGCTCCGACGCGGTGTTCGACGCGGTGCTGCGCGCCGGCGGCGCCATCCGGGTGCCGAGCATCGAGCAGCTGCTGGACGTGGGCCATGCGCTCGCGGTGCTCGGCGACGGGCGGCTGCCGCGCGGCGGACGGGTAGCGGTGCTGACCGCGTCCGGCGGCTTCGGCGTGCTGCTGGCCGATGCGGCCAGCGCGCAGGGCCTGTCCCTGCCGAAGCTCGGAGCCGCCGCGCAGAAGCGCATCCTGGCGGCCGTGCCGTTCGCTGCGCCTTCGAATCCGGTGGACATGACCGCGCAGGTGTCGAGCCGGCCCGAGCTGCTGGCGCAGGTGCTGGACGCGGTGGCCGCCGACGGCGCCTGCGACACCCTCATCCTGCAGTCGGCCAACGCCTTCCACATCCCGCGGCTGCGCGACGTCTTCCTCAGCGCCCTGGAACAGGTGCGGCGCGACCACCCGGGCCGGACCATCGTGCTGTGCGCCCGGGCGCCCCAGGAGGTGCGCGCGAAGCTCTCCGCGCTGGGGTACCCGGTGGTCGAGGGCATCGACGCCGCGTGCGCCACGGTGGCGGCGCTCGCGCGCTTCGGCGAGCGCGGGGCCCCGGACCCATCGATGCCGGACGCGCCCGCCGCGGACGGAGCTGACGCTGCGCCGCTCGGGTCGGATGCATTCGCCACCGAGGCCGGCGCCAAGGACGCGCTG
>JAKOND010000337.1 GCA_022702125.1 Burkholderiaceae bacterium
GAGCGGCGCTACCCGAGCATGTTCGAGCCGATCCACGGCTCGGCCTTCGACATCATGGGCAAGGGCCTGGCCAATCCGGTGGGCACGTTCTGGTCGGTGGCGATGCTGCTGGAGCACCTGGGCGAGCACGCGGCGGCGCAGCGGGTGATGGAGGCGGTCGAGGCGGTGACGGCGGACAAGGCGCTGCACACGGGCGACCTCGGCGGCAAGGCCACCACCGCGCAGGTCACGCGCGCGGTGTGCGAGCGGATCGCCCAGTCCGCCACGCAGCTCCAGGCCGCCTGAAGAATCAATCTCGGAGACACATCATGACGAAATTCCAAGTGCGCCGTCGCACGGCGCTGACTTCGCTCGCCCTGACTTTCGCTGCCTCGCTGGCATCGGCCCAGGCGTATCCCACCAAGCCGATCACCCTCGTCGTGCCGTTCCCGCCCGGCGGCAGCTCCGATGCATTGGCCCGCCCGCTCGCCACGAGCCTGTCGCAGAGCCTCGGCCAGCCGGTCATCGTCGAGAGCAAGCCAGGTGCGGGCGCCACGCTCGGCGCCGACTACGTCGCCAAGGCAAAGCCCGACGGCTACACGCTGCTAATGGGCGCAGTGCACCACACCATCGCCACGAGCGTCTACAAGAAGCTGCCCTACGACTTCGAGAAGAGCTTCACGCCCATCACCACCGTGGCCCTGGTGCCCAACGTCCTGGTCGTCAACGCGAAGTCGCCCGCGACCGATGTCCGCAGCCTGATCGCCCAAGCCAAAGCGACCCCGGGCAAGCTCACCTACGGCTCCAATGGCAACGGCACGCTCCAGCACCTGATCGGGACCCAGTTTTCCGGCCAGGCTGGTGTCGACCTCCTCCACGTGCCCTATAAGGGAAGCGGTCAGCTCACGACCGACCTGCTCGGCGGACAGGTGGACATGTCCTTCGACACGCTGACTCCGCTGGTGCAGCACATCAAGGCCGGCAAGCTCCGTGCCTTGGCCGTCACCACGTCAAAACGCTCTCCGACTCTCCCTGAAGTGCCCACGCTCGCCGAGGCGGGCATGAAGGACTTCAACCAAGGCACGTGGTTCGGCATCCTGGCGCCGGCCGGCACGCCGAAGGACATCGTCACCAAGCTCAACGCCGAGATGGTCAAGATCATCCAGTCGCCGGACTTCAAGAAGCGCATGGATGAAATCGGTGCGGAGACCCTCGGCGACACGCCGGCGCAGATGGCAACCCAGATCAAGGACGATACGGCCAGATACGCCAAGCTGGTCAAGGACGCCAAGGTATCGATCGATTGATGGGGGGTCGCATGTGCTTGCTCACTCTTGAGCGCATTGCGACCCATGCGTCATCCACAAGTTGACACGCAACGGCCGGCCATGGCGTACCGCGATCTTGTCATCACAACGGAGAAAGCGTTCGAGCGTCATGCAGAACTGGATCGCTGTTTCGCCGAACACCGCAAGACGGCCGGCTCGCCCGGTAGCACTTACCTGCCATCCGAGCTCCCGATCCGGCCAGACCATCGGAGAGCCGTGGCATTTCGCTACAGCGCTGTACTCGGTCCCTTTCGCGGTACGGCACTTCCCTCCCGCGGGTTTGCTCACGCCATGAGGCCAACGATTTCGAACCTGGATGCGGGCGTCCGGCGGCGAGCGAACCCAACAACGCCCCGTTACTGCGGCTCGATCCGTGTGATCTTCATGAGTCGCTCGGTCGACGCGATTTCTGAACGCAGCCCAGCGGTGTATTCAGCAGGCGTGCTCGTTACGATGGTGGCGCCAGTTGCCTCTATCTTCTTCCTCACATCCGGCTGGGCCATCGCGGCAGCCAGCGCGACGCGGATTTTTTCCGTCAGCTGTGGCGGTGTGCCTCTGGGTACCGAAAGTCCTCCGAATGAGACGTTGACGACTCCCGGCACGCCTGCATCGGCGAGCGTCGGAATCTCCGGCAGCACCGCGTTGCGCTGGGGGGAAAGCACAGCCAAAGGCCGCAGCTTGTTTCCTTGGATGAAAGGCAGGGCCGCCCCGACCAGGGCCAGAGTGAAGTCCACCTGCTTGCCGGCCACCGCGTTGGTGGATTCGGATGCGCCCTTGAAAGGCACCTGCGTCGCCTTCGTGCCCGTGGCAGCCAACAGCAGTTCTGTCCCCAGATGCGACGGGCTCCCGACGCCGCCGGAGGCGTAGAAGAGGGCGCCCGGTGTCTTGTGAAGGCGGTCGACCAGTTCTTTCAATGAAGTGATGCCAGATTCGGGGTTCACCAGTACGACAGTGTCGGACTGGGTGATCCTGCCGATGTGTATGAAATCGTTGATGGCGTCGAACCCCGGATTGCGATAGATCCGCATGTTCGTCGCCATGGGCGTTCCCGAATAGAGCCAGGTGTAGCCGTCTGCGGGTGCCCGCGCAGCCTGCTGGACCCCCAAGTTGCTGCCTGCACCGGGTTTATTCTCGATGACGACCGGCTGCTTGAGGATGGTCCCCATCTCCTGCGCGACGATACGTGCTGACAGATCCGGGGCCGTGCCGGCAAGGTAAGGCACGATCCATTTGATGGCATGGCTGGGCCACTCCGCGTCCTGGGCGAATCCGGGCGATGGAATGGCCAAGCCGGCTGCGCCGGCGAGTGTGCCGAGCAGCGCGATGCGCCGTTCGCGATTGAAGTTCTTCATCGTCTTGTCTCCTGGTTGGCCGGTGCGCCGGGGCGTCGAAAGCGTCCCCGGAAAGGACTCATGCGGATGCTGGCGAAAGCAGTTCCTGCGCGATGGTGTTGCGCTGGATCTCGCTGGTGCCGGTGAGCACCCGGTACATGCGCAACAGCCGGAAGAGGAATTCCACCCGGCTGCCTTGCACGATCCCTTCGCCGCCGTGCACCTGGACCGCACGATCGGCGATACGGAAGGCGGATTCCGAGCAGAAGAGCTTGGCCATCGACGCGTCCGCGCGGGTTGCGATCCCCTTGTCGATGCGCTGTGCCGTGCTCAGCATCAGTGCGCGTGCCGCCGCCAGCTCGGTGGCCATGTCGGCCAGTTGGTGCTGTATCGCCTGAAAGCCGCCGATGGCTTGTCCGAACTGGCGGCGGCGGGTCGCATGGGCGATCGAATCATCCAGCGCTACCTGGGCGTGCCCGAGCATGGCCGGGCAGTGCAGGAGGCGGTTGACCGTGATACGCCCGAGGGCCAGCGCCAATCCCTTGCCCTGGTCGCCGATCAGGTTGGTTGCCGGTATCCGGCAATCCTCCAGGATGATGTTGCCGGTCCCCGATTGGCCCGCCATCGTTTTGTAGCCGGCTTCGATCCGGAAACCCGGCCGCATGCGTTCGACGAAGAACGCACTGGTTTCCCGGCGGTCCGGATCCTGGCTGGTCGAGGCGATCACCACTGCCATGTCGCAGAACGGCGCTCCCGAGATGAATCGCTTCGTGCCGTTCAGCACGAACTCGTCGGCGTCCCGGACCGCGCGCGTCTGCACCGCGCCGGCGTCGGATCCCGCCTCGGCCTCGGTGATCGCGAAGCAGATCGCTTTCTCTCCCCGGGCGACCGGCAGGATGAACCGCTCCATCTGGTCGGGCGTCGCCGAACGGGCGAGCGCTCCGACCCGCGGCGGTCCGGAGAGCTCGCCCATCACATGCGCGGCCAACGGCGATCCCGTGGTGTAGATGGCTTCCTTGATGAGGACATGGTCGACGACCGAGAACCCGGCGCCGCCCAGTTCGCGGGGCAGGGTGACGCCGTAGAGGCCGGCTGCGCGGGACCGGGCCCACACTTCGTCGAGCACCGGTCGGGGAGCCCCCGATTCGTAGGTGATGCCGTGCGCCTCGATCACCGCCTGGAGTTCGCCGCCGATGAAGGACAGCGCCCGATCCACGAATTCGCGCGCTTCCGTGGAACCTTCGAAAAAATCACTGCGGGATGGCGATGCCATGCGATATCTCCTTCAATTCACTTGGCGCTCGCGGCCACGCCAGTACGGCTCGCGGACGTCCTTGCGGGAGAGCTTGCCGTTGGCGTTCTTGGGCAGGTGCCCCACGAAATCCACCGATCGCGGCCGTTTGAAGTCCGCCAGACGGCCCCGGCAGTAGTCCATCAGGTCTTCCGGTCGGACCTGCGCACCTTCTCTCAGGACCACGACCGCCTTGACGGCTTCGCCCCACCGTTCGTCCGGCACGCCTATCACGCAGACTTCGTAAATGCCCTCGTGCTGGGCGAGCACGGACTCGACCTCGCTTGGGTAGACGTTGAATCCCCCCGTGACCAGCATCTCCTTCCGGCGGTCTACGATGAAGATGTATCCCTCCGCATCCACCTTGGCCAGGTCCCCGGTCCGTAGCCACCCGTCGTCGCCCAGTGCCTCCCGGGTGGCCTCGGGCGCTTGCCAGAACCCTGCGAAGACATCCGGGCCCCGCACGCAGATCTCTCCGATCTCGTCGCCCCGCACCGGAACGCCCTGCGCATCCAGGACCTCGACTTCCGACTCGCACGAGGGGCGTCCGCACGACGACAGCAGTTCGGGCCGACCGCCTTCGATCGCGCGCAGGTGGTCTTCGATGCTCAGGTTGATGACGCCGCCGGTGGTCTCGCCGGCACCGTAGCCCTGCGAGAGCACGGGTCCGAAGGCGGCCCAGGCCTCGCGGATGCGGCCGGGCGAGATCGGCGAGGCGCCGTAGGAAAGCAGGCGCAGGCTGCTGAGGTCCCGCGTGCGGATCGTCGGCTCGGCCAGCAGCGCGTTGATCATGGCCGGCACGAAGAAGCAGATCGTGACCCGGTGCCTCTCGATGGCCTCCAGCACTTCGGCCGGCTGGAAACGCTCCATCAGCAGAACCGTGGATCCTTGGTAGAGCGTCGGTTGGATGAACATGCCGCTCGCATGCGTGATGGGACCGCAAAGCAACAGGACATCGTCCTTTTGCGCATGCATCCGCCCCATGACGACTTTGCGCAGCGACGCCATGCGGTTGCCGACCGTTTGCATGGCGGCTTTCACCTTGCCCGTGGAGCCCGAGGTGAAGTGCAGGACCGCGACGTCGTCGGGCCGCATCTCCTCGTGGACATGATGGTCGGGGGCTTCGGACAGCAGCGTCTCGTAGTCGAGCCAATCCTCCGGCGCGGCGTTCGGCGAGAGCCCGATCAGGTATCGCAGCGCAGGCAGGGAGGCCGCCGCCTGCGTCACCATGGAACGGTGCTCTTCCCCGGCCAAGCAGGCGGCGGGCTGCGCGAGCCGCAACGCATCGACCAGTTCGCCGGGGGCGAGGCGGGCGTTCAAGGCCACCTTGACCAGGCCGGCCTTGTAGAGCGCGCATTCCAACTCCACGATCTCGGGCCGGTTCGGCGACACGATGGCGACCCGGTCTCCCCGCCGCAGGCCGAGCGCCCGCAGCGCGTGCGCCAGCCGGTTGGAGCGGCGCTCGAGATCGAGGAAGCTGATTTCCCGATCCCGGAAAAGCAGGGCGGCTCTGGCGCCCCAAAAGCGCGCGTTGCGCGCGGTGTACATGCCGAGGTTCATGGTTCGTCTCCTGGTTCCAGTCTATGAACCCCGGACGGGATGAGGGATTGGGCAAAGGCTGAAATTGATAAGAAATGCTTATCATCCGAACCTGAGCGAATTGGGAGACGGCCAGTTGAACGTGCGACTCAACGACATCGAATACTTCCTCGCCGTCGCGGCCCATGGCACGGTGCGGGGTGCGGCGGCGGCGCTGGGCGTGTCCCAGCCGGCCGTGACCCAGGGCGTCCAGCGGCTGGAGAAGGAACTGGGGTTCCGGCTGTTCGAACGCAGCGCTTCCGGAATGCTGCTGACCAGCGTGGCGCGCCGTTTCCGTGAGCGGATGCGGTCGCTCCAGACCGACCTGAAGGGAGCCTTGGCGGAAGCGGCGGAGGCGCATTTGGGAGAACTGGGCATCCTGCGCGTCGGCGTGTCCCCTTTGTATGTCGAGCGGCTCTTCGTCCCCGCAGCGGCCGCGCTCCACCGGCAACGTCCGGCTGCTCGGCTCAAGCTGATGCTGCATCTCAACGAGACGCTCCTCGCATCCTTGCGGGGCGGTGAAATCGATCTGGCCATCAACGCGCTACCGGCGGAGACGCCCGACGATTTGGAGGTAATGCCCCTGGTGGAGGACGTGCTGTGCCTCGTGGTTCGCGAGCACCATCCGCTGCTGTCGAAACCGGAATTGAGGCTTCCCGATCTCGCGGGCGCGCTGTGGATGCTGCCAGGCCAGGGCATCGCCGTGCGCAGGAAGATCGAAGATCGGCTCGGGTTCCACGGCCTTGCATCGCCAGACGTGGTGCTCGAGATCAGCACTTCGGCGCTTGGCCA
>JAKOND010000003.1 GCA_022702125.1 Burkholderiaceae bacterium
GAGATCACTGGAAAATCAGCAAATTTTCTGTATATAATCTAGGTCTTGTTCCTCAATAGCTCAGTTGGTAGAGCGCCGGACTGTTAATCCGTAGGTCCCTGGTTCGAGCCCAGGTTGAGGAGCCACAGATAAACTGCTGTCACAGCAAGGAAACCCCGCTAGTCGCGAGACTAGCGGGGTTTTTCTTTTGGCATCGTTGCTCGGACCTTCTCACGATCCATGTCACGATTCAGAAGTTGCTGACCAACTTCCATGTGGCCCGATCAAGAAGACTTCGGAAACGAATTCAACGTATCTGCGTCGGCCGCATGACCCGGGGCGCGCGCCGCCTCGCCGAACGTCCGCAGCGAAAGCTGGATGGCGACTGCCTGCTCCGGTTCGACGCCCCCGTCGGCCCGCGGCACAACCATACCGACTTCATCGTCCGGCACCCGCGCCACGGCCCCCTCATCCTATCGACGAGCGCGACGATCCTTGCCTGCGAACGGCCATGGCGAAGTCAGCAAAAATTCCACCTCGAATAGGTTCGTGCAAAAGCGCCGGTCAGGGATCGACCCGACCTCGGGCCACAACACGCAGGTCGAGACTTCCTACCGCAGCATGCCGGTCAGTGTTTTCTTGCCATCGGCGCGCTTTTTACCACCGCGGTTTTGCGCGCGGAGCATCTGGTGCACCAGTGCGGAAGCCTCCAGCGCCAGTTCGACAGCCGCCGGGCCATCCGGAAAATGCTCCGGCATCCGCTGCGCCAGCCAGGCGTACCCCGAGTAGATCTTGCAGGCGTCTTCCGCGTCCTGCAGCGAGCTGCGTCCCTGGCGCAAGCCCACCGGCTGGATGCGCGACTGGCGACGGTTCTCCACCGCATTCGCCCAAGCCCACAGCTGATCCTGGAATTTGGGGATGCGGGTGGCGATGGGGATGATGGAGAAGAGAAACCGCTCCGCCAGCGGCAGGCGCATGCCATCGAGCCACTTGGCACGTTCCGATTGCTCGGTGAGCGCCGTCGGCACGAAGAACACATCGTTCACGTCGATGTTGCGGCGGAACAGGGTCAACAATTCGGCCAGGCGGCTCTCGCCGGTCACCGCCTCGATCTGCTGGAGATGTTCCTGCGTGGGCGCCACATAGAAGCCGGTGCGCGCGACCGGTTCCAGGGGGGCCTGCAATTGCTTGCGAATCGCCTTGTGCACCCGGCCGCCCAGACCCAGCACCGTGCCCGATTCGGCGAGGCCGAATCGGCCCGCGCGGCCGCCGATCTGCTGCACCAGCCAGGCGGGAATGGGACCGTCCTCGACGCCGTCGTATTTGGTGTCGGTGGTGAAGACGATCCGCGAGATCGGAAGGTTGAGTCCCATGCCGATGGCGTCGGTCGCCACCAGCACCTGCGCCTGACCGGAGCGGAAAGCCTCGGCCTGCGCCTGGCGCACCTCCGGCGAGAGATTGCCGTAGATGGTCGCGACCGAGAACCCGGCGTGCGCCACCTGCTCGGCCAGCTGCAGCACATCGCGGCGCGAGAATGCGATGACCGCGTCGCCCGCCCTGAGCTGGCGCAGTGATTCGAGCGGCTTGTCGCCCATCGCCAGTTTCGACTTGCGCGCCAGTTCGCGCACTTCGCACTCGCAACCCAGGCGCTCGGCCAGCGATTCGATCGCGGCCCGGGCCGTGGGAGAACCCACGAGGTAGATGGTTTCGGCAGGCACGCCGCAGACCGCCGCCGTCCAGGCAGCACCCCGGTCGCTGTCGCCCAGCATCTGGATCTCGTCGATCACCGCCACTTCGACAGGGGTGTGGGTGTCCAGCATCTCCACCGTGCTCGCGACATGGGTGGCGCCCGGCTGCAGGCGGCGCTCCTCGCCCGTGACCAAGCTCACGGGGACGCCGATGGCGCGCATGCGTTCGTAATTCTCCAACGCCAGCAGCCGCAAGGGCGCCAGGTAGACACCGGACCCGGCGCTCTGCAGGGCCAGCATGGCCGCGTGGGTCTTGCCGGAGTTGGTGGGGCCGAGCAGCGCGATGATCCTGCGGCGCATGCCGGCCGCGGCGCGGAAGGTATCGGGGAACTGCGCCAGATTGATGGACTGGCGGGTGCGTTCCGCTTGCAGATCGTCCGCACGCTGATGGGCGGCGGCCTCGATGCGGTCCATGACCAGCTCGAACGCAGCGCTGGCCAGCGCCTTGGGCCGGACCATCGCATCCCAGCAGTAGGGGCCAGTCTCGACCCCGCGGTCGGCTGCGCGGCGCAGGGCATTCATGACGAATGCCTCCACCTCGCGCTGGAAGTCCGTTCCGGTGCGTTCGTCCAGGCGGGATGCCAGCAACGCGACCTGCCTGTAGGCAGGCAGTTTCACCCAGCGGGCGATCTGCGACAGCACCGCATGAGGGGGAATCAGCGCATAGGGGACGCGGTGGCCCTGGACCGTGACCTCGCCCTTGACGGTGAAAGCCACCGCGGTATCGGTCTTGACGAGCGTGGCCTGCGACCGGGCAAGCAACTCATTGAGGTTCGCGACCTGCGCCGCCAGTTCTTCGGCGGTCGGTTGGTCTGCAAGCGTGTCTGGAGTGGTGCGATGTGAGTTCAAGAGGCCAATCGAAACGGGATGGGGTTGCGCCCCCTCGTGGCGGGCAGGAGGCATGGATGACGTGCTCGCAAGAAAGGCGCCACGATGGAGCCGGCGTGCGGGTGACGGCGGCGGGGGACCGGCCGGGACGGCTCGATCCGCATCGGGGTGGACACGCCGCGGCGGCAAAGCAGGCCATTCAGCAACACCCGCGAGTTCGGACAGCCCACCATAGAGTGTAAATGGCGAAGAGGCAGTGCCGGGCACCGGAAGCACGCATCGCGCATCCCGGCAGCATGGTGCGGGCAGGCGGGACAGCACAGCACATGGACCGGATCAGCGTACGACGGCATCGAGCACGAGAGGCATGAAGCCCGGGCACCGAAAAATACCGGGATGAAGTCATTGCGTCCTACCGTCTTTCGGGCCGCTGCATCTACAGTGGTCTCGCACAAGGAGACACGACGTGAATACCAAGAAACTGCTGGCGGCCGGATGCCTCTGCTTCTCTCTCGGCCCGACGGCTTTCGCCCAGGGAGGCGTTGACTATCCGGACCGGCCGATCCGCATCGTGGTGCCCTTCGCCGCCGGCGGGGCCACCGACGTGATCGCGCGGCTGGTGGGGCAGCGCGCAGGCACCGAACTCGGCCAGCCCGTGGTCGTCGAGAACAAGGCCGGCGCCAACGGCAACATCGGCGCGGTCACGGTGGCCCGGGCCGCGCCGGACGGCTACACCATCCTGATGGCGACTTCCGCCCACGCCATCAACGCCACCCTCTACCCGAAACTCGACTACAGCCTGACGCGGGACTTCGCGGCGCTGTCCAACCTGGCCTCGGTGCCGCTGGTGCTCGTGGTGAATCCGAACGTGCCCGCCCGCACGGTCCCGGAATTCGCAGCCTATGCCCAATCCCAAGGCAGCAAACTCAATTTCGGCTCGGGAGGCGTCGGAACCGCCGCGCATCTCGCGGCAGAACAGTTCAACACCCTCGCCGGCACCAAACTCCAGCATGTCGCCTACAAGGGCGGCGCCCTGGCGCAGACCGACCTGATAGGCGGCCAGATCCAGGCCATGTTCGCCAACCTGCCGGAAGTCCTGTCGCAGGTCCAGGCCGGCAAGCTGAGGCCGCTGGCCGTCACCGGCGCCAGCCGACGACCCAACCTGCCCGAGGTTCCCACCTTCGCGGAAGCCGGCTTGCCGCAGATCGATGCGCGTTCCTGGTTCGGTCTGTTCGCCCCTGCCGGCACACCGGCGCCGATCGTGGCCCGGCTGTCTTCGGCGCTCGCCAAAGCGGTGGCCGACGCATCAGTGCAGTCCCGGCTCAAGGAACTGGGAGCCGACCCCATCGGCGATACCCACGAGGTCTTCCAGAAGTTCGTTGCGCAGGATGTGCTGCGCTGGGCCGAGCTGGTGAAACGCTCCGGCGCCAGCGTCGACTGAACGAATCCTCATGCCCATCCCCCCGGGGAAACCGTGCTCTACGGCGTCCGCACCCGGTGTCCCGGGAAAACCGCCCGACGGGACCCACGCCGTTCTTCGGACCCTGGTCGACTCGGCGCCGCCACCGTGATTTCGGGACCGGTGGTCCCAACGGATCCAAGCCCCGAGTCAGGGCCGTGGCATGCCAGCTACGCGATAACGCCCTGGACTCCATGCATCTCGGCCATTGCCGAAAGCGCCCGATCGCGGAGATCCAATAAGGGACCTGCCAGGTTTTCCACGACCTCTTTCGGGGGAGCCGTGGTGGTGACGCTCACATTCAGGACATAGAGGGGACTCCCGCTCAGGAGGAGGGGCGCCGAGAGCGCGACCACGTCGGTCTGCCATGTCGCCACGCAATATCCGTGGTCGGCGATGGATTGCCGCGCCTCGCCGATCTCGCTCTCGATCCGGGGCCACTCATCGCCGCGACGCGCTGCGAAATGCGCCATCAAATCCGCGCGCCGCAGCGGGTCGGCGATCGTCAGGTAGGCGCGCCCCAGGGAAGTCAGCTCGATCGGCACCCGCTGCCCTGCGACCACATTGCGGAGTGCGACGCGGCGGTTGTACCGGACCGATTCCAGATAGATCATTTCGTCCCTGTCCGGCGTCGCGAGCCCCGCGTTGATACGCATCTTTTCGGCCAGCCTGTGCATCAACGGACCGACGGTTCTCAAGACCGGCGAGCCCGTCCGCATCGCATGGCCCAGGCTCAGCAACGCCGCCCCGAGGCGGTAGGCGCGCTGCCCGCGGTCGTGCTCCAGGAACCCCGACTCGACCAGCGTCTGCGTCAGGCGGCTCACCGTCGTGCGGGACAGGCCCGTGCGCTCGGCGATTTCACCGTTGCCCATCAGATCGGCTCCGGAACCGAAAGCGCGCAGCACCTCCGCCCCCCGGGCCAGCGAGCGGTTCAGGAGGGGCTCTTCGTAGTGGATTCTTCTCGCGGATGGCTTCGTGGGTGCGGACATGCGTCGGATGGGATGAAGTTGATTTCCGCCAGACGGAAATGGGGGGCTGTATCGGAAGGGGATTGTCCCTAAGCTCGATGCGTGGTGGAGAAAAGCGGATCCGCTGCCCACGCATTCCCGGTCCTCGCGTTCGCATCCCCTCGGAGACAAATCATGTGGAAATCCTCGTCCCTGGCGTTTGCCAGGAAACCCTTCGCGCTGTCCGCGGCATGCGCGCTGGCGACCTGCCTGGCCGTGCCCGCCATGGCGGCCTTCCCCGACAAGCCCGTGAAGATCGTCGTGCCTTTCGCGCCCGGCGGCGGGACCGATCTCGTGGCCCGCACCATGGGCATCACCATGGGCCAGGAACTCGGCCAGCCGGTCATCATCGAGAACAGGCCCGGCGCCGCGACCATCATCGGCACCGAAGCCGTCGCCAAGAGCCCGCCGGACGGATACACCCTCGTGATGGCGACGGTCGCCCATGTCGTCAATCCGAGCATCCAGAGCAAGCTCCCCTACAACTACGAGAAGGCCTTCGCGCCGGTGATGCTCGTCGGGGTGTCGCCGAACGTCCTGGTCGTGCGCGCCGCGAGCCCCCTGAAGTCGGTCAAGGACCTGATCGATGCGGCCAAGGCCCATCCCGGCAAGCTGTCCTATGCCTCGCAGGGCGCCGGGACCTCGGCGCACCTGGCGGGCGAGCTGTTCAAGAACCTGACCGGGACCGACCTCATCCACATTCCCTACAAGGGCGCCGGTCCGGCCCTCACCGACGTGCTCGGCGGCCAGGTCGACGTGATGTTCGCGACGGCCGCAGCCGTCGGCAGCTTCATCGATGGCGGCAAGCTGCGGGCCTTGGCGGTCACGACCGCGGCCCGATCGCCCTCGCCTTCGCTGGCGAAGGTCCCCACGATCGCGGAGAGCGGCGTACCGGGCTATGTCGCGGACAGCTGGTACGGCCTGTACGTCCCCGCGGGTACGCCTGCGGACGTGATCGCGAAGCTGAACGCAGCCGCGAAAAAGGCGGTGCAGACCGATTCCTTCCGCCACCGGGTCGAAGGCGAGGGCCTGATCGTCAAGGCCGGATCCCCGGAAGAGTTCGATGCCTACGCCAAGGGCGAAGAAGCCCGCTGGCGCAAGGTGGTCAAGGAAAACCGCATCACCAACGAGTGAAGAAACACCCTTCGCAATCATCATGACCCATCCCTCCCCCTCCCCTGCAGAAACCGCCGGCCTCATCGAGCTGGAAGTCGACGACGGCATCGCCACGCTGTGGCTCAACCGTCCCGACAAGCGCAATGCGATGAGCGACGCCATGCGCAGCGAGTTCATCGATGCGCTCGAGCGCATCACCTACGACCCGGGCATCCGCGCCCTGGTGCTGACCGGCCGCGGCAAGGGCTTCTGCGCCGGCGGCGATGTCGCCGGCATGGAGAAACGCATGAACGCGCCGCAGGGCGAGGTCGGCTTCAACGGCTGGTCCCGCCAGCAGCGCGTCCACCACACGCAATCGCTCCTGCACGACATGCCCAAGCCGACGATCGCGGCCGTCAACGGCGCGGCCTCGGGGCTGGGTGCCGATACCGCGCTCGCTTGCGACTTCGTGATCGCTTCCGAAGCGGCGAGCTTCACCTGGTCGTACATCAACCGCGGGATCATCCCCGACGGAGGCGGCATGTACTTCCTCCCGCGGCGCGTCGGCCTGGCCAAGGCCAAGGAGCTGATCTTCACCGGACGCAAGGTCGAGCTCGATGAGGCGCTCCGGCTCGGCATCGCCGATCGCCAGTCGAGCGCCGATAGCCTGGTGAAGGATGCGCAGGCGCTGGCCGCCGAGATGAGCAAGGGCTCCGCGACCGCGCTCGCGCTCGGCAAGTCGATCCTCAACCAGACCTTCGAGATGTCCTCGCACCAGGTCTTCGCCCAAGGCAGCCAGGCCCAGGGCATCTGCTACACCAGCACCGAACATCGCGACTCGGTGATGGCATTCCTCGCCAAGGGCAACGCCAAGAAGGGAGCCGCGTGATGGGCCACATCGACAACGTACAGGGCATGGACGCGATCGCCCGGCTCCTGAAGCCGCGCAGCGTGGCCGTCATCGGCGCCTCCGCCGATGCCGCGAAGACCGCGGGCCGCCCCGTCGCCTACCTGCGCAAGCACGGCTTCTCGGGCGACATCTATCCGGTCAACCCGCGCGCGGACTCGATCGACGGCCTCCGGTGCTATCCGGACATCGCGTCGCTGCCGGCCACGCCGGACGTCGGCATCGTGCTGCTGGGCGCCGAGCGCGCCCATCTGGCCGTGCGCGACCTGGCGGCGCGCGGCACGGCGGCCGCCATCGTGCTCGCCAGCGGCTACACCGAGACGGGCGAAGAGGGAGCCCGCCGCCAGCAGCAGCTCATCGAGGCCGCCGGCGGCATGCGCCTCCTCGGCCCCAACACGATCGGCCTGGTCAACCTCACCGACGGGATCGTGCTGTCGGCCAGCGGCGCCCTGGAGATGGACCGCTTCCCGGTCGGCGGCATCAGCGTCGTCTCGCAGAGCGGCGGCATCCTGGGCGCGCTGCTGTCGCGCGCCGCGCCGCGCGGGATCGGCCTGGCGAAATTGGTCTCGACCAGCAACGAGGTCGACCTCGACCTGTCGGATTTCGTGGACCACCTGGCCGACGATCCGGACACGAAGGTCATCGCGCTCTACGTGGAAAGCGTCCGGAACCCGGCGAAATTCCGCGCGGCCGCGCTGAAGGCCGCGCGCGCCGGCAAGCCGGTGGTCGCCTTCAAGATCGGACGCTCCGAAGCGGGCGCCCGGGCGGCCGTGTCGCATACCGGCGCCCTGGCGGGCGCGGACCGGATGTACGACGCGCTGTTCAAGGAGGTGGGCGTCATCCGCGCGCAGGCCTTCGGCGACCTGCTGGACATCCCCGCCGCCCTCGCTTCCGGCCGCGTGCTGCGCGGCAACCGGGTGGCGATCCTCACCTCCACCGGCGGCGCCGGCACGCTGGTGTCCGACAGCCTGGGCGTCTCGGGTTTCGAGACGCCGCCGCCCGACGCGGAGACCGCCGCGCGGCTGCGCGCCCTGCAGACCGGGGACCATGCCGCGCTGGACCGCAACCCGATCGACGTGACGCTGGCAGGCCTGCGGCCGGACCTGCTGCGCGGCGCGATCCGGGCGCTGCTGGACAGCCCGAGCTACGACGCGCTGACGATCATCGTGGGCTCGTCGAGCCTGGCCATGCCCGAACTGATGGCGGATGCGATCCGCGATTGCCTGCCGTCGAGCGACAAGCCCGTCATCGCCTACGTGAGCCCGCATGCGCCGGACGTGGGCGCCATCCTGATGCAGGCCGGCGTGCCCGCGTTCTCCGCGGCCGAGAGCTGCACGGTCGCGCTCGACGGCATGCTGCGCCGCACCCGCTGGAAGGAGCATGCGCCGTCCCCCGCCGGCGCACCCATCGACATCGCCGATGTGCGCTCGGGGTCGCTCGACGAAGCCGAGGCCAAGCGGCTGTTCGCGCGCTTCGGCATTCCCTGCGCCGGCGAAACCATCGTCTCGACGCCGGCCGAGGCCGAAGCGGCGGCCCGTGGTTTCAAGGGCCGCGTCGTCCTCAAGGTGCTGTCGGGCGACATCACCCACAAGAGCGATGTCGGCGGCGTGGCCGTCAACCTCGCGGCCGAGCAGGTCGGCGACCGCCTGTCCGCCATGGCGTCGGAGGTCGCGGAGAAATCCGGCATCGTGCCGGACCGCTTCCTGGTCCAGGAAATGGTGTCCGGCGGCACCGAGATGATCCTGGGGATGCACCGCGATCCCCTGGGCACCGCCATCCTGCTCGGGATGGGGGGCGTCACGGCGGAGCTCTTCAAGGACACGGCGATGCGCTTGCTGCCCGGCGATGGCGCACTGGGGCGCGAGCAGGTCCTGGAGATGCTGCGCGAGCTCATGACCTGGCCGCTGCTCGACGGTTTCCGGGGACGGCCCAAGGCCGATGTCGAGGCGCTGGTCACGGCCATCGTGGCGTTCTCCGCCATGGCGGCGCAACTGGGCGAACGGCTCGTCGAGGCGGAGATCAATCCCGTGTTCGTGCTGCCCGCGGGCCAGGGCGTCCGTGCCGCCGACGGGGTCGTGGTCCTTGCCGCGCCCTGACGGCACCATGCCCGCCCCTCTCGCGGACGCGCACGGCGTTATGGAGATCGACCGGCTGGATGCGCGGTCCACGCGCCACCGGGTGGACTGGGAAGGCCGGCATGTCGCCTGGCGCAGGTTCGGGTCCGGGACTCCCCTGGTGCTGCTCCATGGCGGCCACGGCAGCTGGATGCACTGGATCCGGAACATCGAGCCGCTGGCGCGCGCGCGCGAAGTCTGGGTCCCCGACCTGCCGGGCTACGGCGACTCCGACGATGCCGGGACCGCGGATGCCTTGCATGCCGTGCTGACCCCGGTCGTGGCGACGCTGGACCGCCTCGTGGGACGGGACACGGCGATCGATGTCGCCGGGTTCTCTTTCGGCGGCCTGGTCGCGGCGCATCTCGCGTCGCAACGCCCGGGCGTGGAGCGGCTGGCGCTCCTGGGGCCCGCCGGGCACGGGAGCGAGCGCCGGCCCCGCGGCGAACTGCTCGACTGGAAACGCGCGGCGGCCGCCGGCGACGCGCGGGCGCTGGCCCGGGCCATGCGCCACAACCTGGCCATGCACATGCTGAGCGCGGAGCCGGAGGACATCGACGACACCGCGGTGGATCTGCACACCCGGTCGTGCCTGAGGACGCGGTTCCGCAGCAAGGGCCTCTCGCGCGCCGGCGGACTGCTCGGGGCACTGGAGCATCGTCCGGAGCCCACGCTGATGCTCTGGGGCGAGGACGACGTCACGGCCGATCCGGTGAGCCTGATGTCGTCCGTGCCGATCCACCTGCCCCAGTGCCGCGTCGAAGTGCTGCGAGGCGCCGGGCACTGGTTGCAGTACGAGCAGGCCGGGGCCGTGAATCTGCGCCTGCGGGCCTGGCTGGACGATCGTCCGTGAAGGCCCGGCCCGTCATCGCGCAGGTCGAACCGTTCCACCACGAGGAGTCATCGATGCACGCCACAGAAATCTTCGCGCGGCACGCCGCCGCATTCCGCGACCAACCCCTGAGCGATGAGGTGGTCCACCATGCCAAGCGGGCGGTGATCGACTGGTATGCCTCCCTTTTCCCCGGCCTGGATGCCGACCCGGTGCGCCGGCTGGAGGACGCCTTGGCGGACGATCTGGACCATGGACGGGCCCGGCTCGCGCGCGGCCGGCGGGCCACCGCGCGCGCGGCGGCCTTCATCAACGGGACCGCCGCGCACGCAGCGGAGGTGGACGACAGCTTCCGGGACGCGATGTACCACCCGGGTGCGGCGACCATCGCCGCGGCCCTGGCGACGGCGCAGGACCTGGATGCCACCGGAGCGCAGTTCCTCCGCGGCGTCGTCCTCGGCTACGAGGTATCGACCCGCATCGGCGTCGTCATGGGCCGGCCGCACTACGAGTTCTGGCACAGCACGGGTACGGTCGGGACGTTCGGCGCCGCCGCCGCCGCCGGGGGCCTGCTGGGCCTGGACCGCGGCGCGTTCGCCCACGCCCTCGCCACGTCGGCGACCTTCGCGGCGGGTCTGCAGCAGGCCTTCCGGATGGACTCGATGTCCAAGCCGCTGCACGCGGGACGCGCCGCGGAGGCGGGTCTCGTCGCCGCCCAGCTGGCGCGCCGGGGCGTGACCGGCTCGCTCGACGTGCTCGACGGCGAGGCGGGCTTCGGCCGTGCCATGGGCGGCGGGCCGGACTGGTCTTCGATCGGCGCCACGCTCGGGAAGGATTTCCACATCACGCGGCTGACGTTCAAGAACCACATCGGATGCGGTCACACCTTCGCGGCCATCGACGGGGCGCTGGAGCTGAAGCGCCTGCATGGACTGGAGGCCCGGGACATCCGGAGCGTGCATGTGGCGACGTACCGCCCCGCCCTCGACATCGCCTGCTATGCCCGCCCGACCACGGCGAACGAGGCCCGCTTCAGCCTGACCTATGTGGTGGCGACCGCCCTGGCGCACGGCAGCGTCCGGCTCGCGGCCTACGAGCCGGACCGGCTGGCCGATGAAGCCACCCGGTCGCTGATGGAGCGGATCCGCGTCGCGGTGGATCCCGAACTGGACGCCGCCTTCCCGGGGCAGCGCGCGGCCCGGATCGTCATCGAAACCCGGGACGGACGCCGCTTCGAGCACCTGCAACCCAACAGGAAAGGCGATCCGGAGGAACCCCTCGGCGATTCGGAGCTGGAAGACAAGTTCCTCGAACTGGCCGGCCCGGTCCTCGGCGCCTCCGCAGCGGCGGGCTTCGTGAAACGGCTGTGGGAAATCGAGGCATCGGACTCGATGCGCTAGGCTCGGCGGCCCGCTACGGCGCCGAGCCTTCGAGCGCGTCGCCGTGCTGCCGCGGGGCCGCGGCCCTAAATCCAGCCTGCGCGCCTGAATCGGTAGAAGGTGTAGCTGCCCGCCGCGAGGATGGCGCCGAGCGCCGCCGCGTAGCCGTAGCGCCACTTGAGTTCCGGCATGTGCTCGAAGTTCATGCCCCAGATGCCGGCGAACGCGGTGCAGACACCGAAGATGGCCGCCCAGGCCGCCAGGCGCTTGGTCACCTCGCCCTCCGTGATCGTCACCATGGACAGGTTGACCTGGATGGCCGTGCCGATCGTGTCGCGCATGGCATCGATCGACGCGTTGATGCGGACCAGGTGGTCGCCGACATCGCGGAAATACTCCCGGGTCCCGGTGCACACCTGCGGCACGCGGCCGCCATGGAGCTTGCCGGAACCCTCGAGCAGAGGCGCCACCGCGTGGCGCAGGACCATGGCCCGCTGCTTCAGTTCGTAGAGGCGCTGGATGCTGGCGCGCGGCGCGGTATCGGAGAAGATCTGTTTCTCGATCGTCTCGAGCTCGTCCTCCAGTGCCTCGATCACCGGAAAGTAGCGGTCGACGACCGCGTCCATCAGGGCATAGAGCACGAACCCGGCCCCGTTGCGCAACAGGACGGGCTCGCGTTCGCAGCGCGCCCGGACCCCGAGGAAGCCTTGGCGGCTGCGGTTGCGGACCGAGAGCACGTAGTTGGGGCCGACGAACACGTCGAGTTCCCCGACCAGGAAGGCGTTCGCATCGTCCGGATCCTGTTCGACCAGGTGCAGCACCACGAACAGCGAGTCGCCGTACTCCTCGATCTTGGGTCGCTGGTGGCCATGGCGCGCGTCCTCGATCGCCAGTTCGTGCAGTCCGAACTCTTCCCCCATCTCGTTGAGTTCCGCCGGCGTGGCGTCCTGCAGGGCGACCCAGACGAAGCATCCGGGCCGCGACACGTATTCGCTGATGTCGGCCACGGGAATGTCGGCGAGCTTGGAGCCTTCCTCGTAGGCGACGCAATTGATGAGCATGGGTGATCTGTCGATGTGAATTCGGGCTTGCGACCGGACATTGTCCTGTAGCGGCCATCCTTCCGGACCGCATACTCCCACCAGGTTTTCGAAGCTGCGCTCGCGCGCCGGCTGCACGATGGAGAAAAACTCCGGGTCGCCGAAAATTCGTTCCTCCTCCGGCGAGTTCGTTTGCGGAGGACGGGGCGATTCACGACGGGAAGGAAGTTCGATGCGTTGGATTGGATTGGCAAGGATCGCGCGGTGCCTCATGGCAGGGTCTGCCGCCGTCCTCACGGCAGGATGCGCTTCGACGCTCGCCCTGGATCGCATGGTGCTGGCGTACGACCAATCGACGACCGATAGCGTGTCGAAGCAGCTGCTCCTGAACATCGCGCGCGCGCGGTACAGCCAGCCCATCCATTTCACGTCGGTGTCCAGCATCACGGCCACATACCGCTTCGCCGTCAACGCGGGAATCGGCGGAGCCATCACGGGAGATCGCGGCGGCTTGCTGGTGCCGTCGCTCGGCGGCATCGCGGAAGAGAATCCGACCGTGAGCATCGCGCCCATGCAGGGCGACGAGTTCACCCAACGCCTCTTGACGCCGTTCGAAGAGCAGAAGCTGACACTGCTGCTCCGGCAGGGCTACGACGTGGACTCGCTGCTTCGGCTGCTGGGCAGCGAGTTGCGTCTGCAAGACGCCGGCTCCAGGGATGTCGTCGCCGTGCACCACAACCGTCCTTCGGACCCGCGGGGATATGCGGTTTTCCGGCGGGTCATGGCGCACCTGTCGTCGATCCAGGATCGGCACGCGCTGTATGTCGAGCCCTTGTTCTTCCAGCGGACCTGGGTGGTCCCCGCCGCTTCGGTGACTCCCGAGTCGTTTCAAGCGATCTACAAGGATTTTTCGCTCCGGCTGTCGCCGGACCGCCGTGCTTACGCCGTCTCGAAGCCCACCACCGGCCGCATCATGATCACGAACTTCAATCCGGGCGTCCTGTCGAACGACGAACGCCTCGAATTGCATGGCGAAGCCGAGGATGCGCCCACCAATGAGATCCTGCTGGACATCCGGGCCGGCTATCCCGGAGGGGAGTACCCGATGAAGGGACGGGTGAGGTTGCGCAGTTTCCACGAAGTGCTGACCTTCCTGGGCCGCGGCATGCAGGAAGAGCCGGAATTCGACGTGACGCCGGATCCGCGCACGCCGCCCATCAAGGAGAACCCCGTCGATACGTTGAAGATCCACGAATCGTCGCGGCCGCCAGGGCGCATGGAAACGGCCGTCGCCTTCGAGAACAGGTATTTCCACATAGGAGACTACGACGGCTACCCATGGGACAAGAAGGTCTTCGGCCTCCTCTACCAACTATTCCAGATGACCGTCGCCCCGAGCGCGCAGGCCGGGCCGGCCATCACCATCGCGAAATGACGGGTTCGTCCGCGGACCGCCGCATTCCGGCCGCGATCCTGGCGACCGGCGCATACCTCGCCCGGGCGCAGCGCAGCCCGGATTCAGTTTCTTTCCCGCCGGATGGTGTCGGTGATCCAGTCGCAGAACCGTTCGACCTTGGACGAGTAACGCTGCAGGCTGGAGCGCACCAGATAGTGACCGTGCGTTCCGCGCCGCAGCGGCCGGGAGAACGGTCGCACCAGGCGGCCGGCATCCAGCTCCGCTTTCAGCAGGTAGGTCTGCCCGATGGCCATGCCGAGGCCGTCCTGGGCGGCCTGCCAGGTCAGTACCGAACTGCTGAAGATCATGCGTTCGGCCCCGCCCGCCGCCGCATCGTGTCCGGTGGCGGCCAGCCAGTCCTGCCAGTCGGTGCGCCGGTACCGGGAAACCAGCAGGCGCTCGCGCAGCATCGACAGGCCCGCATCGGCGCGGGACCGGTGACGCGCCAGGTATTCGGGTGAGCAGACCGGCTCGATCTCGTCCTCGAACAACAACTCGGCCTGCACATCGGGCCAGCGTCCGTCGCCGTACTGGATCGCCAGGTCCACCGGATCGCGCGCGAAGTCCACGTCGGGGACCGCGTTGCTGATGGCGATGTCCAGGTCCGGGCACCGCTGCTTCAACTCCGGCAGGTGGGGGATGAGCCATTTGGCGGTGAAGGTGGTGTAGGTGCGCACGCGCAGCGCCGCGGCCCGGCCGTCGCCCCGGGTCAGGGCCTCGGTGGCCCGGGCGATCGCCCGGAAGGCGGGCGCGACCTCCTGCGCGTACTGGCCGCCTGCCGGCGTCAGCGACACGCCGAGCCGTTCGCGCGTGAACAGCTGCACGCCGAGATAGGACTCCAGGACACCGACCTGGCGGCTGACGGCCGACTGGGTGACGTTGAGCTCGGCCGCCGCCGTGGTCAGGTTCCCGGTGCGCGCCACGACCTCGAAGACCCGCAAGGGATTGAGTGGAGGAATCTTGAGCATGCCGCGGGCAGTTTAGTGGAGCGTGCCGGCGCTTCGGTTGGCGAGCCATGACTTTTGGTACGGGCCCGGGGAGGAATCGGAAGTGGTCTGCCGGCGGGTGCGGGGTCACCATTGCCCATCGCCCTCCTCCCCACCGACCCCGGACCGCCCATGGATTTCAACCTCGACGAAGAGCATCGCGCGTATGCCGACTCGGTCAGCCGTTTCGCGCATCAGCACCTGGCCGCCGGCGCCCTGGAGCGCGCCCATGCGACCGAGTACCCCTGGGAGATCGCGCGCCTGCTGGCGGACAACGGCTTCCTGGGCATCGCCTTTCCGGAAGGAGTCGGCGGCCAGGGCGGCAGCCTGATGCACGCGGTGCTGGCGATCCAGGAAATCGCCCTGGTCTGCCCCCGGAGCGCGGACATCGTGCAGGCGGGCAACTTCGGGCCCATCCGCACTTTCGTGGAGTACGCCACCGACGACCAGAAGCGGCGCTACCTGCCGGATCTGCTGGGCGGCCGCAAGCTGATTTCCCTGGGCATGACCGAACCCGGCGCGGGCTCGGCCGTCACCGAGCTGAAGACCAGCGCGGTGCTCGACGGCGACCATTACCTCGTCAACGGTTCCAAGATTTTTTCCACCCACAGCGCGGATGCGGAGCTGTACCTGGCCTATGTGCGCTTCGGCCCGGGGCTGGACGGCATCGGCTCCCTCCTCATCGAGCGCGGCACGCCCGGCTTCACCGTCGGCAAGGCGGCCGCGTTCATGAACGGCGAGCACTGGTCCCCGCTCTACTTCGAGAACGCGCGGGTGCCGCGGGAGAACCTGCTGCTGGGCGCGGGCGGCTTCAAGAAGCAGATCTCGGGATTCAATGTGGAACGCCTCGGCAACGCGTCCCGCTCCCTGGCGCTGGGACGCCATGCCTTCAACCTGGCCCGCGAGCATGCGATGTTGCGCAAGCAGTTCGGCCGGGAGCTGTGCGAATTCCAGGGCTTGCAGTGGAAGTTCGCCGACATGTGGATGAAGCTCGAACAGGCGCAGATGCTCCTCTACCGCGCGGCCCTCGAGGGCGAGCACCGGCTGCCGTCGGCGCAGAGCACGGCCATGGCCAAGCTGGCCTGCAACGAAGCCGGCTGGTTCGCCGCCAACGAAGCCCTGCAGGTGATGGGCGGCACCGGCTTCAGCCAGGAGTCGCTCGTCGAATATTGCGTGCGCCGGATCCGCGGCTGGATGATCGCCGGAGGGTCCCTGGAGATGCTGCGCAACCGCATCGCCGAAGGCGTGTTCGACCGGAGCTTCCCGCAGCGCCCGCCCAAGGCCCGGGCGGCCTGAGCCCGCCGAACCCCAACCGATTCCAGGAGACGAGAACCATGCATTCCATCCATCGCCGCGCCCTGCTGGGCGCCGTGTTCGCCGGCCTTGCGGGCAGCGCCTGCGCGCAGGCGGACTCCTGGCCCAGCCGTCCGATCCGCATGATCGTGGGCTACCAGGTGGGCGGCCCCACCGATCTCACCGCTCGCCTCATCGCCACCCAGATGAGCATTTCGCTGGGCCAGCCGGTGGTGGTCGAGAACAAGCCCGGCGCCGGCTCCAACCTCGCATCGGAGCAGGTCGCCGCCGCGGCGCCGGACGGCTACACCCTGCTGCTGGCAGCCGCGCCCATCACCATCAACGCCTTCCTCTACAAGAACATCAAGTACGACGTGCAGAAGAGCTTCGAGCCGATCGTCAACGTGATGAGCGCGCCGTCCGTGCTGGCCGTCGCACCGGGCGTGCCGGCGCGCAACCTGCAGGAGCTGATTGCCCTGGCCAGGAAGGAGCCCGGCAAGCTCAGTTTCGGCAGTTCGGGCAATGGCGGCTCGCAGCATCTGGCGGGCGAACTGCTGAAGCAGCGCGCGGGCATCGACCTGCTGCACGTCCCCTACAAGGGCGCGTCGTCGGCCCTGTCGGACCTGATGGCGGGCCAGATCAGCATGGTTTTCATGACGTCCATGTCGGCGCTCCCCCACCTGAAGGCGGGCAACCCGCGCCCGATCGCCGTGGCCGCGGAAAAGCGCTTGCCGCAACTGCCCAATGTCCCGACCGTCAGCGAATCCGGCCTCCCCGGCTTCGAGGCCGAATCCTGGAACGGCCTGTTCGCCCCGGCCGGCACGCCCCGGCCCGTCGTGGACCGGCTCAATCGCGCGGTCAACGCCGCGCTGGCGCAGCCCGCCGTGCGCGACAGCCTGGTCGCGCAGGGCGCGGTGCCGCTGGGTGGCAGTCCGGAGGAATTCCGGGGCTACGTCGCCTCCGAGGTCGCGCGGTGGGGCAAGCTGCTGCAGACGCTCAAGGTGTCGCTGGACTGACCGCCCCATGGCCCCCTCCCCCCTTCGCGGCGCCGCGCTCGCGGCCGTCCTGCTGAATCCGCGCAGCGTGGCCCTGGTCGGCGCGTCCGACGATGCGGCCAAGACCGCCGCCCGGCCCCAGCAGTACCTGCAGCGGGCCGGCTTCGCCGGCACGGTCTATCCGATCAATCCCCGGCGCGGCACCGTGCTCGGCGCGCGGGCCTGGCCATCGCTCACGGCCTTGCCCGAGGTGCCGGAGCATGTCTTCGTGCTCTCGCCCACCGACAGCATCCTGCCGACGCTGGAAGAATGCGCGCGCCTCGGCGTGAAGCTGATGACGGTGCTGGCCAGCGGCTTCTCCGAATCCGGGCCGGAAGGCATCACGCGCGAACGGGAGCTGGCCGAACTCTCCCGGCGCAGCGGCGTACGGGTGCTGGGCCCCAGCAGCATCGGCGTGGTCAACCCGCGCAACGGCCTCGTCCTGACCGCCAACGTGGCCTTCGCGGAGCCCGAACTGCCGGTGGGCCGGGTGTTCGTGGCATCGCACAGCGGCAGCATGATCGGCGCCCTGGTGTCGCGCGGCAAGGCGCGCGGCGTCGGCTTCGCGGGCCTGGTGTCCGTGGGCGGCGAGGCCGACCTGAGCCTGGGCGAGATCTGCAGCGCCACCCTGGACGATCCGGAGATCGAAGGCTACCTGCTGTTCCTGGAGACGCTGCACCACGGCGACAGCCTGCGCCGCTTCGCGCTGGAGGCGGCCCGCCGAGGCAAGCCCGTGGTGGCCTACAAGCTCGGACGGTCCGAGGCCGCCGCCGAGATGGCGACCACCCACACCGGCGCGCTGGCCGGCGAGGACGACATCGCCGATGCGTTCCTGAAGGACAGCGGAATCGCTCGCGTCGGCGTCATCGAGGCGCTGCTGGAAACCTTCCCCCTGGCCCGCCGCCTGCCCCTGGGCGCTCTCCCGGCGCCCCGCCGCGTCGGCGTGGTCACCACGACCGGGGGCGGTGCCGCCATGGCGGTGGACCAGTTGGGGATTCGCGATGTCGTGGTGCAGGCGCCTTCCGCCGAGACGCTGGCGCGCCTCAGGGAGCGCGGCATCGCCGTGGCGCCCGGCCGGGTGGTCGACCTGACGCTCGCCGGGGTCAGGTACGAGGTGATGAGCGCGGCGCTCGACGTGCTGCTGGAAGCGCCGGAATTCGACCTGGTCCTGGCCACCATCGGCTCCTCGGCGCGTTTCCAGCCGGATCTGGCCGTCAAGCCCCTCATCGACAGTGCCGGGCATCGCACGCCGCTGGCGGCGATGCTGGTTCCCGATGCCCCGGAAGCGCTGGACCGGCTGACCCGGGCGGGCATCCCGTGCTTCCGGTCGCCCGAAGCGTGCGCCGATGCCATCGCCGCGGTGTTCGCGCGCCGGACGCCGTCGACCGGGACGGTCCGGCTTCCGGCGCCCGGTGCCGGTGCCGCCGCCGCGCTGAGCGAATCGGATGCCTACGGCGTGCTCGGCCGGCTCGGCGTGCCCCACGCGCCGTTCGTCACCGCGCCGCTGCGCGGCGAAGCGCCGGCCCTGCCCTTCGGCTTCCCCGTGGTGGCCAAGCTGTGCTCGGCTGCGATACCGCACAAGACCGAGGTCGGAGGCGTGGTGCTCGGGATTCCGGACGCCGCCGCGCTGCGGGATGCCCTCGGCACCCTTCGAGCCAACCTGTCCGAACGCGCGCCGGGCATCGACTGCGACCGGGTGCTGGTCCAGCGCAGCGCCCGGGGCCTGGCGGAGGTGCTGATCGGCTACCGCGTCGACGCGGATGCGGGGCCGGTCGTCATGCTCGCCGCAGGGGGCATCTGGGCCGAGGTGATGCGCGACCGCAGCATCCGGCTGGCGCCGGTCGGCGTGGATGCCGCACGCGCGATGATCGGCGAAGTGAAGTCGTTGCGCACCCTGACGGGCTTGCGCGGCCGGCCGCGCGGCGACCTGGAGGCCTTGGCCAGGGCCGTGTCCGCGCTGTCGCAACTGGCCGTCCGGCCCGAGCTGGGCATATGCGAGGCCGAAATCAACCCGCTGATGGTGATGCCGGAATCCGAAGGCGTGCTGGCGGTGGACGCGCTGATCCTGCGATGCGCCGCGACCTGAGTCCGACAGAAACCCGCTCGACGGGCCCGTCGGGCTTCCATCCCCGAATCCCGGAGACCAGGGACATGCAACGACCCTCCCCGCCCGCCGCCACGCCCTCGGACACCGCCAGGCTGACCGACCATCTCCTGTCGATCGCGGCAACCGGGCTGGACGACGCGCTGGCGCACCATGCCAAGCGCCACCTGATCGATACCGTGGGGGCGATCCTGGCGGGCAGCGGTCAGGTGGTCACCCGGCAGGCCGCGGACGTGCTGGCCGCGACCCAGCCGGCCGGCGACCACGCGGTCCCCGGGTCGGGCCGCCGGCTGGGCCTGCTCGACGCCGCGTTCCTGACCGGGGTCAGCGCCCACGGGACGGAGACCGACGATGGCTACCGGCAGGGCTCGATCCATCCGGGCGCGGTGGTCGTGCCGGCCCTGCTGGGCCTGGCCGCGCGGGAACGCGTGTCGGGGAACCGGCTGCTGGAAGCGATGGTGGCCGGATATCAGGCGATCGGAAGCATCTCGGCGCTGGCCCATCCCCGCCTGCGGCGCCAGGGCTTCCATCCCACCGCTGCGGTCGGGCCGCTGGGCGCGGCAGCCGCGACCTCCGCGCTGCTGGGGCTCGGACGTGCGCAACGCATGCATGCGTTCGGAATCGCCGCCAGCAGCGCGGGCGGGCTTTTCGCATTCAAGTCCGGCGGTGCCGACGTCAAGCGCCTGCATGCGGGCCATGCCGCGCGCGAGGGCCTCTGGGCGACCCTGCTGGCGCGGCAAGGGTGCGAAGGCCCGCCGGGCGTGCTGGAGGCGTCCGACGGATTCTTCCAGGCCTTCGCGGGCCGTGCGCCAGGCAGCGCCGGCGGGCTCGCGCTGCCGCCCGACGTGCCTCCAACGATCGCGGACTGCTACATCAAGCCCTATGCCTGCTGCCGCCATATCCAGCCGGCGGTGGACGCCTTGCAGGTCCTGATGCGCCGACACGGCATACGGGCCGAGGATATCGATGCGGTGGAAGTGGAAACCTACGGGATCGCCGCGGACCACGCGGCCGTGCCCTGGTCGTCCTTCGCCGAGGCGCAGCTGAGCTTTCCTTACGTCATGGCCAGCGCCGCCCGCTTCGACGACCTGCGCATCGCACGCTTCGACGAGGCCAGCCGGGCCGATCCGGCGACCGCCGCGCTGGCGCAACGGGTGACGGTGCGGCGCAGCGACGCGATGGACCGGCGCTATCCCGCGCAACGGCCTGCGCTCGTCCGGATCCGCGCCGGCCTCGGCGACTGGGCGCAGGACGCCTCGGAGGCGCGCGGCGCCCCCGAATGGCCGCTGGGCGACAACGCGCTAGAGGCCAAGTTCCTGGACTCGGCCGGGACGGCCCTGGGCACCGAACGCACCGCCGAGCTACTCGCGGGACTGTGGAGGATCGACCGGGCATCCGATGTCTCGGCCCTGCTCGGAATCGCCAGCGGTCTGCGCGCCTGATCCGCCCGTCGATCGCCACCTCCTCAAAGTGTTACATGCGATGCGGGCCGAAGAAGCATCCTCCGGGAACCGGCAGCCCTGATCGACAGCACGATGGCGGACAGGTCGCCCAGCGCAAGGATGCACGAAATGCCTCACGACACCGAAAGAACGCCGCCGCGAGCCGTGGCGTGGCTGAAGACAGAAGAGGATCCGCCGGCCGCCATGCTCAGCCGGCGCGGCGCGCTGCAGTCGGGCGCGGCCCTCGCCGCCCTGCCCCTGGCCCAGGGAACGCACGCGCAGTCCGCCGCGCCGCCCGAGCCCGCCCCGGCGGCGCCGGCGGGAGCCGGCCAGGTCCTGCGTCTGACGGCGCGGGTCAACGGGCGGGCCGTCGATCTCGACATCGATGCGCGCACCTCGCTGCTCGACCTGCTGCGCGAGCGCCTGGCGCTGACCGGCGCCAAGAAGGGATGCGACCACGGCCAGTGCGGCGCCTGCACCGTGCACGTCGACGGCCGCCGGGTCGCCTCCTGCCTGACGCTGGCCGCCAAGGTCGGCGGCCGCGCGGTGACCACGATCGAGGGGCTTTCCGCCGGCGACCGGCTCCACCCGATGCAGCAGGCCTTCATCGACCACGACGCCCTGCAGTGCGGCTACTGCACGCCCGGCCAGATCATGGCGGCGGTCGCCTGCGTGGCCGAGGGCAATGCGACCAGCCGCGAGCGCATCCGCGAGTACATGAGCGGCAACATCTGCCGCTGCGGCGCCTATGTGGGCATCGTCGCGGCGATCGAGGACGCGGCCGCCAAGATGGGAGCCGCGGGATGAAACCCTTCACCTACGCCCGGCCGTCCAGCGCCGCCGAGGCGATCGGCGCCTTCTCGGCCGCCGGAGCCGGGGCCCGCTACATCGCCGGCGGCACCTCGCTCTACGACCTGATGAAGCTCGACATCGAGCGGCCGCAGCACCTGATCGACGTCACCGGCATCGCCGGCCTCGACCGGGTGGAGACGGCCGGCGACCAGCTGCGCTTCGGGGCCCTCGTGCCCATGAGCGTCGCCGCCGGCGACGAGACCCTGTTGCGCGACTACCCGCTCCTGGCCGAGGCGCTGTGGAAGGCGGCTTCGCAGCAGCTGCGCAACATGGCCACCGTGGGCGGCAACCTGTTCCAGCGCACCCGCTGCATGTACTTCCGCAACGGCAACGGCAACCTCTCCACCGTCGGCGCGGCGCCGTGCAACAAGCGCGAGCCCGGCGCCGGCTGCGCCGCGATCGGCGGCCTCGACCGGGGGCAGGCGGTGCTGGGCCAGAGCGCTTCCTGCAACGCCGTATCGCCCGGCGATTGGCCGGTGGCGCTGACGGCGATGGATGCGGCGGTCGAGCTGCTCGGCCCCGACGGCCCGCGCACCGCCCCGGTCGCCGGCCTGTACCGGCTGCCGGGGGCGACGCCGCACCTCGAGTTCGCCCTGAAGCCCGGCGAGATCGTCACCGCGATCACCGTGCCCAAGACGCCGGCGGGCCGCCGCTCCACCTACCACAAGATCCGCGACCGCGAGAGCTACGCCTTCGCGCTGGCCTCCGCCGCGGTCGCGCTGGAGATGGAGGGCGACCGCGTCGCCAGCGCGCGCATCGCGCTGGGCGGTGTCGCGACCCGGCCCTGGCGCGCCTCCGCGGCCGAGCGGATGCTGGTCGGCCGCAGGATCGACGCGGACTCGTCGATGGAGGCCGGCCGGGCCGCCCTGGCCGGGGCCCGGGCCGGACGCCACAACGGCTTCAAGATCGAACTCGCCGCGCGCACCGTGGCCGACGCCCTGCTGATCGCCGCCCGGAGGACCGCCTGATGACCCCCGCCGCCTTTCCCGAACGCGAACGCGTCGATGCGCACGACAAGGTGCTGGGCCGCACCCGCTATGCCGCCGACCTGCCGTTCCCCGGCCTGCTGTACGCGATGACCGTGCCGGCGACGATCGCCCGGGGCACCCTCGCCGCGTTGCCGACCGCTCCGGCGCTGCGGGTGCCGGGCGTGGTCCGGGTCCTCACCGCGGCCGATTTTCCGCCGCCGGCCGCGCCTGCCGGGGGCATGCCTGCGCCGCCCACCCTCACCGACGAGATCGCCTACCGCGGCCAGCCGGTCGCGCTGGTCCTGGCCGAATCGCTGGAAGCGGCCATCGAGGGCGCCGAAGCGCTCGAGCCGGTCTACGCGCAGCAGTCCTTCGCGCCCCTGATCGACAGCGCCGGCGCCGCCCGCGCGCCGGCGGAGCCGGTCAGGGCCGGCGATGCCGGCGCCGCCCTGGGCGCCGCCCGCGCCACGCTCCAGGAGCGCTACGTCTCGCCGGCGCAGCACCACAATCCGATCGAGATGCTCTCGACCACCGCGGTGTGGGCCGACGGCATGCTGACGATCCACGAGGGCACGCAGGCCGCCGGTCCCGTCAGGGCCGGCGTCGCGCGGGCGCTGGGCCTCGATCCGGCGAAGATCGCGGTGTCGAGCCCCTACACCGGCGGCGCGTTCGGCCAGAAGGGCGGGGTGCAGCGGCAGACCGCGATCGTCGCGCAGGCGGCGATCCTGACCGGCCGTCCGGTCAAGCTGGTCATGCCGCGCGGCCAGATCTTCCACAACGCGACCTTCCGGCCGCTGAGCCGCCACCAGGTGACGCTCGGAGCGACCGCGGAGCGGCCGCTCTCGGTAATCCGCTACGACGCCGACCACCAGCAGTCGCGCACCGGCCAGTTCCCGCCGAGCTACCACGAGTCGACCCGCGTCTGCTACGACGTGCCCGACTACGACGGCACGAGCGCCAACGTCCGCATCGACACGCAGGACCCCGGCTACATGCGCGCCCCGCACCCGCATCCGGCGCATTTCGCGCTGGAAAGCGCGATCGACGAGCTGAGCTACAAGCTCGGCCGCGACCCGGTCGCGCTGCGCCTGGAAGTGCCGGCGACGAAGGATCCGGTCAGCGGGCATCCGCTGTCGTCCTGCCTGCTCAGCGACTGCCTGCGCGTCGGCGCGCAGCGCTTCGGCTGGGACCGTCGTTCGGCGGCGCCGCGCTCGATGCGCCTGGCCGACGGCACCCAGGTCGGCTGGGGCGTTGCCGGCGGCGCCTACCCGGTCAACACCACGGCGGCCATCGCCACGCTGCGGATCGGCGCGGACGGCAGCACCCGCTTCGCCGTCACCGGCCACGAATTCGGGCAGGGCATCCGCACGGTCATCGCCCAGCTGCTGCAGGCCGAACTCGGCATCGATGCCAGCCGGCTCGACATCGCCATCGGCGACACCCGCGCCGCGCCGCAGCACACCACCGCCGGCTCCTGGGGCACCAACAGCGTGGTGCCGGCCGTCGCCAAGGCCTGCGAACGCCTGAAGGCGGCGATGGCCGAACTCCTGGCGGGCCGGCCGGTGGAGGGCGGCATCCACCGCCAGCTGGCCGCGGTGAAACGGCCCTTCCTGCAGGTCGAGGTGTCGACGCTCGCCGCCGGGCAGGACCCTTCCGCGCTGGACCGGCTGCGCGCCGGCGGCTTCGCCAAGGCCGGGCCCGAGTACCCCGGCTACGCCAGCCACAGCTACATCGCCCATTTCGTCGAGGTGCGGGTCGAGCCGCGCACCCGCCGGGTCCGCGTGCCGCGCGTGGTCAGCGTGGCGGACTGCGGACGGGTCGTCAGCCCCCGCACGGCGGCCAGCCAGGTGCGGGGCGGCGTGGTGATGGCGATCGGCTCGGCGCTGCGCGAAGAGACCGAGGTCGACCCGCGTTACGGCGGCTGGCTCAACGCGGACCTGGCGGACTACGTGGTGCCGGTCAATGCCGACATCGGCGACATCGAGGTGGAATTCATCGACCGGCCCGACCCGCTGACCAATGCGATCGGCACGAAGGGACTGGGCGAGGTGTCGATGGTCGGCGCGGCCGGGGCGATCGCCAACGCGGTCTACCACGCCACGGGCATCCGGGTGCGCAAGATGCCCATCAGGATCGAGGATCTGCTCTGACCGCGACAGGCAGC
>JAKOND010000092.1 GCA_022702125.1 Burkholderiaceae bacterium
GGCGCCGATCGGCTTCAAGAACGGCACCGACGGCAACATCCGCATCGCCACCGACGCCATCCAGGCGGCGGCGCGCGGCCACCATTTCCTGTCGGTGCACAAGAACGGCCAGGTCGCGATCGTGCAGACCGACGGCAACCCGGACTGCCACGTGATCCTGCGCGGCGGCAAGGCCCCGAACTACGACGCCGAGAGCGTGGGCGCCGCCTGCCGGGACCTGGAAGCCGCGCGCCTGCCGGCCACGCTGATGGTCGATTGCAGCCACGCCAACAGCAGCAAGCAGCACCAGCGCCAGATCGACGTGGCGCGCGACATCGCCGGGCAGATCGCCGGCGGCTCGCGCCAAGTGTTCGGGGTGATGGTCGAGAGCCACATCCAGGCCGGCGCCCAGAAGTTCACGCCCGGCAAGGACGACGCCCACGCGTTGCAGTACGGCCAGAGCATCACCGACGCCTGCATCGGCTGGGACGATTCGGTCGCGCTGCTCGACAGCCTGTCGCAGGCGGTGGCGCAGCGCCGCGCTTCGGCCGAGGACCGGACCGAAAAAGAGGCGCTGGCCCAGGAGTGACCAGGGCGGGGCGCTATTCTTTGGAGAGCGCTTCCAGCAGCTTGGCGTGGATGCCGCCGAAGCCGCCGTTGCTCATGCAGACCACCCGGTCGCCGGGCCGGGCGGCGGCCGCCACCTGCGCCACCAGCGTGGCGATGTCGCCGGCCACCTGCGCCCGCCGGCCATCGCCGACGCCCAGCGGCGCCAGCGCGCCGGCCACGTCCCAGTCGAGCCCGCCGGTGTGGCAGAAGACGCGGTCCGCCGCCTGCAGGCTCTCCGGCAGCAGCGCGGCCATGGTGCCGAGCTTCATGGTGTTGCTGCGCGGCTCGAACACCGCGAGGATGCGCCCGCCGTCCGGCCCCAGCCGCTGGCGCAGGCCGTCGAGCGTGGTGCGGATCGCGGTCGGGTGGTGCGCGAAGTCGTCGTAGACGGTGATGCCGCCCGCGGTGCCGCGCACCTCCATGCGCCGGCGCACGTTGCGGAAATCGCCCAGCGCCCGCGCCGCGTCGGCCGGCGCCACGCCGACGTGGGCCGCCGCGGCGATCGCGGCCAGCGCGTTGTGCTGGTTGTGCAGCCCGCCGAGGTCCCACTCCACCCGCCCCGCCTGCCGGCCGTCGACCCGTACGTCGAAGGCGTGCGGCGCGCCTTCGGCGCGGTAGCCGCTGTCCGCGGCGCCGAAGGTGTCCACCGGGCTCCAGCAGCCCATCTCCAGCACCCGCCGCAGCGCCGGCTCGCCGCCGTGGGCGACGATGCGGCCCGAGGCCGGCACGGTGCGCACCAGGTGATGGAACTGCCGCTCGATCGCCGCCAGGTCCGGGAAGATATCGGCATGGTCGAACTCGAGGTTGTTGAGCACCGCGGTGCGCGGCCGGTAATGCACGAACTTGCTGCGCTTGTCGAAGAAGGCGGTGTCGTACTCGTCGGCCTCGATGACGAAGTGCTTCCCGCCGCCCAGGCGGGCGGAGATGCCGAAGTTCTGCGGCACGCCGCCGACCAGGAAGCCCGGCGCCAGGCCGGCCGATTCCAGGATCCAGGCCAGCATCGAGGTGGTGGTCGTCTTGCCGTGGGTGCCCGCCACCGCCAGCACGTGCCGGCCCCGCAGGAGGTGCTCGGCCAGCCACTGCGGACCGCTGGTGTAGGGCAGGCCGCCGTCGAGGATGGCCTCCATCAGCGGAAAACGTGGAGCCCCCACGCTCCCCGCTGCGCGTGGTCCGCTGCCCCCCGCGGGGGCTGCCCCGCCCTGGGGCGGCCCGGCGGCGAGCCGCGCGCGGCTCACCACGTTGCCGACCACGAACAGGTCGGGCGCGAAGGCCAGCTGGTCAGCGCCGAAGCCCTCGACCAGGTCGATGCCGAGCGCGCGCAGCTGGTCGCTCATCGGCGGGTAGACGCCGGCGTCGCAGCCGGTCACCCGGTGCCCGGCCTCGCGCGCGAGCGCGGCCAGCCCGCCCATGAACGTGCCGCAGATTCCGAGGATATGGATATGCATGGACCGATTCTAGGGGGCCGCCGGCAGCGACCCGATCCATGGCGAAAAGGCCGGATCGCCCTGAACTCGCCTGCGTTGCCAGCTATTCAAACGATAGCGTTCCGGGCGCAAGACCCGCCGCCTGGACGGGCGGGGCAAAGCGCGGACAATAGGCCGTCGATCGCCCGGCGTCTCCGGTCGCCAGCCTCCCCGCGCCCCGCGCCCGCTCCATGGACATGCCCCTCACCGAAGAAATCGCCGCCGCCGCCGCCCGCCTCGTGGTCGAGGAGGGCCAGGACTACGGCCAGGCCAAGCGCCGCGCCCTGCGCATCCTGGGACTGCCGCCGCGCACCGTCCTGCCCGACAACGAGCAGGTGGAGGACGCGGTGCGCGAGCACATCGCGCTCTTCCACGCCGAGACCCAGCCGGCCGAGCTGCACGCGCTGCGCGAGATCGCGCTGCGCTGGATGGAGCGCATGGCCGACTTCCGCCCGCACCTGGCCGGCGCCGTCTGGCACGGCACCGCCACCCGGCATTCGGACGTGTTCGTGCAGCTGTTCTGCGACGATCCGAAATCCGCCGAGATCGCGCTGATCGACCACGGCGTCGACTACGACCCGCAGACCATCACCGGCTTCCAGGGCGAACCGGTCGAGGCGCTGGGCATCGTCGAGCGCTCGCGGACGATGGGGCAGGCGGTCGGCGTGCACCTGGTGGTCTACGACTACGACGACCTGCGCGGCGCCCTGCGGCCCGACCGCCGCGGCCGCCTGCCGCGCGGCGACCTGGCGGCGGTGCGCGCGCTGCTGCGCGAGGCGCCGCATCCTTCCGCCACCCCGCTGTCCGAACCGCCGCCATGACCGATCCCCTGCACGACGATACCGCGCTCCCTTCCGCACGTCCCGCGTACGCCGGCCGCAACCGCCGCTGGCTGCTGGCCGGCGCCGCCGCGGCCGCCGCCGTCGCCGGCGCCACCGTGTCGCTGCGCCAGGGCCGGCCCGATCCCGCCGCACCGTCCGCGCCGCCGGCAGCCGGTGGCGACGCCGCCGCGCTGTGGCAGCAGTCCTTCGAGACGCCCGACGGCGCGCCGTTCGACCTGCGGGCGCTGCGCGGCCGGCCGCTGCTGGTGAACTTCTGGGCCACCTGGTGCCCGCCCTGCATCGAGGAGCTGCCGATGCTCGACCGCTTCCACCGCGCGCAGGCCGGGCAGGGCGCGGGCGGGCTGCGGGTGCTGGGCGTGGCCATCGACCAGCCGTCCAAGGTGCGGGCCTTCCTGCAGAAGCTGCCGGTCGCCTTCCCGGTGGCGATGGGCGGGCTCGACGGCACCGGACTGGCCACGCGGCTCGGCAACACGCAGGGCGCGCTGCCGTTCACGGTGGTGCTGGCTGCCGACGGCACGGTCGCACACCGTAAAATGGGCCAGCTGACCCCGCAGGACCTGGAAGGCTGGCGCAAGGCACCCTAGTCCGCAGCGATCCGGAGCGGACGCCGCAAAATCCTCTTTCCTCGGTGAAGAATCCGGTATTTCGCCGAACTCCGGGAAAAATCAGTTAAATTCGCGCTCTCATTTTTTGGGCATCCGTGCCCCCGAGCAGCCATGGATTTGCGCAAACTCAAGACCCTGATCGATCTCGTTTCCGAGTCGAACGTCTCCGAACTCGAAATCACCGAAGCCGAGGGCAAGGTCCGCATCGTCAAGGGCGGCGGCGCCACGGTGCCGCAGTTCATCCCGGCCCAGCAGCCGGCGGCTCCGGCGGTCGCCGCCCCGGCCGCGCCCGCCGCCGCCGCTGCGCCCGCGGCCCCGGCCGCGCCCGCCGAGCCCGCCGGCCACATCGTCAAGTCGCCGATGGTCGGCACCTTCTACCGCTCGGCCAGCCCCGGCGCCAAGGAATTCATCGAACTCGGCAGCCAGGTGAAGGAGGGCGACACCCTCTGCATCATCGAGGCCATGAAGATCCTCAACGAGATCGAGGCCGACAAGTCCGGCACCGTCACCCAGATCCTGGGCGAGAACGGCCAGGCCGTCGAATACGGGCAAGCGCTGTTCGTGATCTCCTGAACGCAGGGGACACGACTTCCATGTTCAAGAAGATCCTAGTCGCCAACCGCGGCGAGATCGCGCTGCGGGTGCAGCGCGCCTGCCGCGAGATGGGCATCACCGCGGTCATGGTCTATTCCGAGGCCGACCGAGACGCCAAGTACGTCAAGCTCGCCGACGAGGCGGTCTGCATCGGCCCCGCGCCGTCGAACCTGAGCTACCTCAACATGCCGGCCATCATCTCGGCCGCCGAGGTGACCGACGCCGAAGCCATCCACCCCGGATACGGCTTCCTCAGCGAGAACGCCAACTTCGCCGAACGGGTGGAGAAGAGCGGCTTCCAGTTCATCGGCCCCACGCCCGAATCCATCCGCCTGATGGGCGACAAGGTCTCGGCCAAGCAGGCGATGGTCCGGGCCGGCGTGCCCTGCGTGCCCGGCTCCGAGGGCGAACTGCCCGACGATCCGGTCGCCATCAAGCGCATCGCGAAATCCATCGGCTACCCGGTCATCGTCAAGGCGGCCGGCGGCGGCGGCGGGCGCGGCATGCGCGTGGTCCACACCGAGGCGGCCGTCGTCAACGCGGTGCAGATGACCAAGGCCGAGGCGGGCGCCGCCTTCGGCAATCCGGCCGTCTACATGGAGAAGTTCCTCCAGAACCCGCGCCACATCGAGATCCAGGTGCTGGCCGACAAGCACCGCAACGCCGTCTACCTCGGCGAGCGCGACTGCTCCATGCAGCGCCGCCACCAGAAGGTGATCGAGGAAGCGCCGGCGCCGGGCATCCCGCGCCGGCTCATCGAGCGCATCGGCGACCGCTGCGCCGCCGCCTGCAAGAAGATCGGCTACCGCGGCGCGGGCACCTTCGAGTTCCTGTACGAGGACGGCGAGTTCTACTTCATCGAGATGAACACCCGCGTGCAGGTGGAGCATCCGGTGACCGAGCTGATCACCGGCATCGACATCGTGCGCACCCAGATCATGGTGGCCGCCGGCGAGAAGCTCCCCTTCACCCAGCGCGACATCCAGCTGCGCGGCCACGCGATCGAGTGCCGCATCAACGCCGAGGACGCGTACAAGTTCACGCCGTCGCCCGGCCGCATCACCACCTGGCACGCGCCGGGCGGCCCCGGCGTGCGCGTCGACTCGCACGTGTACACCAACTACTTCGTGCCGCCCAACTACGACTCGATGATCGGCAAGATCATCGTCCACGGCGATACCCGCGAGCAGGCCCTGGCCCGCATGCGCACCGCGCTGCTGGAAACCGTCATCGAAGGCATCAACACCAACGTCCCGCTGCACCGCGAACTGATGGTCGACGCCAAGTTCGGCGACGGCGGCACCAACATCCACTACCTCGAAGAGTGGCTGGCGCAGCACAAGCGATGAGCGACGTTCCCGACCACGGCGCCGCCGCGCCCACCGCGGCCCGCCTGCACGAACTGCGCCTGCTGGCGCCGCAGGACCGGGTCGAGCCGGTCAGCGACGCGCTCGACGCGCTCGACGCGCTGTCGGTCAGCGTCGAGGACGCCGACGCCCAGACCGATGCCGAGCAGGCGCTCTTCGGCGAGCCCGGCATGCCGCCGCCGCAGGATGGCTGGAACCGGTCGCGCATCGTCGCGCTCTTCGCCGACGAGGCCGCGGCCCGCGAGGCCGCCGCGCTGCTGGAGGCGCAGGACTTCTTCGGCGGCTGCCGCGTCGTCGGCGTCGCGGCGGTGGCCGAGCAGGATTGGGTGCGGCTGACGCAGTCGCAGTTCGCGCCGGTCGAGATCACGCCCACCTTCTGGATCGTGCCCACCTGGCACGAGCCGCCGGCGCAGGCCGAGCGGACCATCCGGCTGGACCCGGGCCTGGCCTTCGGCACCGGCACCCATCCGACCACCCGCATGTGCCTGCGCTGGATCGCGCGGCACGACGGCGCGCTGGGCCGGGTGCTGGACTACGGCTGCGGCTCGGGCATCCTGGCGATCGGCGCCGCCAAGCACGGCGCGACCGACATCGACGCGGTGGACATCGACGACGCGGCGGTGGGGGCGACCCGGCTCAACGCCGACGCCAACGGCGTCGCGCTGCGCGCCGGCCTGCCCGACGCGGCCTCCGGCACCTACGGCACGGTGCTGGCCAACATCCTCGCCACGCCGCTCAAGGTGCTGGCGCCGCTGCTGTGCGCCCACGTGGCCGCCGGCGGATCGCTGGTGCTCGCCGGCATCCTGGAACGCCAGGCCGAGGAGCTGCAGGCCGCCTATGCGCCCTACCTGGGCCTGGCGGTGGCGGACACCGAGGACGGCTGGATCCTGATGACCGCGCATCGGCCCTGAGGCCGACGCATCGCCCGGGAACGGGGATATCCGCGGGTATCCTGTCGCCATGCCGCACGCCACCCGCTGTCCCGCCTGCCGAACCTGCTTCCAGGTCACGTCCGAGCAGTTGCGGGTGTCGGACGGCTGGGTGCGCTGCGGCCAGTGCGACGAGATATTCGATGCGCGGCTGCAGCTGCGCGATCTGGCAGCGCTGCGCGCAGCCAGATCCTCGCCGGGACCGCACGACACGGTGCGGATGGCCGACGTAGCGACGGGCGCCGAAGCGTCCTCCGGACCGTCCGGCCTGCTGCACATCCATTCCGGCCAGCCGCTGGAGGCTGTCGACGCCGAGCCGATGCGCTACACGCCTCCCGGCATCGACGCGGTGCCCCATCCTTCGGCATACCGGCCGCCTTCGCCGCAGCCGCCCCCTCCATCGCCGGAATCGCCGCCGCCCCCGGCCTTCCTCCCCCCTGCGGCTTCTTCCGTGTACGCGCAGGACGCGCAGCGCGATCCGCAGTCCGAGGGGACGGAACCGAAATCCGCCGCGGCCTGGGTGCCGCTCGACAGCGACATCCCGTCCGCGCTGCTGCTGCATACCGCCGACAGCGACGTGCCCCAGGACCAGCTCTACGACCCGGCCTTCGCGGCCCCGGCGTTGCCGCCCGCCGGCAGCGCCGATGCCGCGGTGGACGAGGACCCCGAGCTGCAGCGCCTGAGCTTCATGCGCGAGGCCCGGCGCCGCGCCTTCTGGAGCCGGCCGCTGATGCGGGCCGTCGTGGCGTTCGCCGGCATGGCGCTGCTGGCGGCGCTGGCGGTGCAGGTGGCGCACCATGAGCGCGACCGCATCGCGGCCCACTTCCCCGGAGCGCGTCCGGCGCTCGCATCGATGTGCGGCCTGCTCGGCTGCGCCATCGCGCCGCTGCGCCAGATCGAGGCGGTCACGCTCGACAACGCGCGCTTCGGCCAGGTTGCGCCCGGCCGCTACCAGCTGGCGCTGGGCATGCACAACAGTGCCGCCACCGGCATCGCCACCCCGTCGGCCGAACTCACGCTGACCGACGTCCAGGGGCGCACCGTGTTCCGCCGGGTGCTGCGGCCGCAGGAGCTCGGCGCGCCGGCCGTGCTGCCGGCGGGCGGCGACTGGAACGGCGCGCTGGTGCTGTCGGTGCCCGACGAGGCGCAGGCGGCCGCCATCTCCGACTACGGCCTGCTGCTGTTCTATCCCTGACGGTCCCCGAGCGCGCCGCATGGCACCGCGCCGCGCGGGTTATGCTGCCGCGCATTCCATCCCCCCGACGACCGACGCTCCACATCCATGGCAACCCTCATCTGCGGCTCCCTCGCCTTCGACACCATCATGAACTTCGAGGGCCGCTTCGCCGAGCAGATCCTGCCCGACCAGTTGCACATCCTCAACGTATCCTTCCTGGTGCCCGCGCTGCGTCGCGATTTCGGCGGCGTGGCCGGCAACATCGCCTACGGCATGCGCCTGCTCGGCAGCGACCCGCTGCCGATGGCCACCGTCGGCAGCGACGGCGCCGGCTACGTGGAGCGGCTGCGCGGCCTGGGCATCGACACCGGCTTCGTCCGCACGGTGGACGACAGCTACACCGCGCAGGCGATGATCATGACCGACCGCGACAACAACCAGATCACCGCCTTCCACCCGGGGGCGATGATGCAGGCGCACATCACCCGCGTCGAGGCCCGGGCCGGCATCCGCCTGGGCATCGTCGCCCCCGACGGCCGCGACGCGATGATCGAGCACGCGGCGCAGTTCGCGGCGGCCGGCATTCCCTTCGTGTTCGATCCGGGCCAGGGCCTGCCGATGTTCGACGGGCCGGCGTTGCAGCGGTTCATCGACCAGGCCGCCTGGGTCGCGGTCAACGACTACGAGGCCCGCATGCTCTGCGAACGCACCGGCTGGAGCCTGGCCGAGATCTCGCGCAAGGTGCGCGGCGTGGTGGTGACGCTGGCGGGCGAGGGCTGCGAGGTCTGGGTCGGCGGCGAGCGCACCGCGGTGCCGGGCGTGGCCGCCGGAGCGGTGCTGGACCCGACCGGCTGCGGCGACGCCTTCCGGGCCGCGCTGCTGCACGGCCTGGAGCGGGGCTGGGACCTGGTGCGCTGCTGCGTGCTGGGCAACCGCATCGGCGCCCTGAAAATCGCGTCGCGCGGACCCCAGAACTACCGACTGGACGAAGAAACCCTGCGCCTCGCCGCGCAGGCCTGATCCGCGTTCCGGCGCGCTCGAAAACGACGAAAGCCCGGTGCCGGTAGGCATCGGGCTTTCGTCATGGATGCACCGCCGGCGACCGGACGGTGCTCCTCAACCGGAGATCAGGGCTTGCCGCCGGTCGGGAAGGGCCAGGCGGCCTGGGGGTTGAGCGTGGTCTGCGCCGACGGCGCGGCCACGGCGGCCGCGGCGGATTTCGCGGCCTTGCTGTCGCCGCTGCCCTTCTTGGGGGCTGCGGTCTTGCGGGACGCCGTGGCCTTCTTGGCCGGGGCCGCGTTGCCTGCGGCCGCCGAGATCACCGACGCGGCGACCTTGGCGGGAGCCAGCATGACCTCGGTGGCGGCGGCAGCCAGATTGCCGACAGCCGAAGACGTGGTCTTCTTCGCGGCGGTCTTGGATGCCGCGCCGCTGCCGGCGGCCTTGCGTGCCGGTGCGGCGGCCGTCTTGGCGCCTGCTGCGCCGGTGGACTTGCGGGGCGCGGCAGCCTTCTTGCCGCTCGGAGCCGGCGCGTCGGATGCCTTGGCCGGGGCGGCCGGAGCGCTGCCCTTGCTTGCAGAGGCCTTGGCGGCCGGCTTGGCGGATGCGGTCGCCTTCACGTCGGAAGGCGCCGGCGCGGGGGTGGCAGCGGTGGCGGGCTTGCCGGCCTTGGCGGTGGCCGAGGTCTTCTTGCCGGCAGCGGACTTGGCCGAGGGTGCTGCGACATCTGCGGCCGCGGCAGGCTTGGCGCTGGCCGTCGAAGCGGACTTGGCGCTAGCGGCGGTCGACTTCTTGGCGGCGGGCTTCTTGGCAGTCGCCGGTGCGGGTGCCGGGGCAGGGGCCGCGGACGAGGACTTCTTGGCCGCAGACGGTGCCGGCGCGGCGGAAGCGCTCTTGCGCGAAGCCGGTGCCTTCTTGGTGGCGGCGGTCTTGCTGTCGGCGGACTGGGTGTCGGTGGTCTGGGCAGCAGCGGACTTGCTGCCGGCAGACTTGGCCGGGGCCTTCGCCGCCGTGGTGGCGGACTTGGCTGCGGCGGCAGCGGGCGCTGCGGAAACCTTCTTGACCGGGGCAGCAGCCTGCTGTGCCGGCGCATTCTTCTTTGCGGTTGCGGCCTTCGTGGCGGCCGGCTTCTTCGCAGTTGCCATTATTTTCTCCTGATTCAGATTGCAAGGAACGTCCCGTGCGCTCGGCGGTCGCCGCACGGAACATTGTCGGACGGCGCCGCTGGCGGGCTGCGACGTCCTGGACACGAGGGCATCCGCCGACGGCAGCCGGCGCGGAGCCGGGAGCGGGAGGCGGATGCGGAGCGGAAATGCATGGTCGGTTGCAATCGTCTGGAGGGCCTGCGGGCCGGTCGCGGGATGGTGCTCAATCCCAGGACAGCGCACCGCCTGTCTGGTACTCGATGACGCGCGTCTCGAAGAAGTTGCGCTCCTTCTTCAGGTCGATCATCTCGCTCATCCAGGGGAACGGGTTCTCTTCGTTCGGGAACAGCGCTTCCAGGCCGATCTGCGTGGCGCGCCGGTTGGCGATGTAGCGCAGGTAGCCCTTGAACATCGAGGCGTTCATGCCCAGCACGCCGCGCGGCATGGTGTCTTCGGCGTAGCGGTATTCGAGTTCCACGGCCTGCAGGAACAGCGCCTTGATCTCGGCCTTGAATTCCGGCGTCCAGAGCTGCGGGTTCTCCAGCTTGAGCTGGTTGATCAGGTCGATGCCGAAGTTGCAGTGCATCGATTCGTCGCGCAAGATGTACTGGTACTGCTCGGCCGCGCCGGTCATCTTGTTCTGCCGGCCCAGCGCCAGGATCTGGGTGAAGCCGACGTAGAAGAACAGGCCTTCCATGAGGCAGGCGAAGACGATCAGCGACTTCAGCAGCGTCTGGTCGGTCTCGAAGGTGCCGGTGTGGAAGTTGGGGTCCATGATCGCCTCGATGTAGGGGATCAGGAACTCGTCCTTGTCGCGGATCGACGGGATTTCCAGGTAGGCGTTGAAGATCTCGCTCTCGTCGAGGCCGAGCGACTCGACGATGTACTGGTAGGCGTGGGTGTGGATCGCTTCCTCGAAGGCCTGGCGCAGCAGGAACTGGCGGCATTCGGGCGCGGTGATGTGCCGGTAGGTGCCCAGCACGATGTTGTTGGCGGCCAGCGAGTCGGCCGTGGTGAAGAAGCCGAGGTTGCGCTTGATGATCCGGCGCTCGTCCTCGGTCAGGCCGTTCGGGTCCTTCCAGAGCGCGATGTCGCGGTTCATGTTCACCTCCTGCGGCATCCAGTGGTTGGCGCAGGTGGCGAGGTACTTTTCCCAGGCCCACTTGTACTTGAAGGGGACCAGCTGGTTGACGTCGGTCTTGGCGTTGATGATGCGCTTGTCGGCGGCGTTCACGCGGCGGTGCGCCGGCGGCGCGGCAGGGGCGGGAGCGGCTTCCGGGCTGCTTGCAGTCGCGGCCGTGTCGCGGCTGTCGGGCAGTCCGCTGGCGGCAGGCGTCGACGAGGCGGGAGTGACTTCTTCGTCCCAGTTCAGCATGGTTTTTCCAATCTGCGGATTATGTGAGCACGCTTGGGAAAAACAAGAAACCGCGCGCGATTTCGCGGCGATTTCCTGGTTTTCTCGGCTGGTTTTGTTGCGGTGGTGCATCGCCGGCGCCGCGGGTCTGCGGCACGGCGATGCATCGGGCCATCACTGGCAGGCTTCGCAGCCCGGATCGTCGATGGCGCAGAAGCGGATGTCGGTGGCCGGGATGCCCGCATCCTGTTGCTGGCGGGCGGCTTCGGCGGCGGCGTCCAGCGCGTTCGGCGCGGCGGCGGCGGCGATCACCGCATGGGTCTCGGCGGCCGCGCTGGCGGCGGCGGAATCCACGCCGGCGGGCACGTTGCCCGGACCGGAGGACACCGCGTTGAGGCGGCCCGAATGCACCGTGGACTTCTCGACCTGCGTCGCGCTGATGGTGCGGAGGTAGTAGGTGGTCTTGAGGCCGCGCAGCCAGGCGAGCTTGTAGGTGTCGTCGAGCTTCTTGCCCGAGACGCCCGCCATGTAGATGTTGAGCGACTGGGCCTGGTCGATCCACTTCTGGCGGCGCGCGGCGGCCTCGACCAGCCAGGTCGTCTCGACCTCGAACGCGGTGGCGTAGAGCGACTTGATCTCGGCCGGCACCCGGTCGATCGGGCGCAGCGAGCCGTCGAAGTGCTTGAGGTCCATCACCATCACGTCGTCCCAGAGGTCGAGGCGCTTCAGGTCGTGCACCAGCGAGCCGTTGATGATGGTGAATTCGCCCGACAGGTTGGACTTGACCGAGAGGTTGCCGAAGCAGGGCTCGATCGAGGCGTCCACGCCGACGATGTTGGAGATGGTGGCGGTCGGCGCGATGGCCACGCAGTTGGAGTTGCGCATGCCGTCGGCGGCGATCTTCTTGCGCAGCGCGTCCCAGTCGAGGGTGGACGAGCGGTCCACCTCGACGTAGCCGCCGCGGGCCTTCGCCAGCAGGTCGATGGTGTCGGGCGGCAGGATGCCCTGGCTCCACAGCGAGCCTTCGTAGCTCTCGTAGCGGCCGCGTTCCTTGGCCAGCTCGGACGAGGCCCAGTAGGCGTGGTAGCAGACGGCCTCCATCGACACGTCGGCGAAATCGACCGCGGCCTGCGACGCGTAGGGCACGCGCAGGGCGTAGAGCGCGTCCTGAAAGCCCATGATGCCCAGGCCCACCGGGCGGTGGCGCATGTTGGAGGTGCGTGCCTTCTCGACGGCGTAGTAGTTGATGTCGATCACGTTGTCGAGCATGCGCATCGCCGTCTTGATCGTCTTCTTGAGCTTGTCGTGGTCGACCTGGCCGTCCTTGAGATGGCGCGCCAGGTTGACCGAGCCGAGGTTGCAGACCGCGGTCTCGGTGTCGCTGGTGTTGAGCGTGATCTCGGTGCAGAGGTTCGACGAATGCACCACGCCGGCGTGCTGCTGCGGCGAGCGGACGTTGCAGGCGTCCTTGAAGGTGATCCAGGGATGGCCGGTCTCGAAGAGCATCGAGAGCATCTTGCGCCAGAGGTCGTTCGCCGGCAGGGTCTTGGACGGCTTGATCTCGCCGCGCGCGGCCTGCTCTTCGTAGGCGACGTAGGCCTTCTCGAAGGCTTCGCCGAACAGGTCGTGCAGGTCGGGCACGGACGAGGGCGAGAACAGGGTCCAGCTGCCCTTTTCCATGACGCGGCGCATGAACAGGTCGGGCACCCAGTTCGCGGTGTTCATGTCGTGGGTGCGGCGGCGGTCGTCGCCGGTGTTCTTGCGCAGCTCCAGGAACTCCTCGATGTCCAGGTGCCA
>JAKOND010000011.1 GCA_022702125.1 Burkholderiaceae bacterium
TGCCGGGCGTGCGCAACATCGTCGCGGTGGCCTCGGGCAAGGGCGGCGTGGGCAAGAGCACCACCGCCGCCAACCTGGCGCTGGCGCTCGCCTCCGAAGGCGCGCGCGTCGGCCTGCTCGACGCCGACATCTACGGCCCGAGCGTGCCGCTGATGATGGGCGTGGCCGACCGCAAGCCCGAGAGCGCCGACGGCAAGACGATGGAGCCGCTCGTGGCGCACGGCCTGCAGCTGATGTCGATCGGCTTCCTGGTCAATCCGGACCAGGCCATGGTCTGGCGCGGGCCGATGGCCACCCAGGCCCTGGAGCAGCTGCTGCGCCAGACGAACTGGCAGGACCTCGACTACCTGGTGGTGGACATGCCGCCCGGCACCGGCGACATCCAGCTCACCCTGAGCCAGCGGGTGCCGATCGCCGGCGCGGTCATCGTCACCACCCCGCAGGACCTGGCGCTGCTGGACGCGAGGAAGGGCATCTCGATGTTCGAGAAGGTGGGCGTGCCCATCCTCGGGCTGGTCGAGAACATGGCCGTCCACGTCTGCAGCAATTGCGGCCATGCCGAGCACATCTTCGGCGAGGGCGGCGGACGCCGGCTGGCCGAGGCGGGCGGCATGGACTACCTCGGCGCGCTGCCGCTGGACATGGCGATCCGCCAGCAGGCCGACGGCGGCACGCCCACGGTCGCGGCCGACCCGGAAGGCGCCAACGCCGCCATCTACCGCGAGGTGGCGCACCGGGTGGCGGTCACGCTGGCCCTGCGCGGCCGCGATTTCTCGGGCCGCTTCCCGACCATCACCGTCAGCCAGGACACCTGAGCGGATGGCGCCGTCCCGTCGGCATTCCGGCTCCGGAGCGCCGGCATGAACCTGCTGTCCTCGATGCGCTACCTGATGGCGCTGCACGAGCACCGGCACTTCGGCCGCGCGGCGCAGGCCTGCCACATCACCCAACCGGCGCTGTCGAACGCGGTGCGCGCGCTGGAGGCGGAATTCGGCGTGTCCATCGTGCGGCGGGGCCGCTCCTTCGCCGGCCTGACTCCCGAAGGCGAGCGGGTGCTGCGCACCGCCCGGCGCATGGTGCGCGAGCACGAGATGCTGCAGCAGGAACTCGACAGCGAGGCCGGCGCGCCGCGCGGCGTGCTGCGCATCGGCGCGGTGCCGACGGCCATTCCCGTGGCCTCGCGCTTCGCCGCGGCGCTGCAGGCGCGCATGCCGGGCATCTCGCCGGTGGTCCGCTCGATGAGCTCGCCGGCCATCGAGGTCGACCTGGAGGCCTTCGCGCTCGACCTGGGCCTGGGCTATGCGGACCGCCTGGGCAGCATGCGTTTCGACGTGCTGCCGCAATACACCGAGCGCTACTACCTGCTGTGCCCGTCGGACGACGGCGCGCCGCCGTCCGGCGCCGGCCTGCGCATCGGGCCGCCGATGGCCTGGAAGGACGCGGCCGCCCGGCCGCTGTGCCTGATGACGTCCGAGATGCACAGCCGCACCATCGTCGACAGCGCCTTCGCGCTGGCCGGCGCCTTCGCCAAGCCGGCGATGGAGACCGACTCGGTGCTCACGCTGATGCTGGCGGTGCACGGCGGCGCGGTGCACAGCGTGCTGCCGGGCGCGCTGGTCGCGGTGCTCGGCACCCAGGCGGGGCTGCAGGCGCATCCGCTGGTCAGCCCCGACGTGCAGACGCCGGTGGGCCTGATGGCGCAGTCCGGCAGCCGGGCCTCGCCGGTGATGGACGCCGCGCTGGCGCTGGCGCGCGATCCGGAGTGGCTGCAGCTCGCCGCCCGCTTCGGCGGCGCGGGACTCGCGGCCGGCGCGCACGCCTGAACCTCCCGGGCCGCGCCGGCCCCGGACGGCCGTCATTCAGTTCTTGAATCGTCCGATAGGCCGATTGAATTTGACCTGCTCGACCGCATCCCGGAAACTCCCGGACGTAAAAACTTTATGTTACACATCGAGGCGCGTCCAGGGACGCAGCTTCATGCAACGCATTTTTCAAGGGAGTCGCTACATGGCAGGTTTGCTCGACAAGGAGCGCACGATCGCGGGGCCGGGGTTCAACCGCTGGCTGGTCCCGCCGGCGGCGCTGGCCATCCACCTGTGCATCGGCATGGCCTACGGTTTCTCGGTCTTCTGGCTGCCGCTGTCGAAGGCGCTGGCTACCGCCGGCACCGGCGCGCAGACCTGCGCCAAGGACATGAGCTTCTTCGCCGAGCTGTTCGCCTCCGGCTGCGACTGGCGCATCGCCACGCTCGGCTGGATGTACACGCTGTTCTTCGTGTTCCTGGGCTGCTCCGCGGCCGTCTGGGGCGGTTGGCTCGAACGCGCCGGCCCGCGCAAGGCCGGCGTGGTCAGCGCGATGTGCTGGTGTGGCGGCATGGCGCTGTCGGCCATCGGCATCCACCTGCACCAGTTCTGGCTGATGATCCTCGGCTCGGGCGTGATCGGCGGCATCGGGCTGGGCCTGGGCTACATCTCGCCGGTCTCGACGCTGATCAAGTGGTTCCCGGACCGCCGCGGCATGGCCACCGGCATGGCCATCATGGGCTTCGGCGGCGGCGCGATGATCGGCTCGCCGCTCGCGGCCGAACTGCTCAAGCGCTTCGCCACGCCCGCCAGCGTCGGCGTGGCCGAGACCTTCCTGTGCATGGCGATCATCTACTTCGTGTTCATGATGGCCGGCGCGCTGCTCTACCGCGTGCCCGCCAGCGGCTGGAAGCCGGCCGGCTGGACGCCGCCGCCGCCCACGGCCAACGCGATGATCACCCAGCGCCACGTGCACGTGAAGAAGGTCTGGGGCATCCCGCAGTTCTGGCTGATCTGGACCGTGCTGTGCATGAACGTGTCGGCCGGCATCGGCGTGATCGGCATGTCCTCGCCGATGCTGCAGGAAGTCTTCGGCGGCGCGCTGATCGGCCTGCAGACCCGCTACGCCGAACTCGACAAGGGCCAGCTGACCGCCATCGGCGCCATCGCCGCCGGCTTCACCGCGCTGCTGTCGCTGTTCAACATCGGCGGGCGCTTCTTCTGGGCCAGCATCTCCGACAAGCTCGGCCGCAAGCTCACCTACGCGATCTTCTTCGTGCTGGGCGGCCTGCTCTACGCCAGCATCCCGAGCGCGGCCGCGGCCGGCAACAAGCTGCTGTTCGTCGGCGCCTTCTGCATCATCCTGTCGATGTACGGCGGCGGCTTCGCGACGGTGCCGGCCTACCTGGCCGACCTGTTCGGCACCCAGTTCGTGGGCGCCATCCACGGCCGGCTGCTGACCGCCTGGGCCACCGCCGGCATCCTGGGCCCGGTGGTGGTGAACTACATGCGCGAGTACCAGCTGGGCCTGGGCATCCCGCGCGAGCAGGTCTACAACCAGACGATGTACATCCTTGTCGGCATGCTGGTCATCGGCTTCATCGCAAACTTGGCTGTGCGGCCGCTGGCGGACAAGTGGTTCATGAGCGACGAGGAACTGGCGGTGGAGAAGCAGCTGGCGCACGAGAAGGCCGCGGCTTCCGCGGTCGGCGCCGGCACCGCGGCCGGCGGCACGACCCACCCGGCGCTGGTGGCGCTGGCCTGGGCGGCGGTCGGCATCCCGCTGGCCTGGGGCACCTGGAAAACGCTGCTCAGCGCCTCCAAGTTCTTCCAGTGACCGCGTTCCCGGCCCCGCGGCGCTCCCGGCGCCGCGGGGCCGTCTTGAGACGACGACGAGAAACATTCCCCACAGGAGACCGCCATGGCCGAACAACGCATCGAACTCTACGACGGACCGGCCGGTGGCTGGGGCGCGCTCAAGTCCGTCGCCCGCCACCTGCAGAAGCAGGACATCGCCCTCAAGGGCGCGCGCACCCTGCTGTCGGCCAACCAGCCCGACGGCTTCGACTGCCCCGGCTGCGCCTGGCCCGACCGCAACCACGCCTCCACCTTCGAGTTCTGCGAGAACGGCGCCAAGGCCGTCGCGGCCGAGGCCACCGCGCGCCGCGCCACCGCCGAATTCTTCTCGCGCCACACCGTCGCCGAGCTGGAACAGAAGAGCGACTTCTGGCTCGAGGACCAGGGCCGCCTGACCGACCCGCTGGTCTACGACCGCGCCAGCGACAAGTACCTGCCGATCTCCTGGGATGACGCCTTCGGCCTGATCGCCCGGCACCTCAACGCGCTGCCGGACCCGAACCAGGCCATCTTCTACACCTCGGGCCGCGCCAGCAACGAGGCCGCGTTCCTCTACCAGCTGTTCGTGCGCGAATACGGCACCAACAACTTCCCCGACTGCTCCAACATGTGCCACGAGCCCAGCGGCAGCGGCATGCGCCCGCAGATCGGCGTGGGCAAGGGCACGGTCAGCCTCGACGACTTCGAGAAGGCCGACGCGATCTTCATCTTCGGCCAGAACCCGGGCACCAACCACCCGCGCATGCTCGGCGAGCTGCGCGCGGCCCACAAGCGCGGCGCGCGCATCGTCAGCTTCAATCCGCTCAAGGAACGCGGCCTGGAGCGCTTCGCCGATCCGCAGGACAAGCTGGAGATGGTGACCAACAGCTCCACCCGCATCAGCACCCACTATTTCCAGCCGCAGGTCGGCGGCGACCTGGCCGTGGTCAAGGGCATGGTCAAGCACCTGGTCGAATGCGAGGACCGCGACGGCGGCGTGTTCGACCATGCCTTCATCGCCGAGCACACCGCCGGCATCGACGCGCTGCGGGAGAGCGCCCGCGCCGAATCGTGGGACACCATCGTGGCCGAGTCGGGCCTGACCGAGGCGCAGATCCGCAGCGCCGCCGAGATCTACCGCCAGGCCGACAGCGTGATCGCCTGCTGGGGCATGGGCATCACCCAGCACAAGCACGCGGTCGCCACCATCCAGACCATCGTCGACCTGCTGCTGCTGCGCGGCAACATCGGCCGGCCCGGCGCCGGCCCGTGCCCGGTGCGCGGCCACAGCAACGTGCAGGGCGACCGCACCATGGGCATCTGGGAGAAGCCGCCGGCCGCGCTGCTCGACAAGCTGCAGCAGGTCTACGGCTTCGCGCCGCCGCGCGCGGACGGCTTCGACACGGTCGAAGCCATCCGCGCGATGCGCGACGGGCGCGGCAAGGTGTTCTTCGCGCTCGGCGGCAACTTCGCCGCCGCCACGCCCGACACGCTGGAAACCTGGAAGGCGCTGCGCCGCTGCGACCTGACGGTGCACGTCACCACCAAGCTCAACCGCAGCCACGTCATCCACGGCCGCGAGGCGCTGATCCTGCCCTGCCTGGGCCGCACCGAGATCGACCTGCAGGCCGCCGGCCCGCAGGGCGTGACGGTGGAAGACTCGATGGGCATGGTGCACATCTCCAGCGGCATCAACCCGCCCGCATCGCCGAACCTCCTGTCCGAGCCGGCCATCGTCGCGCGGCTGGCGCACGCCACGCTCGGCGCGCGCAGCGCGGTGCGCTGGCTGTGGCTGGCGGAGGACTACGCCCGCATCCGCGACCAGATCGAGGCGGTGTTCCCCGATTTCCGCGACTTCAACGCCCGCGTGGCGCACCCGGGCGGCTTCCGGCTGCGCAACACCGCCAGCGAGCGCGTCTGGACGACCGCCTCGCGCAAGGCCGAGTTCAAGGGGCACGCCATCTCGACCGACACGCCGGTGCACCACGCGCGCGCCCGGCTGCGCGACAGCATCGTCTTCAACCTGCTCTCGACCCGTTCGCACGACCAGTACAACACCACCATCTACGGCCACGACGACCGCTACCGCGGCGTGTTCGGCCTGCGCCGGGTGGTCTTCATCGGCGCCGAGGACATCCGCGCGCTCGGCATGAAGAACGGCGACCTGGTGGACATCAAGACCGTCTGGGCCGACGGCATGGAGCGCCGCGCCGACCGCTTCAAGCTGGTCGAGTACGACATCCCGCGCGGCTGCCTGGCCGCCTACTACCCGGAGACCAACCCGCTGGTCTCGCTCGACTCGGTGGCCGACAACGCCGGCACGCCGACTTCCAAGTCGATCCCGGTGCTGCTGGTGCCGCACGAGCCGGCCACCGCCGTGGTCGGCGAAACGCTGGTGGGCGAGCTGGTTTGACGGCTGACGGCGATTCCGGCGCGCCGCCCGCCCTGCGCATCGACCGCGCCACCGCCGGATTGCTGCTGGCGCTGCTCGACGCCGGAGGCACGGCGGTGTCCGTGCCGCGCCTGGGCAAGCGGCTGGGGCAGGGCGCCAGCGCGGTGATGCGGCAGCTGGCCCTGACCGGCGACGGTGCGCTGGGCGACCGGCCCGGCCCCGGCTGGACGCGCCTGGAGCACCGGGACGAACGCTGGATGGCCGGGCTCACCGACGCCGGCCGCGCGCTCGCGCTGCGGCTGCGCGCCCTGGTGGACGCGGCGCCGGCGCCGGACGCCGCTCCGGGCGCGCAGGAGCCGCCGCCATGATCCGCGACCTGCGACCCGCCGGCCTCTTCCATGCCGGCGCCGACGATGGCCTGCCGGCGCGCGACGACGGCGAGGGCGTGCCCGCGCCGATGCACCTGCTGCCGGTCGAGCGCCAGCGCGTCGCGGACGACGGGACGCCGCAGCGCCTGCCGGTGCTGGCCGACAGCGTCGCGGCCGAGGTGCCGGTCGCGCTGGTGTTCAACGGCATCTCGCAGGCGGTGATGATGTGCACCCCGCAGGACCTGGAGGACTTCGCGCTCGGCTTCGCGCTCAGCGAGGGCATCCTGGACACGGCGGCCGATTGCCGGGACATCGCCGTGCGGCCGGTCGTGCCGGCATGCGGCGGGGCGGCGGCCGGTGCCGCGCCGTTCGACGAGGAGGCGCCGGCGGTCGAGGTGCACCTGGAGATCTCGGCGCGCAGCTTCGCGCGGCTGAAGGACCGCCGGCGCACGCTGGCCGGGCGCACCGGATGCGGCGTCTGCGGGGTGGACAGCCTGGCGGCGCTGGACCTGGCGCCGGAGCGGGTGGGCGGCGCGGAATGGGTCGAGCGCCTGGACCTGCGGGCGGTGCGTCGGGCCTTCGCCGGGTTCCGGCGGCTGCAGCCGCTCAACGCGCAGGCGGGGTCGCTGCACGCCGCGGGATGGGCCGCGCCCGACGGGCACTTGCTGGAAGTGCTGGAGGACGTGGGGCGCCACAACGCCCTCGACAAGCTGCTGGGGCGGCTGGCGCGGGCCGGGCGGCTGGGCGGCGGGGACGGGCAGGCGGCGGAGCCGGGATTCGTCGTGCTGAGCAGCCGGGCGAGCTACGAGCTGGTGCGCAAGTGCGCGCGGCTGGGGATTCCGGCGCTGGCGACGATCTCCGCGCCCACGGGGCTCGCGGTGCGGATCGCGGAGCAGGCGGGGATGCGGCTGTGGGGGCTGTGCCGGGGGGATGCGGCGGTGCTGTACGCCCCGGCACGGGCGCTCGGCGATCCGGCGCTGCCGTCCCCGCCCGCGGTTCCCGCTCAGTAGGCGCCGCGCGCGTGCGGCGATGCCGCCGGAGCCTCGGCGCTTTCGCGGTCGCAAAACTGCGCGGCCAGCGTGCGCGCCCCGTTCGCGAACACCAGCACGTCCACGCCGACCGCGACGAAGGTGCAGCCCAGCTCCAGGTAGCGGCGCGCCAGCGCGGGGTCGGAGGTGAGCGTGCCGGCGGCCTTGCCGGAGGCGACGATGGTGCGCATCGCGGACTCGATGGCGGCCTGGACCTCCGGGTGGCCGGGTCGGCCGCGGTGGCCCATCGAGGCGGCGAGGTCGGCCGGACCGATGAAGACGCCGTGCACGCCGTCCACCGCGCAGATCGCCTCCAGGTTGGCCAGCGCGGTGACCGTCTCGGCCTGCACCAGCAGGCAGACTTCGTCGTCGGCGATGTCGAGGTAGTCGGCGCGGGCGCTCCAGCCCGAGGCGCGGCCCACCGCGCTGCCCACGCCGCGGATGCCCTGCGGCGGGTAGCGGGTGGCGGCGACCAGGGCGCGGGCCTGGTCGGCGGTGTCCACCATCGGCACCAGCAGGGTCCGCGCGCCGATGTCGAGCAGCTGCTTGATCAGCGCGGTGTCGCCGTGCACCGCCCGCACCACCGGCTGCGCCGGGTAGGGCGCCACCGCCTGCAGCGCCGCCAGGGTGGAGCGCAGGTCGTTGGGCGCGTGCTCGCCGTCGATCAGCAGCCAGTCGAAGCCGGCCGTGGCGCTGACTTCGGCCAGGTAGGGGTCGGCCATCGACAGCCAGAGGCCGACCTGCGGGCGGCGGGCGGCCAGGGCGGCCTTGAACGGGTTGTGGGCGGGCATCGGGGCCTTTCGGGTCGGGGAAGCGGTGGATGGCGGGGCGGCGGGGCGGGCGGCTACACCGCGCCCCGGGTCTCGACGTAGAGGGCGTAGAGCGAATGCGAGCTGGCCATGAAGAGCCGGTTGCGCTTCGGACCGCCGAAGCACAGGTTGGCGCAGCGCTCGGGCAGGCGGATGTGGCCGATCGGCTTGCCGGCGGGGTTGAAGACCATCACGCCGTCGAGTTCCTCGGCGTTGGAGTCCGGCGCGCCGGTGCTGCCCCAGCCGGCCCAGAGGTTGCCGTCCTCGTCGACGCGGAAGCCGTCGAGCGCGCCGGTGGTGCCGCCCTCGACCACCTGCGTCCGGCTGCCCAGGCCGCGGCCGCCTTGCGTGACCTCGTAGCGCCAGAGGATGCGGCTGTTCTGCGGCGTGCGGCCGATCAGGTAGAGCTGCTGCTCGTCGGGCGTGAAGGCCAGGCCGTTGGGGAAGGGCAGCTCCAGCACCCGGTCCAGCCGGCCCGAGGGATCGATGCGGTAGACGGCGTGCGGCAGTTCGGACGCCTGCTTCTCGCCCTCGTAGTGGCCGCCGATGCCGAAGGGCGGGTCGGTGAACCAGATGGAGCCGTCGGAGCGGCAGACGATGTCGTTGGGCGAATTGAGGCGCTTGCCCTCGAAGCGGTCGGCCAGCACGGTGATGCTGCCGTCGTACTCGGTGCGGGTGACGCGGCGGGTCAGGTGCTCGCAGGCCAGCAGCCGGCCCTGGCGGTCGCGGGCCAGGCCGTTGCTGTGGTTCGACGGGTGGCGGAACACGCCGACCGCGCCGGTGGCCTCGTCGTAGCGGACGATCTGGTTGTTGGGGATGTCGGAGAACAGCAGGTAGCGCCCGTCGCCGAACCAGACCGGCCCCTCGGCCCAGCGGAAGCCGGTGGCCAGCTGCTCGACCGAGGCGCTGAAGAGGCGGTACCTGGCGAACGACGGGTCCAGCACCTTGACCGCCGGGTCCGGGTAGCGCGGGCTGGGCCGGAAATCGAGGGCCTGCGCGAAGGCGGCCGGGGCGGCGCCGGCCAGCGCCAGCGCGCCGCCGGCACGCAGCAGTCGGCGGCGCGGCAGCGGCGCTCGCGGACCGGCGCCGGCGCCGGCGCCGGCGTCGTCGGGCGGAAGGGCGGCCGCGGGCGGGAGGGGAAGGGGCATCGGTGTCTCCGGTTCTCGTGGTGAAGGCGCAGGGCCCTGCGGCCCCGCGGGCATCCTAGCGCCCCGGGCCTGCGCCGGACCCGGCGGCGGGGCCGGGTTTTCCCGGGCGCGGGGCGGCCGGGAGCCTCAGTCCAGCAGGCCCTGGCAGACGTACTTCACCTGCAGGTAGTCGTCCAGGCCGTGGACCGAGCCCTCGCGCCCGTAGCCCGATTCCTTAACGCCGCCGAAGGGCGCCGCCTCGGCGGACAGCGCGCCCTCGTTGACGCCGACGATGCCGGTCTCCAGCGCGTCGGCCACCCGCCAGATGCGCCGCGCGTCGTTGGAATAGAAATACGCCGCGAGGCCGAAGGGCGTGTCGTTGGCGGCGGCGACGACCTCGGCCTCGTCGGCGAAGCGGGTCAGCGGCGCGACCGGGCCGAAGGTCTCCTCGCAGGCGCAGGCCATGGTGGCGTCGGCGCCGACCAGCACCGTGGGCGCGAAGTAGTTCGGGCCCAGCGCCGGCAGCCGGGCGCCGCCGGTCAGCACCTTCGCGCCGCGGGCCACCGCGTCCCGCACGTGGCGCTCGATCTTCTCGACGGCGCGGGCGTTGATCATCGGGCCGATCTGCGAGCCGGCGTCGGTCGCGGGACCGACGCGCAGGGCCGCGACGCGCGCCGCGAGCTTGCCGGCGAAGGCGTCGTGCACCGCGTCGTGGACGAACACCCGGTTCGGGCAGACGCAGGTCTGGCCGCCGTTGCGGAACTTGGACGCCATCAGGCCGTCGACCGCGGCGTCGAGGTCGGCGTCCTCGAAGACGATGAAGGGCGCGTTGCCGCCCAGCTCCAGCGACAGCTTCTTGAGCGTGTCGGCCGAGCGGCGCGCCAGGTGCTTGCCGACCGGGGTGGAGCCGGTGAAGGTGATCTTGCGCACCCGCGGGTCGTCCAGCCAGTCGTCCACCACCTCGGCGGCGCGCTCGCGCGAGGCGGTGACGATGTTGAGCACGCCCGGCGGCACGCCGGCCTCCTCGGCCAGGGCCACCAGCGCGAGCGAGGTCAGCGGCGTGTCCTCGGCCGGCTTGCAGACCACGGTGCAGCCGGCGGCCAGCGCCGGCGCGATCTTGCGGGCGATCATCGCGGCGGGGAAATTCCACGGCGTGATCGCGGCCACCACGCCCACCGGCTCCCGGAGCGCGAACATGCGCCGGCCCGGCACCGGCGCCGGGATCACCTCGCCGTTGGCGCGGGTGGCCTCCTCGGCGAACCAGGCGATGTAGCCGGCGGCGTAGGCGACCTCGCCGGTGCCCTCGGCCAGCGGCTTGCCCTGCTCGCGCGAGATGAGCCGCCCCAGGTCGTCCCGGTGGGCCAGCACCAGGTCGTTCCAGCGGCGGACGATGGCGGCGCGCTGCTTGGCGGGCGTGCGGCGCCAGCCGGCGAAGGCGGCGTGGGCCGCGTCGGTCGCGGCGCGGGCGTCGGCGGCGCCGGAATCGGGCACCCGGGCGAAAGCGGCGCCGGTGGCCGGGTCGGACACGTCCAGGGTGCGGCCGGCAACGGCGGGGCGCCACTGGCCGGCGATGAAGTTGGCGTCGCGCTGCAGGTCGGCGCGGGTGAGGGTCAGGGGCATGCGAGGGGGTGATGAAAACAGCGGGCAGCGGGCATTCTGCCTTCGCCTGCTGCTATGGTTTTTGAATGGATCGGACGGGCGGTCAGCTCACGATGCCCAGGTGCCAGGGCACGAACTCGTGGTCGCCCAGGCCCAGCGCCTCGCTCTTGGTCGGCTCGCCCGAGGCATGCCGCAGGATGCGCTCGAAGATGCGCCCGCCCATCTGCTCGATCGTCGCCCCGCCGTCGATCACCGGGCCGCAGTCGATGTCCATGTCCTCTTCCAGGCGCCGGTACATGGGCGTGTTGCTCGCGAGCTTGATGGTGGGCGCCGGCTTGCTGCCGAACATCGAGCCGCGCCCGGTGGTGAAGCAGATCAGGTTGGCGCCGCTGGCGATCTGGCCGGTGCAGGCCACCGGGTCGTAGCCCGGCGAATCCATGAAGACGAAGCCGGCGGTCTCGATCGGCTCGGCGTACCCGTAGACCGCCTGCAGCGGCGTGGTGCCGCCCTTCATCGCGGAGCCGAGCGACTTCTCGAAGATGTTGGCCAGGCCGCCGGCCTGGTTGCCGTGGCCGACCACGCCGTTGAACTGCGCGTTCTGGCCGGCGGCGTAGCGCTCCCACCAGGCCAGCCGGTCGAGCAGCTGCTGGCCGACCTCGGGCGTGACGGCGCGGCGCGTGAGCATGAACTCGACGCCGTGGATCTCGGGCGTCTCCGACAGGATGGCGGTGCCGCCGTGGCGCACCAGGATGTCCATCGCCGCGCCCAGCGCCGGGTTGGCGCTGATGCCCGAGAAGCCGTCCGAGCCGCCGCACTCCAGGCCGATCTTGAGGTGGCTGGCCGGCACCGTCCGGCGCCGCGCGGCGTCGGCCTCGGGCAGCATCGCCTCGACGGCGCGGATGCCGGCCTCGATCGTGGCGCGGGTGCCGCCCACCTCCTGCATCACCAGGGTGCGCAGCAGGCGCCCGGCCTGCAGGCCCTGCGAATCGACCAGCGCGTCGACCTGGTTGCGCTCGCAGCCCAGGCCGACGATCAGCACGCCCGCCAGGTTCGGGTGGCGCGCGTAGCCGGCCAGGGTGCGGCGCAGCACGTCGAAATGCTCGCTCGGCGAGGACATGCCGCAGCCGCTGGTCTGCGCGAAGGCGACCACGCCGTCCACGTGCGGGAAGGCGGCCAGCCGCTCCGGCGTGAAGTGCGCCGCGATCCGCTTGATGACCGTGGCCGAGCAGTTGACCGAGGACAGGATGCCGACGAAGTTGCGGGTGCCGACCCGCCCGTCGGCGCGCACGAAGCCCTGGAAGGTGGCGCGCTCGGCCTCGGGCACGTAGTCCACCGGTCGCACGTCCTGGCAGAAGGCCGGGTCGCGGTAGAAGTCCACCAGCGTCAGGTTGTGGCCGTGGATGTAGTCGCCCGGCGCCAGGTCGTGCGCCGCGACGCCGATCACCGTGTCGTACTTGCGCACCGGCTCGCCGGCGGCGATCGGCACCGCGGCGATCTTGTGGCCCGCCGGCACCTGGGCGCGGGCGCGCGCGCCGAGCCCGGGCAGCGCCTGCCCCATGGACAGGGCGCTGCGGGCGACCAGCACGTTGTCGCGCGGGTGCAGGCGGATCAGCGGGTTCGCCGCCGGCGCGTCGGCGGGGGAGGCTGCGGGGACGGCGAGGGGGGCGGCATCGTGGGCGAGGTCGGTGGTCATGGGCGGGGGCGATCCTGGGGTGCGGGGCGAGGGCGGCGCGCGGCCTCAGCCGCGCATCAGCTCCTTGAGCCTGAGCTTCTCGATCAGGCCCTGCTCCTTGCGGTACTGGGCCGCGACGTACTGCGCGTAGTCGGGCGCGTCGAGGTAGAGCACGGTGGCGTCGATCCGGTCGCAGGCCTGCTTGAACTCCGGGCTGGCGGCCGCCTTGCGGAAGGCGTCGCGCAGCCGCTGCACCACCGCCGGGTCCAGGCCGCGCGGCGCGCCGATGCCGTTGGGCGCATCGACCACCACGTCGTAGCCCAGTTCCCTGAGCGTGGGCACGTCCCTGAAGCGGGCGGTGCGCTCCGGCCCCCAGGTGGCCAGCAGCCGCAGCTTGCCGGCCTCCACGTGCGGCGCCCAGGAGCTGGAGTCCGCCAGCAGGTCGACATGGCCGCCCAGCACCGCCTGCAGCGCCTCGGCGCCGCCCTTGTAGGGCACGTCGCGCAGCTTGATGCCGGCGGCCATCGCGAATTCCTCCATGCCCACGTGGGTCGCGCCGCCGATGCCGGCGTGGGCGTAGGTCACCTTGCCGGGGTTCGCCTTGGCGTGGGCGACGAGGTCCTGCAGCGTCTTCCACGGCGCGCCGGCCGGCAGCGCGATGCCGAAGGTCTGGCCCGAGACGCGGGCGATGTAGGTGAAATCCTTGAGCGGGTCGAGCTGCACCGTGCCGAGCTGCGAGAAGCGGGTGACCGAGATCGGGATCTGCCCGATGGTGTAGCCGTCCGGGCGGGCGCCGGCGAGCGTCTTGGTGCCGATCATCCCGGAGGCGCCGACCCGGTTCTCCACCGCGATCGGCTGGCCCAGCTGGGCGGCCGCCACCTGGCAGAGCACTCGCATCGACTGGTCGGCGGTGCCGCCGGCGGGCCAGGGGCAGATGAAGGCGATCGGCTTGTCCGGGTAGGACTGGGCGCGGACGGCGGGCGCGGCGGCCAGGACGGCCGCGCCGGCGGCGCCCAGGACGAACTGGCGCCGCTGCAGGGGGCGGGAAGGGGTCATCGTTGTCTCCTGTCGGTCTTGTGGGAAGGCACGGACCGGATTCTTCCGCGGACAATCATTGCTTTCCAATGAATTAACGGACTCGCTCCATAGCCCGCAGGTTATGGAGCGGCACCCGCCACCACCGTCCGCCATCCATCGGGAGCCCTGCCGCATGAGCCAGATCGACCGCGTGCTGCGTTCCAACCTCAAGCTGCGCCACCTGCAGATGCTGGTGGCGCTGGACCAGTTCCGCCACCTGGGCCGGGCGGCCGAGTTCCTGTCGGTGACGCAGCCCGCCGTCTCCAAGACGCTGGCCGAAATCGAGCGCATGTTCGGGCTGCCGCTGTTCGAGCGCTCCACCCGCGGCACCGTGCCCACGCCCGCCGGCGCCAGCGTGGTGCGCTTCGCGCGCGCGGTGCTCGCCGGCTTCGACCGCACCCGCGACGAGATCGCCGCCGAGGCCGGCGGCGCCAGCGGCCGCACCAGCGTGGGCGCGATGGTCGTCGCCACGCCGGTGCTGCTGGCGCGGGCGGTGGAGCGGCTCAAGGCCCGCTCCGGCCGCACCACGGTGCTGATCGACGAGGGCGACCTGACCCGGCTGCTGCCCAAGCTGCGGCTGGGCGAGCTGGACCTGTTCGTCGGCCGCCTGGAGCCCGGCTACGCCGCGCCCGACCTGGAGACCGAGGCGCTGTACGAGGAGCCGATGGCCGCCGTGGTGCGCCCCGGCCACCCGCTGGCCCGCAAGCGCCGGCCGACCTGGGCCGACCTCGCCGCGCTGCCCTGCGTGATGCCGCCGCCCTGGGCCTCGCTGCGGGTGAAGCTGGACCAGGCGTTCCACGCCGAGGGCCTGCACCCGCCGGAGGACATCGTGGAGTCGGCGTCCTTCCTGTCGCAGATCACCTTCCTGCACCAGCGCGGCGCGGTGGCGTTCATGGCGCGCTCGGTGGCGCGGCATTTCGCGGCGCGGGGGATGGTGGCGGTGGCGCGGCTGGCGGTGCCGATCGAGCTGCCGCCGGTGGGGCTGATCACGCTGCGGGGTTCGAAGATCACGCCCGCGACGGGGCTGTTGATGGAATGTCTGCGGCTGGAAGCGGCGTAGAACTGCGAAGGGGCCGTCTGCCCGAGGTACTCGACGGAGGGCGCTTTCCTGGATCCGCCAGGGCCGGCCATGCATTGATTCACAGGGAACCCGCGGATGCTGGGGAAGGCGAGGCACGGAAATGCCGTGCGGGTAGCAAGCTGCTACGCGTGACGGATTCGCGGATCGCAGAATCTCGCGAACCATGCATTCGCGTGGAATCCAGTCATGCAGCAACGCCCCTCCGAGTCCGACACGCACCCGACCGCCCTGATCGTCACCCTGCGGATGGATGCGGAAGCCGCCGCGCGTCTCACGGCATTGCGGCAAGCGCATTTCCCGCCCGAGCGCAATTTCCTCGATGCGCATATCACGTTGTTCCACGCGCTGCCGGTCGGATCGATGGACACGGTGCTGCGCGATGCCGCGGATCGGGCCGGTGCCACCGAAGCCTTCCCGCTGCGCGTGGACCGGGTGCTGTTCCTGGGGGCCGGGGTCGCCTACGGGATGACGTCGCCCGAGGCGACCGGCCTGCGCGGCGCGCTCGCCGCGCGCTGGGAGCCGCTGCTCGGCCGCCAGGACCGGCACTGGCACGGGCGGCTGCACGTCACGGTGCAGAACAAGGTGCCGTCCGAGGCCGCGCGGCGGCTGCAGGCCGAACTCCAGCGGGATTTCGCGCCGCACGCGGTCGGCGCGACGGGCCTGCAGGTCTGGCACTACGTCGGCGGGCCCTGGCGGCACGCCGCGACGTTCCCGTTCAAGGGCGCGGCCTAGGTGTGAAGCGTCAAGAGGTTGTTTGCAGATCTGAGCCTAGAGATGGGTACAACGCGACCGATGCCGCTGTGTGGCCGGTGCCAGTTGTAGTGGTGCAGCCAGTCGGCTAATGCTTCGGTTCGTTGGTCTGAGGTCTGGTACGTCCAGCCATAAGCCCATTCGCGCAATGCCGATTGAATGAAGTGTTCGGCCTTGCCGTTTGTCTGTGGTCGGTACGGCCTGGTGAACTTGTGCTGCACGCCCAAGGTCTTGCAGGCCGTGGAGAACTCTCTCGAACGGAAGGCTGCGCCATTGTCTGTCAGGAGGCGTTTGATGCCCACGCCGAGTCCTGCGTAAGAGGCCACGGCGTTTTGCAGGAACTCGACCGCCTGCTGTTTCTTCTCGTCTGGATGCATTGCGGTAAAGGCGATGCGGGCGTGGTCGTCAATTGCCACGAACAAGGTCTCCCAGCCCGCGTCAGGGCTCTTGTCACGGCGGTTACCAGTCACCCGGTGGCTGGGCCGAAGAATGCGTCCGAGCTTCTTGGTGTCGATGTGCAGTAGGTCGCCAGGTGCTTCGTGCTCGTATCGAACGACCGGCTCGGCAGGCGCGAGGTCGCTGAGCCGAGGCA
>JAKOND010000040.1 GCA_022702125.1 Burkholderiaceae bacterium
CTGCGCGCCAGGTTGCGGATGCGGCCGATGTAGGCGGCGCGCTCGGTCACGCTGATCGCGCCGCGGGCGTCGAGCAGGTTGAAGCTGTGCGCGGCCTTGAGCACCTGCTCGTAGGCCGGCAGCGCGAGCTGCGCTTCCATGAGGTGCCTGGCCTGCTTCTCGTGGGCGGCGAAGGCGGTGAAGAGGAAATCGGCGTCGGAATGCTCGAAGTTGTAGGCCGACTGCTCCACCTCGTTCTGCTTGTAGACGTCGCCGTAGGTCAACTTGGAGCCTGCGGCGGGGCCCTCGGTCCAGGTCAGGTCGTAGACGTTGTCCACGCCCTGCAGGTACATCGCCAGGCGTTCCAGGCCGTAGGTGATCTCGCCGGTGATCGGCCGGCAGTCGATGCCGCCGACCTGCTGGAAGTAGGTGAACTGGGTCACCTCCATGCCGTTGAGCCAGACCTCCCAGCCCAGGCCCCAGGCGCCGAGCGTGGGGTTCTCCCAGTCGTCCTCGACGAAGCGGATGTCGTTCTTCTTCAGGTCGAAACCGAGCGCTTCCAGGCTGCCGAGGTACAGCTCCAGGATGTTGCTCGGCGCGGGCTTGAGCACCACCTGGTACTGGTAGTAGTGCTGGAGGCGGTTGGGGTTCTCGCCGTAGCGGCCGTCCTTGGGCCGGCGGCTCGGCTGCACGTAGGCGGCCTTCCAGGGCTCGGGGCCGAGCGCTCTCAAAAAGGTCGCGGTGTGCGAAGTGCCGGCGCCGACTTCCATGTCGTACGGCTGCAGGAGGGCGCAGCCCTGGTTGCTCCAGTAGTTCTGCAACGTGAGGATGATTTGCTGGAAGGTCAACATGGTGGTGCTGGGTCGCTGGGAAGGTCCGCCGCGCCCGGGGCCGGCGCGGCGGCCGGTGCCGGGGACGGCGCGCGCCGCACGGGTCGGCGGTGCGGCAAAGCGGTGAATTCTACGGCGCCCCTCCGCGGCGGTTACGCATCGCAACGCCGGGCGCCCGGGGCGCTGCCCAGAATGCCCGGGCGTCCCGGACATCCCACCACTGCATGCGGACGCTGCCCTCGGGGAGAAACACGATGACGCACGACCTCGCCCGCCGCGGGCTGCTCCAGCGCCCGGCGCCGGGCGCGCCCGCGGCCATCGGCGCCGATCCGGCCAACCGCCGCGGCCCGTGCCGGTACGTACCCAGCGTGCCCGCCGCCGGCGCCCCGCCGTTCCCGCGGAACTTCAGCGTCGACCCGACCGGCGCCGTGGGCGCCACCGCCCGCTGGATCGCCGATGCGGTCGAGCGCGACTGCCTGCGGCGCCCCGGCGCATCGATGGTGTAGCCATGGACACCTCCCGCGAACCCGCACCGCCCGCCACGTCCGGCGCATCCGCTGCGTCCGGCCGCCCCGGCGCGCCGCCGGCGGCCCCCGCGCCGCGCCCCGACGCACCGGCCGATCCGCATCCGCCGGCGGCCCGCGGGCCGCAGCCCCTGGGCCTCGGCGGCTGGATCCCGCTGCTCGGCGCGGCGATCCCGATCGCGGTTTTCGCGATCGGCTGGCTGGAGCACCGGCTGGCGCCGCCCGCGGCGCTGCCGACCCCGGCCACCATCCCCGCGCCGGCACCGGCCGCACCGCCGCCGGCTGCCGAGCCGCAGCGCACCGGCACCGACTTCCTGCCGCAGCCCACCGCTCGGGGCGCGATGCCGTCCGTCCACCCGCCGATGGCGGTCGCGGGCGGCTAGCCGACGTCGCGGGCGCCCGGCGCGGGCGAAGCCGGACGGAACGCCGCATCGGGTGGTGCGGCGGTTGCGGCAGGTTGCATCAGGCGCGCGCTTCCGGCGCCGGCAGCGCCGGCGCAGCGGCATCGCCCAGCCGGAACACCGACACCGCCTCGACCAGCGCCATCGCCTGCTGGCGCAGGCTCTCGGCCGCTGCGGCGCTCTCCTCCACCAGCGCGGCGTTCTGCTGCGTGGCCTGGTCCATCTGGCTCACCGCCTCGCCCACCTGGGCCACGCCGGTGCTCTGCTCGTTGCTGGCCAGGCTGATCTCGCCCAGGACATCGGCCATCCGGCGGATCGAGGCGGCGATGCCTTCCATGGTGCCGCCGACCTGGCTGGCCAGCTGGCTGCCCTGCGCGACCCGTTCCACGCTCTCGGTGATCAGGGTCTTGACCTCGCGGGCCGCCTGCGCGCTGCGCTGGGCCAGCCCGCGCACCTCGCCGGCCACCACCGCGAAGCCCCGCCCCTGCTCCCCGGCGCGCGCCGCCTCGACCGCCGCGTTCAGGGCCAGCAGGTTGGTCTGGAAGGCGATGCCGTCGATCACGCCGACGATTTCCCCGATGCGGTGCGAACTCGCCTCGATCTGCTGCATGGTGCGCACCATGCGGTCGACCGTGGCGCCGGCCTGCCGCGCCACCGTGTCGGCGTCCACGGCGAAGGTGCTGGCCTGGCGCGCGCTGTCGGCGTTGTGCCGCACGGTCGAGGACAGCTCCTCCATGGAGGCCGCGGTCTCCTCCAGCGCGCTGGCCTGCTGCTCGGTGCGCTGCGAGAGGTCGCCGTTGCCCTGGGCGATCTGCGCGCTGGCCGTCGCCACGCTGTCGGCATTGCCGCGCACGGTGCGCACCACCTGCGCCAGGCTGCCGTTCATCGTGTCCAGGGCCCGCAGCAGCCGGCCGATCTCGTCGCGGCCCTCCGCGTCGATCCGCCGGCCCAGATCGCCGGCGGCCACCGCCTCGGCCAGTTCCACCGCGGTGCGCACCGAGCGCGTGGTGTTGCGGCTGACGGCCGCCATCGTCCAGAGCGCGAGCACGGTGAGCGCCAGCGCGCTGGCCGCGACGAACAGCAGCCGCGTGCGCGCTCCGGCGGCGCTCTGCTCGATCAGGCCGTCCAGCGACTCCAGCGCCGCGTCGACGAGCGCGAACTGCTGGTCGATGGCGCGGGTGGTGTCGGCGAAGTAGTCCGCCGAGGGGAAGGACAGCGCCGGCGCCAGCACGATCTTCTCGTCCACCAGGCGCAGCACGGTTTGCGCGCCCTGCTCCGCGGCGGCCAGCGGGGGGGACAGGCGCGTGCGCAGCGCGGCGTCGGCCTCCATGGCCTGATCCATCACCTTGTGGCCGACGCGCAGGCTTTCGCGCAGGACGCCGGCCGCCGCGGCCAGCTGGGACTTCTCCTGGGCGGACGCCTCGCCGCGCGCCAGCAGCACCGCGCCCCGCGCGCGCATCTGGCCCAGGCTCTCGCTGATCCGCGGGAAATGCTGCAGCACGCCCAGCTGCAGGAAATGGCCCGCGGTTTCCGGATGCAGGTTGAGGCCCGCGGCATTCGCGATGTCCTCGACCAACGCGAGCTGCGCCTCGATGAGACGGCTGTGCCGTCCGAAGCTTTCCTCCGGGGTCACGGCCTTGCCCTCCACAGCGGCGGCCAGCGCTTTCCAGTCGGCCGTCGACGATGCGGCCTGCGCCGAGAGCCGGGGGACGTCGAGCGTGCCGGCCGATGCCTGCGCCCGGGCGAACAGGGCATCCACCGCCGTCTGCTTGGCCTGCCGCGCGGCGGCCTGGTCCGCCTTGCCGCTGAGCACCAGGGCGGACAGCCCGCGGTGCTGCTGCAGCGCCTGCACCAGCCTGAGCGCATCCGCGACGGGCGCGAGTCCGGCCACTTCGCGCTGCGCCACCCGCAGCCTGCCGATGCCGTCGGACACGACGAGCGTGGTCGGCAGCGCCATCATCAGCAAGGCCAGGAAACCGATGAACAGGAACTTGTGGGAAACCTTCAGATTGCGAAGGAAGGATTGCATGAAACGGCCGGGTCGGAAAAATAGGGAAAGCCCGCCTCTCGGCGGACTCGGCATCACCGACTTATCGGCATGCGCCCCCGAACCTTGAATCGACGCCGCCGGCGCGGGGCGTCGATCGGTCGGATCAGTATTCCCAGAAGATCCGCTGCAGTTCCTTCGGATCGCGGGTCTTGGTCAGCGCGACCATCGCCAGGATGCGGGCCTTCTGCGGGTTCAGGTCGTGCGCCGCCACCCAGTCGTACTTGTCGTCGGGCTGCTCGGCGTTGCGCAGCACGAAGCCGGCCGGCACGCGCGACGAGCGGATCACGTTGACGCCCTTGTTGCGCAGTTCCTGCAGCGCCGGGACCACCCGGTCGGCGACCGAGCCGTTGCCGGTGCCGGCGTGCACGATGGCCTGCAGGCCGGGCGTGGCGCCGATGGCGTCCACCGCCGAGCGCGGCACGTTGCCGTAGCCGTAGACGATCTCGACCGGCGGCAGCGCCTGGATCTGGTCGATGTCGAACTCGCTCTGCGCGGTGTGGCGCTTGACCGGCGCGCGGAACCAGTAGTTCTTGCCCTCGACCACCATGCCCAGCGGGCCCCACTGGCTCTTGAAGGCCTCGGTCTTGATGTTGACCAGCTTGGCCACGTCGCGGCCGGACTGGATCTCGTCGTTCATCGTCACCAGCACGCCCTTGGCGCGGGCGTCCTGCGAGGCGGCCACGCTGACCGCGTCGTACAGGTTGAGCGCGCCGTCGGCCGACAGCGCGGTGCCCGGACGCATCGAGCCGACCACCACGATCGGCTTGTCGGTGCGCACCACCAGGTTCAGGAAGTAGGCGGTCTCCTCGAGCGTGTCGGTGCCGTGGGTGACCACGATGCCGGCGACGTCGGGCTGCTTGGCGAGCGCGGAGACCCGGCGCGCCAGCGTCAGCAGCGCGTCGTTGGTGAAGCTCTCGGAGGCGATCTGGAAGGTCTGCTCGCCGCGCACGTTGGCGACCTTCTGCAGCTCGGGCAGGCCCAGGATCAGCTTGTCCACCGCGACCTTGGCGGCGGCGTAGCTGGCGCTGTTGACGCTGCTGGCGCCGGCGCCGGCGATGGTGCCGCCGGTCGCCAGGATGACCACGTTCGGCTTGGCCGCGGCGGACTGCTGCGCGGGCATGGCGGCGGGCGCGGGCGCGACGACCGCCTGGGCGCAGGCCAGCGTGCTGCCGGCCGCGAGCGCGAAGCCGGCCATCCAGGCGCGGAAACGGGGGGACAAGGACATCGGGAGTCTCCTCAGGGAATGAAACGGGGTTGTGGATCCCGGCAGGCGCATGCAAGCCGCATGCCGGCCCCGCGATGGTAGTGGAGGCCCCGTCGGGCGGAACGCGGGAACGATGCCGTTCGCGCATGCGGTCATGCGGACCGGCGCCGGGAAATCCCGGGGCGCCGCACGCGCCGCCGTCCGCGCCGCCGAAGCCTCAGGCGGCCCGGCCGCGCGCCGATCGCCAGCGCGCCGACAGGGCCGCCGCCGCGGCCATGCCCAGGCCCAGCGCCCACAGCGGCGCCAGCCCCAGCCGGGCGGCCCAGCGCGCGAAGGGCGTGATCTCGCTGCCGGGCGCGATGCCGCGGCCCTCCACCTCGGCGCGCAGCACCGCGCGGGTCATCCGCGGCAGTTCGGCGGCGACCTGCCCGCGGTGGTCGATGACGACCGTGGCGCCGGTGTTGGTGGCGCGGATCAGCGGCCGGGCGAATTCGATCGCCCGCATGCGCGAGATCTGCAGGTGCTGGTCGATGGCCAGGGTGTCGCCGAACCAGCCGATGTTGCTGAGGTTGGCCAGGATGGTCGGCGCGCGCGCCGGGTCGCGGAACTGCGCCGCCATCTCGTCGCCGAACAGGTCCTCGTAGCAGACGTGCGGCGCGATGCGCTGGCCCTGCCAGTCGAAGGTCGGCTGGCCGATAGGGCCGCGGTTGAAGTCGCCCAGCGGGATGTTCATCATCTCGGTGAACCAGCGGAACAGCGGCGGGATGAATTCGCCGAAGGGCACCAGGTGGTGCTTGTCGTAGCGGTAGACCGCTTCGGTGCCCGGGCGCAGGCCGACGATCGAATTGCTGTAGCCGACCTCGCGGTTGCCCAGCGGGATGCCGACCAGCGCGGCCTGCCCGCCGGTGGCGAAGCGGCGGCGCAGGCGGTCCCAGTAGCCGTCGGGCAGCTGCTGCGGCAGCAGCGGCAGGGCCGTCTCGGGCGCCACGACCAGCGCCGCGCGGGCGCCGTCGAGCTGCGCCGCGTACCAGTCCAGCGCCAGCGGCACGCCGCTGCCGGGCTCGAACTTCTCGTCCTGCGGGATGTTGCCCTGCAGCAGCTCGACCGCCATCGGCTGCCCGGCGCCCGGCGCGGACGCGGGCGGCAGCAGCGCCGCCAGCCCGATGGCCGCCAGCGCGACCCCGGCGCCCGCCAGGTGCGAGATCCGCGGCTTCACGCGGCGCGGGCCCGCCACGCAGGCCAGCGCGGCCAGCGCCGCGCCGAAGGCGGCGACCGCGCCGACGCCGTAGACGCCGATCCACGGCGCCAGCCGACGCGCCAGCCCGTCCACATGCGCATAGCCGCCCGCGCCCCAGGGAAAACCGGTGAACCAGCTGCCGCGCAGCAGTTCGGCCACCAGCCACAGCGCGGCGAAGACCGCCGCGCGCCAGGCCAGCGGGGCGCCCCGCGTCCAGGCGGTCCAGGCCGCCGCGGCGACGCCGTAGTAGATCGCCAGGAAGGCCGCCAGCCCCAGCACCGCCAGCACCGCCAGCGGCGCCGGCAGGCCGCCGTAGGTGTGCATCGACACGTACAGCCACCAGAAGGTGCCGGTGAGCCAGGCGGTGGCGAAGAGCCAGCCGGTGAGGCCGGCGCGGCGCGCGGTCGTCCCGTGCGCGGGGTCGGACGACGGCCGGGCCAGCAGCGCCACCAGGGCGGCCAGCGAGAGGATCTGCAGCCAGCCCTGCGGCCGTCCGTTCCAGGGCGCGGCGATGGAAGCGGCCTGCGCCAGGCCGGCCAGGACGGCGGCTACCGGGACCGCCATGGCACGCGGCCACCGCGCCGGACGGTGCCCGGCCCCCCCGGCCGCCGGGCCGCGGGCCCGCGTCATGCGGCGTCCGGGTCGGCCGATGCCGGCTCGGCCGGCGACACCTTGAACCAGCGCACCGCGCCGCCGCGGGTGTGCATCACCAGGAAGCGCAACCCGCCCAGCACATGGCTTTCGCCGCGCTGCGGGACATGCCCCATCTCATGGGCGATCAGGCCGCCGATGGTGTCGAAGGGTTCCTCGTCCGGGTCCGAGGGCGCCAGGGCCGCGGAGAAGCTCTCGGCGACCCGCTCGACCGGCGTGTCGCCGCTGACACGGTAGCTGCCGTCGGCCAGGCCGAAGATGCTGCCCTCTTCCTCGGGCGTGTCGAACTCGTCCTCGATCTCGCCGACGATCTCCTCGAGGACGTCCTCGATGGTGATGCAGCCGGCCAGGTTGCCGAATTCGTCCACCACCAGCGCCATGTGGCTGCGGTTGGCGCGGAAGTCGCGCAGCAGGTCGTTCAGGCCCTTGCTCTCGGGCACGAAGATCGGCGGCCGCAGCAGGGTGCGCAGGCTCAGCTCGGGCGCGCGCTGCAGCTTGAGCAAATCCTTGGCCAGCAGGATGCCGACGATGTTCTCGCGTTCGCCGCTGTAGACCGGGAAGCGCGAATGCGCGGTCTGGATGACACTGTGCATCAGCGTCTCGAACGGCGCGTCGATATCCAGGAAATCCATGCGCGACACCGGCACCATCGCATCGGTGGCCGTCATGTCGGCCATGCGCAGCACGCCTTCGAGCATCACGCGGGAGTCGGCGGCGATCAGGTCGTCTTCCTCGGCCTTGGCCAGGATGTCGATCAGGTCGTCGGTGGATTCCGGTTTGGCCGGATGGATGAAGCCGGCGACTTTCTGCAGGAAGGTGCGTTTGTCTTCCCGGTCGGAAGCGCGCGCGGGATGGGGGTCTGACACAGACGGGGGGTGCAGGACGTGCGGTTGTTGGGATGGTGCGAGGATAGCGGATCGACCCGTGGCGACAGCCTCCGGGCCCGTCCGGCCCTGCGGTTCAGGCGGCCTGCGGACCGCGCAGCAGGCGCTGGATCTGGCGGCTGCGCTGCTTGATGCGGTAGTCCACTTCGGCGGCCTGGGCCTGCAGCAGCTGGGTGACCCGGCTGCCGATGCCCGGCGGCGGAAGCTGCAGGTAGGCTTCGGATTCCGAGCCTTCGCGCTGCACGGTGGCGCCGGCGCGGCGGGCGATCCGCAGCATCGCGGTGTTCTCGCTCAGCGTCTGGATCATGAGCTGCTGCACGCCGGCGTTGCGGGCCTGCATCACGGCCCGGGCGAAGAGCTGGGCGCCGTAGCCCCGGCCCCGCGCGAATTTCAGCACCGACACGCCGAACTCCGCGCTGCGGCCGGCCGAGGCGGTCGTGGCGGGGGCGTAGGCCAGGTGCGCGACGGCGATGAGTTCGAGCCGGCGGTTGTAGATGCCGAAGACCTCGTCGCGGTCGAAATCGATCTGCGCCACGTAGCGCTCGACCTGCTCGTCGCTGGCGGCGTAGCCGAAGCGCATGTAGCGGTCGCCGGCGTCGAGCGCCAGCAGGTGGCGCCGGATGCGGTCGCGGCAGCGCGGGCCGAGCGCGCGGATCGGCACCCGCGAGGGACGGGCGCGGCCCTTGTGCACGGCGGCGACGGTCGGTTTGCGCGCCGCCGGCACCGGGCCTGCGGGAGCATCGGACAGGGAACGCAGCCAAGACACGAAGGTGAACATGGCCTGGATTATAAGGGTTTGCCCTTAAATTCCAGGGAATACCCTTGCCTGCGGGCGGCGCCGTGCGCGGGGGGTCAGTACACGTCGCGGCGATAGCGGCCGGCCGCGACGAGATCGTCCAGTCCGTCGGCGCCCAGGATGTCGCGCAGCGCGGCATCGACGCCGCCGGCCATGCCGTCGAGGCTGCCGCAGACATAGACCGCCGCGCCGTCGGCCACCACCCAGCGGCGCACTGCGTCGGCCTCGGCGCGCAGACGGTCCTGCACGTACAGCCGCTCCGGCTGGTCGCGCGAGAAGACGCGGTCGACCCGCGCCAGGACGCCCCCGGCCTGCCAGCGGGCGATGTCTGCGGCGGCGATGTCGTCGTGCGCCTGCCGGCGTTCGCCGAGCAGCAGCCAGTTGCGCCGGCGGCCGCGCCGTGCCCGGTCCTGCAGCTGGCTGCGCAGGCCGGCGAAGCCTGCGCCGTTGCCGATGAAGAGGCAGGGCACGTCGCTCGCCTCGGGCGCGAAGTTGGGATTGTCGAGCAGGCGCAGCGCGACCGGCCCGTCCAGCGGCGCATGCGCCGTCAGCCAGCCCGAGCCCAGGCCCAGCCCGCCGTCGTGGCGCACCTGCCGCACCAGCAGGCGCAGCATGCCCTCGCCGGGAAGGGACGCCACCGAATAGCGGCGCGGCGCCAGGGGCACGAGGCGGTCGGCCAGCGCCTGGGGAGAGGCGTCCGCACCGTCCGACGGCAGCACCGGCAGGGCGCTGCGCGACAGGGCGTCTTCCAGCGTGCAGGTGCCGCCGCCGAAGCGCACCGCCGTGGAGCCGTCGAGTCCGGAGGTCTGCAGCACCAGGGCGACCTGCGCCGCCGGTTGCCGGGGCCAGACCTCGGCCAGCGCGCCGGGGCGCCAGTCGGCCGCGGCGCCCTCTTCGCGCGCCCCGCCCTCCCTGCCGTCGGCAACGGCGAAATCCACCGCGAACAGCGGCCCGCCTTCGCTGCCGGGGTTGCACCGCGCGCGCCGCGCCAGCCGCCATGCGCCGGGCGCCGGCGGCAGCGCCCGCGCCACCGGCCCGAGATCCAGCTCCCGGCCTGTGAGCGTGCCCACTTGGCGGGACCAGCGGGCCAGTGCGTCCGGGTCGCCGTCGTCCGCCTCGACCATCGGGAACAGCGCCTGCGCGCCCAGCCCCCGCAGCCCGTGGTCCAGCGCTTGGCCGAAACCGCAGAAGTTCGCGTAGTGCCGGTCGCCCAGGGCCAGCAGGCCGCAGGACAGCTGCGGCAGCAGCGGGCCCCGCGCGCCGGCGAGCTGCCGCGCGAAGCGGCGCGCGGCGTCGGGCGGATCGCCGTCGCCGAAGGTGCTGGCGACGCAGAGCATGCGGCGCCAGTGGCGCAGCTGCTCCAGGTCGAGCGAGGCCAGCGGGCGCACCGCGACCGGCACGCCGGCCGCCTGCAGCGCCTCGGCGGTCTGCAGCGCGATGCGCTCGGCACGGCCGGACTGGCTGGCGTGGGCCACCAGCACCGTGTTCTGCGGCGGCGGGCCGTCGCCGCGGGCGGACGGCGGGGCCAGGGCCGCGAAGCGGTCGCGTTCGGCCCGGACCGCGCGGGCGCTGCGGCGCCGGTCGAGGTAGAGCATCCAGCCGGTCACCGCGAAGGCCGGCAGCGCCAGGGCGGCCAGCGCCATCGCGACCCGGCCCGGCAGCCCGAAATAGCTGCCCATGTGCAGCGGGTAGATGGATGCCAGGAAACGGCTGCCGGCGGGCCGGTCGGCATGGCGGGCATCCTCGGTCACCCGGCCGGTGGCGGGCTGCACCGACAGGCGGTTGCGGGCGCGCTCGTGGGGCGCGTCCGGCCCGAGCCACTGGAACTGCAGCGCGGCGCCGGGCTGCGGGGGCAGGCGCAGGCTGGCGCTGGCGTACGGCCCGGCCTCGCGCAGGAACACCGCCCAGGCGCGGGAGACGTCGGCGGGCGCGGCCCCGGCGTCCGCCGCGCCCCCTCCCTCCGCGCCGGCCGTGTCGCGGCCCGCCACGGCGGCAGCGCGGCCGGCCGGCGCCGGGCGCGCGACGGACGCCATGCGCGCGGCCCGGGGCGGCCGGGGTTCGCCGGCCCAGGCGCTGACGACGTCGCGCACGCCGTCGAAGGCCCAGTAGATGCCGGTTGACGTCGCCACCACGTACATCGCCAGCGCCCAGGTGCCCAGTACCGCATGCAGGCTCCAGAGGAAGGGCCGGCCGGTGCGGGAGGCGTCCAGCAGCAGCCAGGCGCGCCAGTCGAGCGGCCGGCGCGGCCAGCGCAGGTACAGGCCCGACAGCGACAGCGCCAGCAGGCAGGCGGCCAGGGCGCCGGTGACCGGCTTGCCGTCGTCGCGCGGCAGCAGCAGCCAGCGGTGCAGCCGCTCGGTCCATTCGAAGAATTCCGTGCCCGCGCGCGGCGGCAGCAGCGCGCCGGTGTAGGGGTCGGCCAGGCGCAGTTCGCCGCGCCGCGCGCCGGGCGCCGGCGCGAAGCTCACCCGCACGCTGCGGCCCGGCTCGGACGACAGCGCGAGCGCGCTGACCCGTTGTCGCGGCACGGCGGCTCCTTCCGCCGGCGAGGCCTGCAGGGCCTGCAGCAGTTGGCCCGGGTCGAGCGGGGCCGCGCCGGGGCGCACCGGCACGGCGGCGGTGCCGGGATTGAGTCCGTCGAGGATTTCCTCGCGGAAGGCGAGCGCGGCGCCCGACAGGCCGATGACGACCAGCACCGTGCCGGCGGTGATGCCCAGCAGCCAGTGGAGCTGGAACCAGGCCTGGCGCAGCGTCATGGCCGGACGGGCGCGGACGTCCGGCGCGGGGCCCGCGCCGCGGGCGGCCGGGCCGCCGTCACAGGTCCACCTTCACCATCGCCTTGAGCGTGCGCGGCGCGCCGACGGCCAGGCGGGTGCCGGCCGCGGCCCAGTAGCGCTTGTCGGCCGCGTTGTCGAGGTTGAGCTGCAGCGTGGTGGCGCGGCCGAACCAGCGGGTGGCGTAGCGGGCGCCGAGGCTGTAGAGCGTGCTGCCGCCGATCCAGGCCTGGTTCAGGTCGTTGACCGGGCGCTTGCCGGTGAAGTACGCCCCGCCGTTGACCGACAGGCCGGCCGCGAACGGCAGGTCGTAGGACAGGAAGGCGCTGGCGGTCTGCCTCGCGGTGTTCTCGGGCAGCCGGCCGTTGTAGCTGGCGTTGATGTTCCGGAATTCGGCGTCCAGCCACTGGGCCGAGGCCTGCCAGGCCAGGGCACGGGTCAGGCGGCCCTGGGCGGAGGTTTCCAGCCCGCGGTAGCGCTTCTGGCCGTCGGCCACGTAGACGTTGCTGGCGTTGGTGTAGTAGCCCGGCCGGTCGATGTCGAACAGCGCCGCCGACAGCAGCGTGCCGGTCGGGGCGCGCCAGCGCAGGCCCAGTTCCTTCTGGCGGCTGACGCCCGGCGGCAGGGCGGTGCCGATGTTGGCGCTGCCGGTCGGCGCGCGCTCGCCCTCCTCCAGCCCCTGCGAGTACGACAGGTAGGCCGACAGGTCGGGCGTGGCGCGCCAGGTGAGCGCGGCCAGCGGCGTGGTCTTGCCGGCCTCGTAGCGGTTGCTGCCCTGCTCGCTGGTGTAGCGGGTGTGGCGCAGGCCGGCGACCAGCTGCCACTGCGGCGACAGCACGAGGCGGTCGAGCGCGTAGAGGCCGGTCTCGCGCGTTTCGAGCGCGGCGGTGGTCGGCGTGGCGGGCGCGGCGCCGAGCACGATGTCGCCCAGGCGCACCGGGTTGTAGAGGTTCTGCGCGAAGCTGTAGTTGCGCTGGTAGATCGCGTCCTGGCCCTTGTCGGTGCGCACGGCGCCGAGCGTGAGTTCGTGGCGCACCGCGCCGGTCGCGAACGTGCCGAAGGCCTCGGCGCGCAGCATGTCGGTGGTGGCCCGCAGGTTCTGCACGTTGCCCCGGATGGTGCCGGCGCCGGTGGCGTTGCTGTAGTTCTGGAAGATGGCCAGGCGGCGGTCGCGGTCGGCCTCGGAATGGCCGGCCTCGACCGTCAGCGCCCAGTCGTCGGCCAGCGCGTAGTCGGCGCGCACCAGGACGTTGGTGCCGGTGGCGTCGAACACCGCGCCTTCGGGGGCGATCAGCTTCTTCGGGTCGGGGATGCCCGGCAGCGCGATGCGCCCGCCCGCCGCCGCCGGCAGCGCGATGCCGGCCTGCTCGGTGATCTTCTTGCGGTAGTACTCCAGGTCGGCCCGCACCGTCAGGCGGTTGGTCAGCCGCCAGTCGAAGGCGGCCGACAGGAAGCGGCGGCTGCCGTCCACGCGGTCGTAGGGCGAGCCGAGCGCGCCGCCGGCCGCGTTGATCCGCAGGCCGACCTGCCCCTCGTCGCCGAAGCGCCGGCCCACGTCCGCCGTGCCGATGGCGGTGCCGTACTGGTCGAGCGTCATGCCGACGGTGGAGACCGGCACCGCGCCGGCGCGCTTGGTCACCAGGTTGATGACGCCGGCCGGCGAGGTGTAGCCGTAGTAGAGCGCCGAGGCGCCCTTGAGCACCTCGACCCGCTCCTTGTTCTCCAGCGGGATCTCGGAGAAGTTGAGGACGGACAGCGCGCCGTTGAGCCGGTAGTTGGTGCGGTTCTCGACCTGGATGCCGCGGATCACCAGCTGGTCGAAGGTGTCGCCGCCGTTCTGCTGGCGGGTGACGCCGGCGGTGTTGCGCAGCACGTCGTAGATGCCGGTGGCGCCCTGCAGCTCGAACACCTCGCGGGTGACGGTGTTGACGGTGGCGGGCACGTCCATGATGTCGGCGCCTCGGAAGGTGCCGGCTTCGACGGTCCCGGCGACGAAGCCGTCGCCGCTGCGGCGGTCCGCGACGGTGACGCCGGAGAGCTGGCTGCCTCCGGCCGCAGCGGCCGCGGGCGATGCGTTCTGGGCAGCGGCCGACTGCGCGCAGGCAGCCGCGATGCCGCACAGGGCGAAGGAAAGGATCTTGGACATGAGGGCGAAACGGGAGCGGACCGACGGTGCCGCCCGGGCTGGGCAGCATTCCGGCAATCGGGGTTAGCAAGTGTAACCACTCTCATTTGCATCGCCGGAGGCGACGGCCGCCGTCGCGCGGCCGCCTCGTCCGCCCCGCCCGGCGGCCTACGGCAGGTCGCGGTTGGGCTCGACGAAGTTCGGATCCTTCGGCCCGATCATGCCGAGCCGCGCCTTGAGCGACTGTGGTTGCCCGCCCAGCATCGCCGCGTAGGCGGTGGTGTTGGCCAGCACCTTCTTGACGTAGTCGCGGGTCTCGGCGAAGGGCACGTTCTCGGCCCAGGCCGCGCCCTCGATCACCGGGCCGTTGCGCCAGTTGCGCGGCCGGCCCGGGCCGGCGTTGTAGCCGGCGGCGGCCAGCGGCATCGAGCCGGCGAAGTCGTCGAGCGCCAGCTTGAGGTAGGCGGTGCCGATGGTGATGTTGGTGTCGCGGTCGGCGATCTGCGCGGGCGTGAAGCTGGTCAGGCCGATCTTGTTGGCCGTCCATTTGGCGGTGGCCGGCATCACCTGCATCAGGCCCGAGGCGCCGACGCCCGAGCGCGCGTCCATGATGAAGCGGCTCTCCTGGCGGATCAGGCCGTAGACGTAGGCCGGGTCGAGGCCGATGTCGCCGCTGCGCTTGACCACCGTGCTCTGGAAAGGCATGGGGTAGCGCTGGGTGAAGTCGGCGAAGCTCCGGGTGCGCTCGCTGGTGTTGATGCAGCGGTCCCAGACCTCGCTCTGGCAGGCCAGGTCGGCGGCGGCCAGCAGCGCGCGGTCGTCCATGCCGCCGGGCACGTGCAGGTTGGTGGCGTAGTTCCACTCGCGGGTGCCTTCGCCGCGCAGGCCCATCTGGATGGCGTAGATGGCGCGCACCAGCGCCGGGTTGAGGCGCGCCGCCTCGCGCTCGGCGAGCGTCGGCGCGGGCGGGCGCGGCGGCACGGCGACGCGGCCGCCGAGCTCCTCCTGCGCCAGCTGCTCGTAGAAGCCGGTCGGGCCGGCGATGGCCTGGTAGAGCCGGGTGGCTTCGGCGCGCTGGGCCTCGCTCGGCGACTGGGCCAGCAGCGTGCGGGCGCGCCAGTAGATCCAGGTGGCGTCCTGCCGCGAGGCGGGCTCCATCGCCTCGATCGCGGCGGCCACGTCCTTCCAGCGCCCCAGGCGCAGCGCGGCGCGCGCCTTCCAGGCCAGCATGTCGTCGGAGAGGTCGGCCGTCCGGGTGACGCGGCCGTAGCTCTCCAGCGCCGCGTCGGAGGCCAGGCGCTGCGCCTGCTGGCGGCCGATGGCGCCCCAGACCCAGTTGCGTTCGTCGGGGGCGATCTGGGCGCTCCATTTGCTGTCGAGCTGCAGCGCCGCGGCGTCGGGGTCGGTGGCGGCCATGCGCAGCAGGGCCAGGGTGACGAGCTCCTTGCGGATGCGCGACGGCGCGATGGCGCGCGCGGCCAGGTAGCGCGCCGGGCTGCCGTGGAGCTCGGCGACCTCGGCCGAGGCGTCGGGCGCGACCAGCGCGACGGCGGTGCGGGCCACGCCCGGGCGGTTGGCCTCGACCGCCAGCCGCGCCTTGCGCCAGGCGTCGGCGGGCTTGAGCTGGCCGGCCGAGAGCAGCTCGCCGGCGGCCAGGGTGCAGCCGTCGTCGGCGTCGCGGATCGCCAGCCAGTTGCGGCGCACCTCGTCGGCCAGCGACGGACTGCCGCCCGGCGCCGCCAGCGGCGTGGCGGCGGCGCTGCCGCGCAGGTGGTCGACCAGCAGCGCGTAGCAGCGCACCTCGCGGTCGTCGGACATGCGGTAGGCCGGATGCGCGGCGGCGAACGGGCCCCAGTCGCGGCGCTGGCCGAGCAGCAGCAGCCAGTCGTTGCGCAGCCGGTCTTCCTGGTAGCTGCCGGCGTAGCGGGCGAGGAAGGCGGCCACCTCGTCGGGCGACGCGTCCTGCAGCCGCGCCTTGAGCTCCCAGTAGGCGGCCCAGGGCTCCAGCGTGTGGCCCCGGGCCAGCGGCAGCAGCTGCGTCAGCCGCGCCTTGTCGCCCTTGCGGTAGGCCTGGTTCATCTGGACCAGCACCTCGTCGTTGCGGCTCTGCTGGGCCTGGAGGACGGGTGCGGCGGCCCCCAGCAGCAGGCCGGCGAGCACCGGTGTCAGAATCTTCAGGAATTGCATAGGGAGAATTATGGACAAAGCAGCTCTGCGACGCACCCTGGTGGAAGAACGCCTGAACCTGCCCGACCGCCTGCAGCGGGCCGACCAGCTCCAGCGCGTGATGCGCATCTGGCTGGTGGGCCGGCCCGACACGGTGATCGGCGCCTACTGGCCGATCAAGGGCGAATTCGATCCGCTGCCGGCGCTGCACCGCTGGAAGGAGGACGGCGAACTGCTCGACCAGCCCCAGCGCCGCCGCATCGGCCTGCCGGTGGTGGACAAGAAGACCGGCACCCTGAGCTTCCACGCCTGGTACCCCGGCTGCCCCATGGAAGAGGACGCCTACAAGATCCCCAAGCCCAAGGACACCGAGCTGCTGACGCCCACGCTGCTCTTCATCCCCTGCGTCGGCTACGGCGCCGGCGGCTACCGGCTGGGCTACGGCGGCGGCTTCTACGACCGCACGCTGGCGGCGCTGCAGCCGCGCCCGGTCACCGTCGGCCTGGGCTTCACCAACGGCTTCCTGGAGGACTTCGAGCCCGACGCGCACGACATGGCGCTCGACGCGATCCTCAACGACAACGGCGTGGTCTGGCCGTTCGGCTGAGGCGCTGGCGGACGGGGGCCGGGGCCGGTCGCGCGCCGGCGGCGGTCGCATAGCATCGGGGCCCTTTCCAGCTTTCCGCGTCCGGAGCCACCGCCATGCCCGTCCTCTACATCGGCAACAAGAACTACTCGTCCTGGTCCATGCGGGCCTGGGTGCTGATGCGCCAGGCGGGCATCGCGTTCGAGGAACGGATGCTGCGCTTCGACGGCTTCGGGCCGGACTCGCGGTTCCATGCCGCGGTGCGCGCGGTCAATCCCGCCGGCAAGGTGCCGGTGCTGCAGCTGGACGACGGCCCGGCCGTCTGGGACACCCTCGCCATCGCGGAGACGCTGGCCGAGCGCTTCCCCGACCTGCGGCTGTGGCCGGCGGACGCGTCGCGGCGCGCCCGGGCGCGCAGCCTCTGCGCCGAGATGCACGCGGGCTTCCAGGCGCTGCGCTCGCACTGCCCGATGAACATCGACGCCGACCTGCGGGCGGTGGGCGCACGGCTCTGGCAGGAGCATCCCGCGCTGCGCAACGACCTGGCGCGCCTGGAACAGGCGTGGACGCAGCCGCTGCAGGCGCACGGCGGACCGATGCTGTTCGGCGATTTCGGCATCGCGGACGCCTTCTTCGCGCCGGTGTGCATGCGCATCCGGACCTACGGACTGCCGCTGGCATCCCCGGCCGCGGCGGCCTATGCGGACCGGGTCGCCGCCCTGCCCGCGGTGCGGGAATGGATGGACGGCGCGCGGGCGGAGCGCGATTTCCGGCCCTCCGAAGAACCGTACCGCACCGCGCCCTGACCCCGCGCCGGATTCAGCGCACCGAAGACAGTGCCGCACCCGGCAGCTGGGTGTCCTGGAACAGCGAGGCGCTGAACTCCCGGTCGTCCTCCGAATTGGACACGGCCCAGTCCAGCAGCATGTCGGCCGATATCGGTTGGGAGAAGAAGAAGCCCTGCACCTCGTCGCAGTCGAACCGGCGCAGGGCCTCCAGCTGGCGCTCGTTCTCGACCCCTTCGGCCACCACGCGCTTGCCGAGCGCGTGGGCCATCTTCACGATCGCCTCCACGAGGGCGTTCGCCTGCGCGGACGTCCCCAGTTCCTTGACGAAACTCCGGTCGATCTTCAGTTCCTGCACCGGCAGGTCGCGCAGGTAGCTGAGGTTGGCGTATCCGGTGCCGAAATCGTCGATCGAGAGGTGGACGCCCGCCTGCAGCAGACGCCGCATCGCCTTGCCGCTCGATTTGATGTTCTCGATCGCCAGCGACTCGGTGATCTCGCAGGTCAGCAGCGACGGGTGGATCTGGTGGTGCTCCAGGATGGCCTGGATCTGCTGGACCAGGTGCGGCTGGAGCAGCTGGCGCACCGAGAGATTCACCGCGACGCGCATCCGCAGGCCGTGGTTGCGCCAGATCCGGGCCTGGCGGCAGGCTTCGTCCAGCACCCATTCGCCGATGGCGTTGATCAGCCCCAGCCGTTCCGCCATCGGGATGAACACCTCCGGCGAGACCGCGCCCAGCTGCGGGTTCCTCCAGCGGATCAACGCCTCCGCGGCCGTGACCTTGCCGCTGGCGACGTTGATCTTGGGCTGGAACACCAGATGGAACTCGTGGTTCGCCATCGCGGTCCGGAGATGGCGCTCGATGTTCAGCGCCTCGACCTGCCGCAGGTCGCCCTGGCCGGAATAGAAGACGTAGGAGCCGGGCTCCTGGGCCTTGGCCGCGCACATGGCGAGCTGCGCGTACGACAGGGTCTTGCGGGCCGGCCCGTACTGCGGGCAGCTGCAGATGCCCAGCGAGACACTCACCGTGAGCTGCGCATCCGGCAGGTCGTGCGGTTGGCGCATCGCGTCCAGCAGGGCCTGGGCGAGGTCCCGGTCCCGCTGCGCGTCCGACGGCCCGGTGACGAAGCCGACGAATTCGTCTCCGCCGATATGGGCGATGCCATCCAGGCGGCGAGACAGCGCGCGCAGGCGCTGGCCCACCGTCACCAGGACCTGGTCCCCGGCCGCATGGCCGTAGTAGCGGTTGATGAATTTCAAGCCGTCGATGCCGAGGTAGAAAACGGTGATGCCGGAGGACGCGTCCGTCCTGCGGTTGTCGAGCTTTTCCAGATGGGCCTTGAGCAGCGCGCGCCGCACCACAGGCACCGCCGGGTGGCCGTTTTCGGCGTCGGGGGACGGGCCTTTCGTTTTTTCCGCGCCGGTCCTCCGTTGGCCGTACCGCCATCCCAGCCCGGCCGCCACCGCCGCGGAGACCACGGCGGTCGCCAGGGTCGGAATCCAATGTGCATCCAGCATGCGTTCGAGCCTTTTCCCCAAGATCCGTGCAGTCCATCCCCGCGGATAGGAAATTACAGTACCCGAAAATAAATATTTGAAGACATTTTTAACACATTGAAACTACTTTCCTCGATTCGGACTCTCGTGGTATTCCCGGCGTCTTGCGGTCGAGCGCGATGCGGTCATGGAATTCGCCGACGGAACCCGGAGGCGCGCCGGGACCCGCCCATCGGCCAGAATGCTTTCCATGGATATCTACAAAGTCGGCGGCGCGGTGCGCGACGCCCTGCTGGGACTGCCGGTCCGGGACCGCGACTGGGTGGTCGTCGGCGCCACGCCCGAGGCCATGGCGGCGCAGGGCTTCCTGCCGGTCGGCAAGGACTTCCCCGTCTTCCTGCATCCGCGCACCCGCGAGGAGTACGCCCTGGCCCGCACCGAGCGCAAGACCGCGCGCGGCTACCGCGGCTTCGCGGTGCGGGCCTCGCCCGAGGTGACGCTGGAAGAAGACCTGGCCCGGCGCGACCTGACCGTCAACGCCATCGCCCAGCCCGCGGACGCGGCCGGCACCGATGGGCTGATCGACCCCCATGGCGGCCGGCGCGACCTCGCGGCCCGGGTGCTGCGCCATGTCACCGACGCGTTCCGCGAGGACCCGGTGCGCATCCTGCGGCTGGCGCGCTTCGCCGCGCGCTTCGCGGATTTCACGGTCGCGCCCGAGACGATGGAACTGATGCGCGGCATGGTGGCCGACGGCGAGGTCGATGCGCTGGTGCCCGAGCGCGTCTGGCAGGAACTGGCCCGCGGCCTGATGGAGCGGCGCCCGTCGCGCATGCTGGAGGTGCTGCGCGACTGCGGCGCGCTGGCGCGGCTGCTGCCCGAGGCCGACCGCCTGTGGGGCGTGCCGCAGCGCGCCGAATACCACCCCGAGGTCGACACCGGCGTGCACCTGTGCATGGTGATGGACATGTCGGCGGCGCTGGACGCCCCGCTGCCGGTGCGCTTCGCCTGCCTCTGCCACGACCTGGGCAAGGGCACCACGCCCGCCGACGCGCTGCCGCGCCACATCGGCCACGAGCAGCGCAGCGCCCGGCTGCTGCAGGGCGTGTGCGAGCGGCTGCGGGTGCCGGTCGAGTGCCGCGAGCTGGCCGACGTGGTGGCGCGCGAGCACGGCAACATCCACCGCAGCACCGGGTTCGACGCCGCGGCGCTGGCGCGGCTGCTGGACCGCTGCGACGCCTGGCGCCGGCCGCAGCGCTTCGCCGACACGCTGCTGGCCTGCGAATGCGATGCGCGCGGGCGCGGCGGCCACGAAGCGGCGGCCTATCCGCAGCGGCCCCGCCTGCTGGCGGCGCTGCGGGCGGGGCAGGCGGTGGACACCGCCGCCGTCGCGCAGGAGGCGGCGCAGCGCGGCTGCAAGGGGCCGGCGATCGGCGCGGCGGTGCAGGCAGCCCGGGTGCGGGCGGTGGAGGCCGCCGGAGTGGCCTGATGGTCCGGCGCCGCCGTTTTCCCGTGCGGGGCCTCGGATACACTCGCGCCCGCTTCGCAGCCCGCCGCCCGACCGATGGCATGACTCCCCCCGCTCCACTCGCCCCCCGCCGGGGCGCAACATGCCAGGAACCTTCCATACTCCCCACCCGCCCCGAGCGGAAGACCGCGTTCTCCGGGAAACCCGGCGCCGCGCCGTTCCCGCGCCGGTCGCGCACGTGCGGGAGGGCGACATGCTGGCCGTTCTGATGGCCGCGGCCTTCGCCGGCGCACGCGATGCGATGGTGGTCATGAACCAATCCCTGCGCATCGTCGAAGCCAACACGGCTTTCCTGGAACTGGCGGGCCTGCCGGCGGCGGCGGTCACCGGCATGGAGTTCAGCGATTTCCTGCGCATGCCGCCCGAGACGGTCGACTGGCGCGACGCCGTCGACGGCGGGCTGCGCGAATCGACCTTCCATGGCGCCCTCGGCATCGGCATCCCGATCGAGGTCGACCTGCACCGCACCGCCCCGGTCGCCGGCGGCCCGTCCTACCTGATCGCCACCGTCCGCGACATCACCGAGCGCTGCCGCGCCGAAGCCGCGCTGGCGCGGCTGGCGCTGTACGACGCGCTGACCGGCCTGCCCAACCGCGCGGCGCTGCAGCAGCGCCTCGGGCTGTCGCTGCGCACCGTCTCGGACGCCGCGCCGCTGGCGGTGATGTTCCTGGACATCGACGGCTTCAAGGAACTCAACGACTCGCTCGGCCATGCCGCCGGCGACGAGATGCTGCGCGTCATGGCGCAGCGGCTGAGCGAGCGCATCCTGCCGCAGGACATGCTGGCGCGCTGGGGCGGCGACGAATTCGTGGTGGTGCTGGACCTGCAGGACCGCGAACGCGAGGCCGAAACCGTCGCCTACGACCTGCTGGCCACGATGCGCAGCGGCTTCGACCTGCGCGGGCACGCCATCAGCCTGTCGGCCAGCATCGGGGTGGCGATGGCGCCCATCGACGGGCTGGACGTCGACGAACTGCTGCGCCATGCGGACGCGGCGATGTACGTCGCCAAGCATGCCGGCAAGAACCGGGTCGTCAGCTACCAGGCCCGCTTCGGCGCCGACGCGCTGCAGCGCATGCTGCTGGTCGGGCAGCTGCGCATCGCCATCGAGACCGAGGACGACGCGCTGCACTTCGCGGCGCAGCCCAAGTTCGACCGGCGGCTGCGCGTCATCGGCGTGGAGCTGCTGGCGCGCTGGAATCCCGCCATGACGGGTTCGGTCTCTCCGGCGGTGTTCATCCCGATGGCCGAGACCAACGGCATGGCCCTGGCGCTCGGCCGGCTCGCCATCCGCCAGGCGGCGCGCTTCGCCGCGATGCTGCAGGAGCGGGGCTGGGCGGTTCCGGTGGCGGTCAACATCTCGGCGCTGCAGGTGATGGACGAGCGGCTGCAGGCGGTGCTCGACAGCGCATGCGCCGATTTCGGCATCGCGCCGCGCCTGCTGGAGCTGGAGGTGACCGAGTCGGTCTTCCTGCAGGATTCCGATGTGCCCGAGCAGTGCCTGACCGCCCTGCGGTCGGTCGGCCATCCGATCGCGATGGACGACTTCGGCACCGGCTACTCGTCGCTGAGCTACCTGCGCCGGCTGCCTTTCGACACCGTCAAGATCGACCGCGCCTTCCTGGTGGACGTGGACCGGGACGACCGGGCGCGGCGGCTGCTCTCGGGCATCGTCAACATGTGCCGCTCGCTGCGCATGCACACGGTGGCCGAGGGGGTGGAGACGGCCGAGCAGCTCGAACTGCTGCGCGGGCTCGGCGTCGACCAGTTCCAGGGCTTCCTGCTGGCCCGGCCGATGACGCAGCCGCAGCTGCTGGACTTCCTGCGGACGCAGACCGCGACGGCCCGCGCGCCGGGCGCCTGAGCGCCGCAGGCGGCCGCCCGCCGCGCCCGGGCTTCTGCGACACTGCCCCGCATGAAAAACGTCATCCTTGCATGCGTGCTCGCCGTCTCCGGATCGGCATATGCACAGCCGGCGGAGCGGTGCGCCGGCGCGACCCCGGCAACCGGTGCGCCAGGCGCCTGCCCGAAGGCGCCCCTCCCCGCGACCGGCTCGACGCTCGGGCCGGCGATCGGCAAGACCGAGCACCCGGAGGGCATCGACCCCCGGCAGACGCCCTACAAGGCGGGGCTGAAGCAGCAGTGCGACGCGATGGCGCAGATGCTCCGGTCGGACAACAAGCTCACCCCGGGCCAGGAAGAGCAGGTCCGCGCGCAGTACCGCGCCTTCCACTGCTAGGCCGGGGCGACGCGCCGGCCCGGCCTCAGCCCGCGGGGCGGTCGGCCCGCCGGGGGATCCCCACGGTGAAGACGGTCCCGCGCGCGTCCGACGCCACGTCGATGGTGCCGTCGTGGGCCAGCGCGATCTGCCGGCAGATGTAGAGCCCCAGGCCGATGCTGCCCTGGCCGGCCGGCTCCCCGGTTCCGGCGCCGGCCCCGCGCGTGAGGGGATCGAAGATGCGTCCCCGCGCCTGCGCGCCGATCGTCGCCCCCTCGTTGCGCACCGTCAGCACGACCCGTTCGGCCCCGCCGTCGAGCCGGACGGCGACCGGCCGGGAGATGTCGCCGTGCTGGATGGCGTTGCCGCCCAGGTTCGAGGCCAGCTGCGCCAGCCGGGCGGCATCCCACCGGCCGCGCAGGTCGCCGCGGGTCTCGTAGCGGATGTCGGCGCGCGGATGGAGGGTGCGCAGCTCGTCGACCACGTGGCCGACCGCCTCGCCCAGGTCGCCGTCCGCGGGGAAGACCGGCAGCCCCCCGCCCAGCTTGGCGCGGGTGAAGTCGAGCAGGTCGTCGACCATGCCCTGGATCCGCCTGCCGCTGTTGTGGATCCTCTCGACGATCCGGGCGGATTCCTCCGGCAGGCCCGTGTCCAGCTGCAGCACCTGGGCGGAATTCAGGATGGCGCCCAGGGGATTGCGCAGGTCGTGGCCCAGCACCCCGAGGAACATGTCCCGCGCCTGGTCCAGCTGCGCGTCGAAGCGCCCGATCGAAATGGCCAGGGCCTCGTCCACCGCCTCGTTGAAGCGCTCGATCTCCTCCATCCGGATCTCCCGCTTCGCGTCGTGCCGGGCCAGCAGGCGCATCACGCTCGCGCGGGCGGCCCGGAACTCCGACGCCAGGTCCGGCAGGGTGAAGCCCTGGGCCACGCGATCGTCCGCGTGCTCGCTGGCGTGCTCGACGATGCCCTTCGAGTTGCCGGGGCGCTGGCCCCGGGCCTTCTCGAACTGCGCATGGTCCGTCTGCACGATGTCCATGTCGTCGGCGATCGCGGTGAACAGCATCCGCGAGCTGTTCTTGATCTCCTTCGTCGACAGCGTCCGGGTCACCTCGATGCGGTCCCGGGCGTAGTGGAACCAGTCGTCCACGAGGGCGTCCAGGTTCGCGCGGATCAGTTCGGCCAGGGTCATGGAGCGGTCTTTCGCAAAATCGGGGGGCTGGCGGACGATACAGGTCTTTGGGCCGGCACTCCCGGAGCACGGCCTTCCGGCGGCCGGCCCGCCCCCTACCGCGCCCGCCCCGACAGCCGGTAGGCCCACAGCCCGAGCGTCTCGTGCAGCCCGATCTGCCAGTGCAGCAGCGAGCGCGCCAGTGCGTAGTCGCTCCAGGGCGTGCGGTCGCCGGCGCGGTAGTCCACGGCGTAGGGCACGACGTTCCAGCCGGCCCGGCGGAAGGCGGCGAGCGAGCGCGGCATGTGCCAGCCGGAAGTCACCAGCAGCCAGGGCCGCGCCGGGTCCACGCCGGGCAGCCGGGCGGTGTAGACCGCGTTCTCGTAGGTGGTGCGCGATTCGGACTCGACCCGCAGCCGCTCCGGCGGCAGGCCCAGCTCCTCGAAGAACTGCCGCGCCTGCCGCGCCTCGCTCTCGGGCTGGCGCAGCAGGGTGCCGTCGCCGCCGGTGAAGACGACGCGCAGCCCGGGGTGCGACCGCGCGAGGGCGACGGCCAGCGTCATGCGCTCGGCCGCGGCGTTGAGCGCGACCTGGCCGTTGCCCTGCCGCACCGCCGCGTGCTCCAGCGCGCCGCCCAGCACCACCACGCCGGCGTAGTCCGCCCAGCGCGGGTCGGACGGCGGCGCGGGCGGCGGCGACTGGCGCTCCAGCGCGCGCAGCAGCAGGTCGGGCAGCGGCACCCAGCCCAGGGCCAGCAGCAGCGCGATGGCGGTGCCGACGAGGGCGCGCCCGCGCGCCGGCCGCCGGAGGGACTGCCACCAGCCGCAGGCCAGCAGCAGCACGATCCAGGTCAGCGGCTGGGTCAGCGCGGACAGCAGTTTGGAGGCGATGAACATGGGGCGCGATCATAGGCAGGCGGCGGCCGGGCGACGCGTCGCGCCGCGCGCCCTACCGCCCCGCCGGCTCCCAGCCCCCGGCCAGGTTGCGCAGCAGCAGGTTGGCCGCCGCCAGGCGGCGGTTGCGCAGGTCGATCAGGGTGCGGTCGGCCTGCAGCGCGGTGGCCTGGGCGGTCACCACGTTGAGGTAGCTGACGATGCCGGCGGCGTACTGGTTCTCGGCGATCTCCTGGGCGCGGCGGGCGGCGGTGCGGGCCCGGGCCTGCACCGCCTCCTCGCGCGCCAGGCCGGCGGCGGCGGCGAGGTTGTCCTCCACCTCCTGCAGCGCGGAGAGCACCGTCTGGCGGTAGGCGGCGGCGGCCTGGTCGGTGGCGGCGGCGGCGGATGCCACCGCCGCGCGGCGGGCGCCGCCGTCGAAGACCGACAGCGCCAGCGCCGGCCCGATCGACCAGAACAGGTTGGGCGCGTTGAGCAGCTCGCCGAGCCGGGCGTTGCGGTAGCCGGCGCTGGCCGAGAGGGTCAGCGCTGGGAAGAAGGCGGCGCGCGCCACGCCGATCTGCGCGTTGGCCGCCGCCACCCGGCGCTCGGCGGCGGCGACGTCGGGCCGGCGCTCCAGCAGCCGCGCGGGCAGCAGCGGCGGCAGCGCCGGCACCTCCGGCAGGCGGGCGGTGCGCGGCAGGTCGAGCGCGGCCGGCGGCAGGCCCGCGAGCACCGCGACGGCATGCTCCAGCTGCGCCCGGCCGATGCCGGACTCGATGCGCTGGGCCTCGGCGGACTCCAGCTGCGCCTCGGCCTGCGCCACGTCGGCGGCCGAGGCCACGCCGGCCTCGTAGCGGTTGCGGGTGAGGCGCAGCGAGCGGCGGTAGGCGGCCAGGGTGTCGTCGAGCAGCGCGGCCTGGGCCTCGGCGGCGCGCATCGCGAGGTAGGTCTGCGCCAGCGTGGCCTGGGTGGACAGGCGCAGCGCGGCCAGGTCGGCGGCGCTGGCGTCCACCCGCGCCCGGGCGGCGTCGACCGCGCCGGAGAGCCGGCCCCAGAGGTCGACCTCCCAGCTGGCGCTGGCCGACAGGGTGTTGACGGTGCGCGGCCGCCCGCCGGTGGTGCCGACCGGGTTGCCGGCCGCGTCCACCGTGCCGGCGGTGGTGCCGCCGCTGTCGCTGCGGGTGCGCCCGAGGTTCGCGCCCACCGCGGGCAGCAGCGCGGCCTGGCTGCTGCCGAGCGCGGCCTGCGCGGCGCGCAGCTGGGCGAGGCCGGCCTGGAGGTTGAAGTTGCCGGCGGCGACGCGGCGTTGCAGGTCGTCGAGCACCGGGTCGCCGAAGACCGTCCACCAGTCGGCGGGCACCGCGTCGGCCGCGCCGGGGTCGGCCGGCTGCCAGAGCGCCGCGGCATCGGCCGCAAGATCGACGCCGGCCCGCGCGGGGAACGCTTCCTTGAAGGCGGCCGGCACGTCGGTCGCGGGCGGCGCGTAGGGCTGCCCCGCGCAGCCGGCGAGCGCGGCCGCGAGTCCGGCGGCGAGCAGGGCCGCGGGCCGGCCGGTGCGCGGGCCGGCCCGCGGATCGGGTCGCGGGCCGGTCGATGGCGGAGGAGGATTTTTCATGGAGGAAAACAGGCGCATGCCCAGGTGGAATCTTCGCCTGCAGCTATCGAATCGATAGCGCATCGGCGGCCGGCGATGCGGAAGCCGCCTTCTGCCGCCGGGCCAGGCGGGCGCGCAGCCGGTCCAGCAGCACGTAGACCACCGGCGTGGTGTAGAGCGTGAGCAGCTGGCTGCCGATCAGCCCGCCGACCACCGCGATGCCCAGCGGCTGGCGCAGCTCGGCGCCGTCGCCGGTGCCCAGCGCCAGCGGCAGCGCGCCGAAGATGGCGGCCACGGTGGTCATCAGGATGGGGCGCAGGCGGATCTGGGCGGCGCGGTGGATCGCCTGCGCGGCGGTGGCGTGGCCGGCCTGCTGCCGCACGATGGCGAAGTCGATCATCATGATCGCGTTCTTCTTGACGATGCCGATCAGCAGGATCACCCCGATCATCGCGATCAGCGAGAACTGCGTCCCGAACAGCATCAGCGCCAGCAGCGCGCCGACGCCGGCCGAGGGCAGCGTCGAGAGGATGGTCAGCGGATGCACCAGGTCCTCGTACAGGATGCCCAGCACCAGGTAGATGGCGACCAGCGCCGCCAGGATCAGCAGCGGCTGGCTCGCCAGCGCGTCCTGGAAGGCGCCGGCGGTGCCCGCGAAGCTGCCGCGCACCGACACCGGCACGCCGAGCGCGGCCACCGCGCCGTCGACCGCCACGGTGGCGTCCGACAGCGCCACGCCGGGCGCCAGCGCGAAGCTGATGGCGGTGGCCGGCGTGCCGCGCTCGTGGTCCACCCGCAGCGGCGTGTTGGTCAGCTCCATGCGCGCGAAGGCCGACAGCGGCACCCGCTCGCCGGTGGCGGAGACGAAGAAGAACTGGCGCAGCGTCTCGGGGCTCTGCAGGTACTGCGGCGCCGCCTCCATGACCACCCGGTACTGGTTGAGCGGGTTGTAGATGACGCCGACCTGGCGCTGGCCGAAGGCGTCGTTGAGGGTCTGGTCCACGTCGCGCACCGACAGGCCCAGCCGCGCCAGCGCGTCGCGGTCGATGACCAGCGAGGTCTGCAGCCCGAAGTCCTGCTGGTCGCCGCTGACGTCCACCAGCTCGGGCAGCGCGGTGAGCGCCTGGCGGATGCGCGGCTCCCAGAGCCGCAGCTCGGCCAGCTCGTCGGCCTGCAGCACGTAGTCGTAGGAGGAACTGGACTGCCGCCCGCCGATGCGGATGTCGCGCGCCACGCTCATGTAGAGCCGCGCGCCGGGCTCCCGGGCCAGCCGCTCGCGCAGCCGCTCGATCACCGCCTCGGACGAGGCGCCGCCGCGCGCGGCCAGGGGCTTGAGCGTCATGTACATCTGCGCCGCGTTGCGCTGGCCGCCGCCGGTGAAGCCGGTCACGTGCTCCACCGCCGGGTCGGTCTCGACGATGGCGAGGAAGCGTTTCAGGCGCTGCTCCATCGCCTGGAACGAGGTGGCCTGGTCGGCGCGGATGTAGCCGTTGATGCGGCCGGTGTCCTGGTCGGGCAGGAAGCCCTTCTCGATCGCGCCGTAGAGGTGGACATTGAGCGCGACCACGCCCGCCAGCGCCAGCAGCGCGACCGCCGGATGCCGCAGCGTCCAGCCGAGCGAGCGGCGGTAGCCGCGCAGCAGGCCGCGCTGGAACCCGGCCGACCCGCGTGCGACGCGCAGGGCCCAGCCGCCGCGCGCCCGGCGGGCGGCGGCCTCCCGCGCCGGCGGCCGCAGCAGCGCGGCGCACATCATCGGCGTGGTGGTCAGCGAGACCACCATCGACACCAGGATGGCGGCCGAGAGCACCACCGCGAACTCGCGGAACAGCCGGCCGACGATGCCGCCCATCAGCAGGATCGGGATGAACACCGCGATCAGCGAGACGCTCATCGACACCACGGTGAAGCCGACCTCGCGCGCGCCGTCGAGCGCCGCGCGCGCCGCGGTCTTGCCGCGCTCCAGGTGGCGGGTGATGTTCTCCAGCACCACGATGGCGTCGTCCACCACGAAGCCGGTGGCGACGGTCAGCGCCATCAGCGAGAGGGTGTCGAGGGTGTAGCCGCAGAGGTACATCACGCCGAAGGTGCCGGCCAGCGACACCGGCACCGCCACGCTCGGGATGAGCGCCGCGCGGGCGTCGCGCAGGAACAGGAACACCACCAGCACCACCAGCCCGACGGCGAGGGCCAGCGCGTGCTCCACCTCGCGCAGCGAGGCCCTGAGCGTGGGCGTGCGGTCGGACACCACCGTCAGGTCGATGGCCGCCGGGATCGCGGCCTGCAGCCGGGGCAGCAGCGCGCGCACCCGCTCGACCGCCTCCAGGATGTTGGCGTCGGGCTGCTTGTAGAGCTGCAGCAGGATGGCCGGCTTGCCGTTGGCCACGCCGTAGTTGCGCACGTCCTGGACCGAGTCGGTGACCTCGGCCACGTCCTGCAGCCGCACCGCCTGGCCGCCCGCGTAGCGCAGGATCAGCGGCGCGTAGTCGGCCGCGGTGCGGGCCTGGTCGTTGGCGGCGATCTGCCAGTGGCGGTCCCCCTGCTCCACCGCGCCGAGCGGGCGGTTGGCGCTGGCGTTGACGACCGCGGTGCGCACCGTGTCGAGCGCGATGCCGCGGGACGCCAGCCGTGGCGGGTCGAGCGCGATGCGCACCGCCGGCAGCGCGCCGCCGCCGAGCGAGACCTGGCCGATGCCCTCGACCTGCGCGAGCGTCTGCGACAGCACGGTGGAGGCGGCGTCGTACATCTGGCCGCGGGTGAGCGTGGCCGAGGTCATGGCGATGACCAGGATCGGCGTGTCGGCCGGGTTGACCTTGCGCCAGGTCGGGTTGCCGGGCATGCCGGTGGGCAGCAGGGTGCGCGCGGCGTTGATCGCGGCCTGCACGTCGCGCGCGGCGCCGTCGATGTCGCGGCCGAGGTCGAACTGCAGGGTCACGCGGGTGCTGCCGAGCGACGAGGTGGAGGTCATCTCGTTCAGGCCCGCGATGGCGCCGAGGGCCCGTTCGAGCGGGGTGGCCACGGTGGCGGCCATGGTGTCGGGGCTGGCGCCGGGCAGGCTGGCGGTGACCGAGATGGTGGGGTAGTCGACCTGGGGGAGCGGGGCGACGGGGAGCAGGAGGAAGGCGAGGATGCCGGCGAGCGCGATCGCCAGGGTCAGGAGGCTGGTGGCGATGGGGCGGTGGATGAAGGGGGCGGAGAGGCTCATGGCTTCTGCGCTTCCGGGGCGTTGGCTTTGCCTGCCTGCTGGGTCTGCTGGGTCTGCTGGGTCTGCTGGGTCTGCTTTGGCGCTGAGGGGAAGTTGCTTCCCGGGGCCGGGAGTTCGCCCCGGCGGGCGAGCCACTTTCTTTTGCTTCGCCAAAAGAAAGTGGCCAAAGAAAAGGCGACCCCGCTGTGGCGGTCCGGCTGCGCCGGACTGCTCTGCGCTGCTCGACGCCCCAGAGGGGACCCGGGGAGCGGGGACGCCTTCGCTTCGCTCGGCTACCGGGGCGGGCCTTCGCTGCGC
>JAKOND010000065.1 GCA_022702125.1 Burkholderiaceae bacterium
GATGATGTCGGTGATCTTCTTGCTGCTGTCGTTGATGCCCTTCATGGTTTCGACCACGCGGCTCACCACGTCACCACCGCGCACCGCCACCGTCGACGCGTTCTGCGCCAACTGGTTGGCCTGACGCGCGTTGTCGGAGTTCTGCCTGACGGTGCTCGACAGCTCTTCCATCGAGGCGGCGGTTTCTTGCAGCGCGCTGGCCTGTTGTTCGGTGCGAGCCGACAGATCATTGTTGCCCTGAGAGATCTGCGCGCTGGCCGTGGCCACGCCCTCGGCGTTGGAGCGCACGTTGCCGACGATCGCGGCGAGTTTTTCGCGCATCGTCTCCAGCCCGCGCAGCAACCGGCCGGTCTCGTCCGCGCCGCCGGGCGCGACCGTCGTCGACAGATCCCCTTCGGAAATGGCTTCCACCGCCTGCACCGCCTGGTGCAGCGGACGGGTGATCAATCGGGTGATCCAGACCGCCAGCCCCGCCGCCACCAGCATGGAGGCCAGCACAGCGCCCAGGAGCACGCGCTTGGCCCATGCGAATCCCTCCTGCGCTTCCACGTAGGACTGGCTGGCTCCCCGGGAGCTGAGCTCGTTGATCTCTCCCAGCTTCTTGGCCATCTGGTTGAAGTTCTTCTCGGATTCCCCGAGGAACACCGCCAGCAGCTGGATATGCGGGGCGTTCGGGTCGTCGAGTTGCTTGAGCATGCTCGCCTGGTTCTGCAGGTAGCGCGTGCGCCAGACATGGAACTCGTCGTACAGGCGGCGTTCTTCGTCGGACCGGATGTGCGGCACGTGGGCGCGATCGATCTCGTCCATGGCGTCGACGCGATTTTTCAATTCCGCGAGGTTGCTCTGGGCCAGGGCGGTTTCGTCGGGCAGGATGATTTCGCTCTCCGTCCGGCGGATGCGGTTGGCGGCGATCCGCAGTTCGCTGGCGGCCCTCACGCTCGGCAGCCAGTTGGTGGCCAATGCCTCGCCGCTCCGATAGACCTGCAGCAACTGGATGCTGGACACTGTCCCCAGCAAGGCTGTGATCAACGTCATCGCACCGAAGCACACGCCGAGCTTGGTGCCGATACGCAAATTTCCAAAACGCATGGGGAACTCACTTATTTCCGTCTTATAAAACAATATGTTACTTTATTTGCATCTTCGAGAGGCCGATGCTTGCCATAGGAAAAACCAATGGCGGACGCCGGCATGGGCCGCGGCGGTCGTTCGTATGGCATGCTGGGCCGGACACGACATGGATCCCGTACCCCGCGAACCCAGACCCGGGCGCATGCGCCAAACCGTCCCATGACCATCGACCACGCCACCCCTTTCTCCTCTCCCGCCGTCTTCCATCTCGCCATCAACGTCGGCGACCTCGACCGGGCGCGCGATTTCTACGGCAGGGTGCTCGGCTGCACCGAGGGCCGCAGCACCGGCACCTGGGTCGATTTCGACTTCTTCGGCCACCAGTTGTCGCTGCACCTCGGCGAGCCCTTCTCCACCGCCGCGACCGGGCGCGTGGGCGACAAGATGGTGCCGATGCCGCACTTCGGCATCGTGCTGCTGCTGCCGCAGTGGGAGGCGATGGCGCGGCGGCTGGAGGCGGCCGGCACCGATTTCGTGCTCAAGCCGCAGGTGCGCTTCGAGGGCGAGCCGGGCGAGCAGCGGACCATGTTCTTCCGCGACCCGTTCGGCAACCCGATCGAGGTCAAGGGCTTCCGGACGCGCGAGGCGGTCTACGCCGCCTGAACGGGCGCCCCGCCGGTCGTTCGGCAATGGGCGCCCACCGACGCGCCGAGCCGGCGGCGCCTTACGCGCACGGGGCGGCGCGGCATCCATGCTGCTCGGATGCCCTCCTTCCTGCGCGCTTCCTCCGCCGATGCCGGTGCACCGGCTCCCGTCCCCACCCGAACCGAGGGCGCCGAAGCGCCCGCCGGCCGTGCCTTGAGCCGCCGCACCATGCTGCGCATGGGCGGCGCCGGCACCACCGGAATGCTGATGGCCGCCGGCGCGCAGTCGGCCGGCCCGGCCTATCCGCCGCCGACGACGGTCGACACCGGCACCGTGGCGGACGGCAAGGTCGCATTCCCCGAATGGCGCGGCGCGGCCGACAAGCCCAGCGCGCCCCCGCCCGCGCCGACCCCGCCGGCGCAGCGTGTCGGCTTCGCCATCGTGGGGCTGGGCCGCCTGTCGCTGGAGGAGATCCTGCCCGCCTTCGGCGAATGCGGGAAGGCCCGGCCGGTGGCGCTGGTCTCGGGCACGCCGGACAAGCTGCGCGCGGTGGCGAAGCAGTACGGCATCGCCGAATCGGCCTGCTACGACTATGCCGGCTTCGACCGCATCCAGGACGACCCGGCGATCCAGGCCGTCTATATCGTCCTGCCCAACGGCATGCACCGCGAATACGTCGAACGCGCCGCCGCCGCCGGCAAGCATGTGCTGTGCGAGAAGCCCATGGCTACCAGCACCGGGGACGCCCGCGCCATGGTGGACGCCTGCGCCCGCGCAGGAGTCCGGCTGATGGTCGCCTACCGATGCCAGTACCAGGCGCACAACCAGCGGGCGCAGGCCTTCGTGCGCGACGGCACCTTCGGCCGGCTGGTGGGCATGAGCGCGGTCAATGTGCAGACCACCGCGCCGGACGCCACCCGCCAGTGGCGACACAAGCGCGCGCTGTCCGGCGGCGGGGCGTTGCCGGACATCGGGCTGTACTGCCTGAACGCGGCGCGCTTCCTGACCGGCGAGGAACCGGTCGAGGTCTTCGCCACCGTGGTCAGCCCGCCGGGCGATCCGCGCTTCGCCGAGGTCGAGGAGACCGTGTCCTTCACCCTGCGCTTCCCCTCGGGTTTCATCGCCAACAGCTTCACCAGCTACGGCGCCCGCGAGGACAAGCACCAGCGCCTGCTGTTCGCGCAGGCCACGGTGGACATGCCCAACGCCTATGCCTACACCGGCCAGCGGCTGGTGGTCGGCCGCCGCGCGAGAAGCGACACCGTGCAGGAAGAGGTGGTGCTGAAAGCGACGAACCAGTTCGCCGCCGAGATCGACCACTTCGCCGAATGCGTGCGGAAGAACCAGCGGCCCCGCACGCCAGGCGAGGAAGGCGTGCAGGACCATGTGGTGATGGACGCCATCTACCGGTCCGCCGCCACCGGCCGGCCGGTGATGCTGCCCCGCGTGGACGGCCTCGACGCCACCCGCGGGCCGATGCCCCGGCAGGCCTGAGCGGGCGCGACCGATGTCCCGTCCGATCGCCGACTACGCCATCATCGGCGACACCCACAGCACCGCGCTCGTCGCCTCCCACGGCTCCATCGACTGGCTGTGCTGGCCGCACCACGACTGCCCGGCCGTCTTCACGCGGCTGCTCGACGACGCCCACGGCGGCGCCTTCACCGTCGACATCGACAACGGCACGCCCGACGGGCGCAACTACGTAGACGAGAGCAACATCCTGGAGACGCGCTTCCGCAGCCCGTCGGGCCGGGCGGCGCTGCACGACTTCATGCCGGTGCACCCGCCCGCGACCACGCAGGACGCGGGCCCGGACGGCGAGGCGCACAGCCGCATCGTGCGCATCCTGTCCTGCGGCGAGGGCGAGGTGCGGGGCCGCATCCGCATCCGGCCCACGCCCGACTACGGCCGGGCGGCGGCGCGGCTGACGCGCGGCGGCGCGGGCGGCGGCCCCGACGGCTGGCATTTCCGGACCGACGCCGGCCTGGTGCTGCGCATCGCCAGCTCGGAGCCGGTCGAGGCCGTCGGCGACACCGCCTGCGTACCGTTCCATCTGCGCGAGGGCGAGGCGCTCTTCGTGGCGCTGACGCACGATGGCGACAGCGAGCCGCCCGACATCGGTTCCCTGGCCGAAGCGCGGCGCAGCCTGGAGCGCACCGGGGCCTACTGGCACGACTGGAGCCAGGGCATCCGCTACACCGGCCGCTGGCGCGCGGAGGTGGTGCGCAGCGCGCTGGTGCTCAAGCTGCTGACCCATTCGCCCACCGGCGCCATCGTCGCCGCCGCCACCACCAGCCTGCCCGAAGCGGTGCCGGGCAACCGCAACTACGACTACCGCTACAGCTGGGTGCGCGACGCGAGCTTCACCGTCACCGCGTTCTGCAACCTCGGCCTGTCGCGCGAGTCGGCGGAGTACCTGCGCTTCCTGCAGCGCGCCCAGGAGCACGAAGGCATCGGGCACGACCTGCGCCTGCTCCATGCGATCCATGGCGAGATCCCCGACGAGGAGACCCTGGCCCACCTGCCGGGCTGGAACGGCGTCGGCCCAGTGCGCATCGGCAATGCCGCCAGCGACCAGCAGCAGCACGATATCTACGGCGAGCTGCTGGTGGCGCTGCACTGCTACTTGGACAAGGTGGACTACGCCCCGCCGCCGGGCGTCTGCGACGACGTTCCCGGCGTGGTGACCGCGCTGGCCGAGCGCGCGATGCGCCACCGCGACGATCCCGACCACGGCATCTGGGAGATGCGCACCGGCCGGCAGCAGATGCAGCACACCAAGGCGCTGCTGTGGGTGGCGCTGGACCGGGCCGCGCGGATCGCCGACCGCATCGACGGCATCGCGCCGGAGGACGCCGCGCGCTGGCGCGCCGAGGCCGATTCGCTGCGCGAGGAGTACACCGGGCGCACCTGGAACGCCGAGCGCGGCGCCTACATGCAGGCCTACGGCTCCGACGTGCTGGACGCGGCGGTGCTGCGCACCGTGCTGTTCGACGCGCTCGACCCGGCGGACCCGCGCACCCTGTCCACGCTGGACGCGGTGGAGCGCGAACTCGGCGACGGCGACCTGGTCTACCGCTACCGCACCGACGACGGCCTGGAAGGCGAGGAGGCCACCTTCACCGCCTGCGCCTTCTGGCGCGTCGGCTGCCTGGCGCTGGCCGGGAAAGTAGAAGAGGCCACCGCCGCCTTCGACCGGCTGCTGGCGCGCGGCAACGACCTCGGCCTGTTCGCCGAAGAGATCGACGCCGCCACCGGCGAGCAGCGCGGCAACCTGCCGCAGGCCTTCACGCATATGGCGATCATCAACCACGCGGTGCGGCTCGGCAGCATGACGGACAGCCAGGATCAGGGCTGAGGTGAAGGGCCGGCGGTCAGTGGTCGTCGCCGTGCGCCAGGCGGCGGTGGATGCGCCGCAGCGACAGCCAGACCGCCAACGCCACCAGCGGGATCGCCGCCGCGGTGAGCAACTCGGGCGTGAAGGGCGAGCCGGCCTTCTGCGCGCCCTTGGCGAGGTAGCCGATCAGGCCGACGATGTAGTAGGTGATGGCCGCCACCGACAGGCCCTCGACCGTGGACTGCAGCTTGATCTGCACGTCCTGCCGGTGGTTCATCGTGCCGAGCAGCGCCTGGCTGTTCTGCTGCTGCTCGATCTCCACCCGGGTGCGCAGCAGGTTGCTCACCCGCGACACCCGCTGCGACAGCGCGTCCTGCCGGCGCACCGTCCAGGCGCAGGTGCTGCGCGCCGGCGATATCCGGCGCTCCAGGAACTGGCCGACCGGCTGTAGGCCCGGCAGGCGCGTCTCCCCGATGTCGGTCAGCCGCTTGTCCAGCAGCTCGAAGTACGCCGCGCTGGCCGAGAAGCGGGCATGGGTCGACGCGTAATGGCTCTCGACCTGGCCGGCCAGGCGGGTCAGCCGGTCGAGCAATGCCGGCTCGTCGTGCCGTTCGGCGCTGCGGATGGCGCCCGAGAGCGCGGCCAGTTCGCGCTCCGCGCTGCCCAGCATCAGCGAGCCTTCGCGCGCCGCCGGCAGCGCCAGCAGCGCGGCCATGCGGTAGGTCTCGATCTCCAGCAGGCGCTGCACCAGCCGGCCCAGGCGCCGCGCGCTGAAGCCCTCGACCAGCAGCAGCATGCGCGAGAAGCCGTCCGCGTGGATGTCGAAGTCGCTGTAGATGCGGCCCTGTCCGTTGCCGACGCCGGAGGCCACCAGCCGTTCCTCGTCCAGCAGCCGGCGCGCGCACTCCGGCACGGTCGGGCCGCTGTCCGGGGTGTCGGCGGCGCGGACCTGCGGCAGGACCCACAGGTGCATCGCCGCGAGCGTGCGGCCCGGGAGCCGGGCCACCCAGTCCTCGGGCACGACGGAGAAGGCGGTGTCGGCCGCGTCCACCGTCTCCGCCGCCGCGCCGTCGCGCGCGTCGGCGGGCCGCAGCGGGTGGGTGAAGGTCCAGGTGGCGAATTCGGTGTGCAGCTCCCAGCGCAGCCGGAAGCGGCCCAGGTCGGCGCGCAGGTGCACGCACTGCTCGTCGGGCGGCGCCAGGTGGTGGTCGCGCAGCAGCGCCGCCAGGTGCGCGCGGCTGGCGTCGCGGTCGTCCGCCTCGCAGGCCATGACCACATGCGAGATCGCCAGCGGCGCGCTCATCGCCTCGGGCGGCCGCGCATGGATCTCGTTGTGCAGCGCGATGCGCTGGGGGTGCGGGGACGGCAGGATCGGGTGGTGCATGGCGGTGGCGGGCCGGAGACGAACCGGCTCAGTGTTTACCCGGGGGTACGGCACCCGATTCTCGCTCGTCGGACGGTCCGTCCGGAAGCCCGGGGGCGCCGGGGCCCGTCGCCGCCGCCTGACGGCGCCAGGCGGCGGGGGAACTGCCGGTCCAGTCCTTGAAGGCGCGGGAGAAGCTCTTCTCGTTGCCGAAGCCCACCGCCGCCGCCACCTGCTTGACGGGCCGCGCGGTGCGGCGCAGCAGCGCCTCGGCCTGCTCGCGCCGCACCTGGTCCTTGAGCGCCCGCGGCGTGGTGCCGGATTCGCGCAGCTGCCGGTAGAGCGTGCGGCGCGAGACGTGGAGCAGGGCGGCCAGCTCTTCGGCGTTGCGCGCGTCGGCCGGATGCGCCCGCAGCAGCTCGCGCGCCCGCGCCGCCGCCAGCCGGTCGCGGCGGTAGGGGCGCACGGTCAGCGGCAGCGCCCGCTGGAGCATGGCGCGCAGCGCCGCCTCGTCGCGCAGCAGCGGCATCGCGAGGTAGCGGGCGTCGAAGGAGAACCGGGCGCGGTCCGCGCCGAAGGCGACGCCCGAGGCGGTCTCGAACAGCACCGCGTACACCTCGGCATGCGCCGGGGCCGGGTACGGGAAGCCCGCCGACGCCAGCGCGATCCGCGAATCGATCGCCCAGCAGGCGTAGCCCAGCACGAAGCGCAGCACCGACACCAGGGCGAACTCCCGCACGGCGGGCGCCAGCGGCCGCGCCTCCCGCGCCGCGAGCGTCGCCAGGCCGCCGTCCACCTCCAGCGACAGCAGCACGTCCCCGGTCAGCAGCCGGTGGTGGCGGCACCAGCGCCGCAGCGCCAGGCCCAGCGCGGGCGAGCCGTTCGAGGCCCGGCACAGCATGCCGTAGCTGCCCCAGGGCAGCCGGCGCCCGAACCAGCCCAGCGCCTCGTCGTCGAGCTGCTGCATCGCGAAGCCCGAGAGCGCCTCCATCTGCGCCGCGGTGATCCGGCCGTCCGGGTCGTCCAGCAGCGCGGGCGCGATCCGCGCGTGGCGCAGCGCCGCGTCCGGCGCCACGCCGTAGCGGCGGTAGCCGGCCAGGATGGCGTGCACGAAGGCGACCGGGGTGGCCGCGGCATGCGGGGCGTTCGCGGCGGTCATGCGCAGGTGCCGGAGGGGGGCTCAGCTCGGGTGGAGGCTGCGCTGCGCGACGAAGATCTCCACCAGCAGCAGCCCGTAGGTGGCGATCAGCGCGAGCATCGCCGCCATGAAGAGCACCGCCACCGGCCGGTCGAAGGCGATGCCCAGCTCGTTGGTCAGGAAGAGCAGGCCGATCAGCAGGCAGACCACGACGGCGCAGGCGGCGCTGCAGCCGACGGCGGCGTTGATGATCTCGGCGCGGCGGCGCAGGGTGCGCAGCTCGGCGTCGATGTCCGCCTGCCCGGCGGCGTCGGCGGCGGCGCGCTCGTCCCGGCGCTTGATGGTGCGGTCGTTGACCCGCGCCAGGCGGTTCGTCAGGACGGTGAGCGTGCCGCCGATGGCCGCCAGCATGAAGGCGGGCCCGACGGCGAGCTGGATGACGTGCGAGGTGTCGGCGTGGAGGCTGAGCATGGTCGGTCGGAGCGGAGGCGGCCCATTCTAGGAGGCGGCCGGGGCGCCTTGGCACGATTTGCAACCACTGCGGCACCCGGCGCGGGCCGCCCGGGAGTACGCTGCGGAGCACGGGCGGGCCGCACCGGCGGCGCGCGACGAGAACAAGGAGACGACAGCATGCCCGACATCGGCCTGGCCTTCGACCTCGGCGAGGACATCGCCCAGCTGCGCGACACGGTGCAGTCCTTCGCCGCGAAGGAGATCGCGCCGCGCGCCGCGGAGGTGGACCGCGACAACCTGTTCCCGGCCGACCTGTGGCGCAAGCTCGGCGACCTGGGCCTGCACGGGCTGACCGTGTCGGAGGAATACGGCGGCACCGGCCTGGGCTACCTGGCGCACATGGTGGCGATGGAGGAGGTCTCGCGCGCCTCGGCCTCGGTGGGGCTGTCCTACGGCGCGCACTCCAACCTGTGCGTCAACCAACTGCACCGCAACGGCACCGAGGCCCAGAAGCGCAGGTACCTGCCGGGCCTGGTCAGCGGCGCGCAGGTCGGCGCGCTGGCGATGAGCGAGCCGGGCGCCGGCTCGGACGTGGTGGGCATGCAGCTGCGTGCGCGGCCGCAGGGCGACCGGTACCGGCTCGACGGCGCCAAGATGTGGATCACCAACGGCGGCGACGCCGACACGATGATCGTCTACGCCAAGACCGACCCGGCCGCCGGAGCGAAGGGCATCACCGCCTTCATCGTCGAGAAGGGCACGCCGGGCCTGTCCTTCGGGCAGAAGCTCGACAAGCTGGGCATGCGCGGCTCCAACACCTGGCCGGTGTTCTTCCAGGACTGCGAGGTGCCGGCCGAGAACGTGCTGGGCGAGGTCGGCGGCGGGGTGCGGGTGCTGATGTCCGGGCTGGACTACGAGCGCGCGGTGCTCTCGGGCGGGCCGCTGGGCATCATGGCCGCCTGCATGGACGCGGTGGTGCCCTACCTGCACCAGCGCAGGCAGTTCGGCCAGGCGATCGGCGAGTTCCAGCTGATGCAGGGCAAGGCGGCCGACCTCTACACCACCTGGCAGGCGAGCCGCGCCTATGTCTACGCGGTGGGCCAGGCCTGCGACCGGGGCGGCCACCACCGCACGCTGCGCAAGGACGCGGCCGGCGCGATCCTCTATGCGGCCGAGAAGGCGACCTGGATGGCCGGCGAGGCGATCCAGGCGCTGGGCGGCGTCGGCTACACCAAGGAATTCCCGGTCGAGCGGCTCTGGCGCGACGCCAAGCTCTACGAGATCGGCGCCGGCACCAGCGAGATCCGGCGCATGCTGATCGGCCGCGAGCTGTTCGCCGAGACCGCCTGAACGCCCCCGATCCGCCCGCAGAGGCGCCCCGACAGGAGACACGCGCACCATGCCCACCGACAGCCTCGCCCGGGGACCGACCGACGTCCCCCTCATCGAACGGACCATCGGCGCCCACTTCGCCGCCATGGCCGCGCGCCAGCCGGCGGCCGACGCGCTGGTCAGCGTGCACCAGGGCGTGCGGTGGAGCTACGCCGAGCTGCACGCCGCCGCCCGCCGGCTGGCCAGCGCGCTGCTGCGCCACGGGATCGCGCCGGGCGAGCGGGTCGGCATCTGGTCGCACAACGGCGCCGAATGGCTGCTGCTGCAGCTCGCGACCGCGCAGGCCGGCATCGTGCTGGTCAACATCAACCCGGCCTACCGCACCGCCGAGCTGGAGTACGCGCTGAACAAGGTCGGCTGCACCGCGCTCGTGGCGATGCCGCGCTTCAAGTCGAGCGACTACCTGGGCATGCTGCGCGAACTCGCGCCCGAGCTGGGGGACTGCGCCCCCGGCATGCTGCGCGCGGCGCGGCTGCCGGCGCTGCGCACCGTGGCCTGGCTCGACGGGGCCGAGGCGCTGCGCGACGCGGCCACCGGCGGCGCGCTGCTGCCCGCCGCGGCCGATCGGCCGCAGGAGCCGGGCATGCTGCGCTTCTCGGACCTGCTGGCGCGCGGCGACGCGGACGACCCGCGACTCGACGCCGTCGCCGCCGGACTCGCGCCCGGCGACCCGGTCAACATCCAGTTCACCAGCGGCACCACCGGCCAGCCCAAGGGCGCGACGCTGACCCACCGCAACATCCTCAACAACGGCTTCTTCATCGGCGAATGCATGCGGCTCGGCCCCGAGGACCGGCTGTGCATCCCGGTGCCGCTCTACCACTGCTTCGGCATGGTGCTGGGCAACCTGGCGTGCCTGACGCACGGCAGCTGCATCGTCTACCCCGGCGACGGCTTCGATCCGCTGGCGGTGCTGCAGGCGGTGCAGGCCGAGCGCTGCACCGGGCTGCACGGCGTGCCGACCATGTTCATCGCCGAGCTGGACCATCCGCGCTTCGGCGAGTTCGACCTGTCGAGCCTGCGCACCGGCATCATGGCCGGCTCGCCGTGCCCGATCGAGGTGATGAAGCGGGTGGTCGAGCGCATGCACCTCTCGGAGATCACCATCGCCTACGGCATGACCGAGACCAGCCCGGTCAGCTGCCAGAGCCACACCGACACGCCGCTGGACAAGCGCGTCGCCACCGTGGGCACCGTGCTGCCGCACCTGGAGGTGCGCATCGCCGACCCGGCCACCGGCGCGCCGGTGCCGCGCGGCCGGCCCGGCGAGCTGCACACCCGGGGCTACTCGGTGATGCACGGCTACTGGGGCGATCCGGAACGCACCCGCGAGGCCGTCGACGCCGAGGGCTGGATGCACACCGGCGACCTCGCCACCATGGACGACGAAGGCTACGTCGCCATCGTCGGCCGCATCAAGGACATGGTGATCCGGGGCGGCGAGAACGTCTACCCGCGCGAGATCGAGGAATTCCTCTACCGCCATCCCGGCGTGCAGGACGTGCAGGTCATCGGCGTGCCCGACGCGAAATACGGCGAGGAACTCTGCGCCTGGATCGTGCCGCGCCCCGGCAGCGGGCTCACCGAGGACGCGGTGCGCGACTTCTGCCGCGGGCAGATCGCGCACTACAAGATCCCGCGCCACATCCGCTTCGTGGAGGGCTTCCCGATGACCGTGACCGGCAAGATCCAGAAATTCCGCATGCGCGAGCAGATGCGGGACGAGCTGCGCGGCGCCTCCCGGGCCCCCCGACCCCATCCTCCCGAACGCCCCACGAACGCCGCGCCATGACCGTCCTCGATTCCCGCCTCCAGCCCCGCTCCGCCGACTTCCAGGCCCACGCCGCCGCGATGCGCGCGCTGGTGGAGGACCTGCACGCCAAGGCGGCCGAGGTCGCCGAAGGCGGCGGCGCCGCGGCGCGGGAGCGGCACGCCGCGCGCGGCAAGCTGCTGCCGCGCGAGCGGGTGGAGCGGCTGCTCGATCCCGGCACGCCCTTCCTGGAGATCGCGCCGCTCGCCGCGCTCGGCATGTACGGCGGCGCGGCGCCCGGCGCCGGCCTGATCGCGGGCATCGGCCGCATCGCCGGCACCGACTGCATGGTGGTCTGCAACGACGCCACGGTGAAGGGCGGCACCTACTTCCCGATGACGGTCAAGAAGCACCTGCGCGCCCAGGAGATCGCCGAGCAGAACCGGCTGCCCTGCGTCTACCTGGTCGACTCGGGCGGCGCCCACCTGCCGAGCCAGGACGAGGTCTTCCCGGACCGGGACCACTTCGGCCGCATCTTCTACAACCAGGCGCAGATGAGCGCGCAGGGCATCGGCCAGATCGCGGTGGTGATGGGCTCCTGCACCGCCGGCGGCGCCTACGTGCCGGCGATGAGCGACGAATCCATCATCGTGCGCGACCAGGGCACCATCTTCCTCGGCGGCCCGCCGCTGGTGAAGGCCGCCACCGGCGAGGTGGTCAGCGCCGAGGACCTGGGCGGCGGCGACGTGCACACCCGGCTCTCGGGCGTGGCCGACCACCTGGCCGAGAACGACCTGCACGCGCTGGCGCTGGCCCGCGCCGCGGTGAAGAACCTGCAGCGCAAGAAGCCGCCGGCCGGCGCGGAGTCCGCGCCGCGCCCGCCCCGTTTCGCGGCGGAGGAGCTCTACGGCGTGATCCCCACCGACACCCGCAAGCCCTTCGACGTGCGCGAGATCGTCGCCCGCATCGTCGACGGCTCGGAATTCGACGAGTTCAAGGCCCGCTTCGGCCCGACGCTGGTCTGCGGCTTCGCGGCCATCGAGGGCATGCCGGTGGGCATCGTCGCCAACAACGGCATCCTGTTCTCGGACTCGGCGGTCAAGGGCGCGCACTTCGTCGAGCTGTGCTGCCAGCGCGGGATCCCGCTGGTCTTCCTGCAGAACATCACCGGCTTCATGGTCGGCCGCAAGGTCGAGAACGAGGGCATCGCCCGCCACGGCGCCAAGATGGTGATGGCGGTGGCCAACGCGCGGGTGCCCAAGTTCACCGTGATCCTCGGCGGCAGCTTCGGCGCCGGCAACTACGGCATGTGCGGCCGGGCCTTCGGGCCGCGTTTCCTCTGGATGTGGCCCAACGCGCGCATCGGCGTCATGGGCGGCGAGCAGGCCGCCAGCGTGCTCGCCACCGTCCGGCGCGACGGCATCGAGGCCCGCGGCGGCCAGTGGTCCGCCGAGGAGGAGGACGCCTTCAAGGCCCCGATCCGCCGGCAGTACGAGGACCAGGGACATCCCTACTACGCCAGCGCCCGGCTCTGGGACGACGGCGTGATCGACCCGGCCGACACCCGCCGGATACTGGCGCTCGGCCTGTCGGCGGCGCGCAACGCGCCGGTGGCGGAGACGCGGTTCGGCGTGTTCCGGATGTAGTCCGCGCCGCGAACCGGAGCCTTTCCCGATCCATGCCGCGCAACAGGAGAACCTCGCCATGAACCATCTCGCCATCCGCATCGACGGCCCGCGCGCCACCGTCACCCTGCGCCGCCCGGAGGTGCGCAACGCCTTCAACACCCGGCTCGTCGCCGAACTGTCGCAGGCCTTCCACGACCTGGGGCTGCGCGACGGCGTCCGCTGCATCGTGCTGGCGGCCGAGGGGCCGGCCTTCTGCGCGGGCGCGGACCTGCACTGGATGCGCGGCATGGCCGACTACGCGCGCGACGAGAACCTGGCCGACGCCCGGCAGCTCGCCGCGATGCTGCGCACCGTCCACGAATGCCCGGTGCCGACCATCGCCCGGGTGCAGGGCGACGCCTTCGCCGGCGGCGTCGGCCTGGTGGCGGCCTGCGACATCGCCGTGGGCGCGCGCGAGGCGACCTTCTGCCTGAGCGAGGTCCGGCTCGGCCTGGTGCCGGCGACCATCGCGCCGTACGTCGTCCGGGCCATGGGCGCGCGGGCGGCGCACCGCTGGTTCCTGACCGCCGAGCGCTTCGACGCGGCCGAGGCGCAGCGCATCGGGCTGCTGCACGAGGTCGAGGCCGCCGATGCGCTCGACGCCCGGATCGACGCGATCGCCGCCGCGCTGTGCGCCGGCGGGCCGCACGCGGTGCGCGCCTGCAAGCAGCTGGTGCTGGCGGTGGCCGGCCGCGAGGTGGACGAGGCGCTGGTCGGCCACACCGTCGAGGTGATCGCCGACATCCGCGCCAGCGAGGAGGGGCGCGAGGGCGTGCAGGCCTTCCTGCAGAAGCGCCGGCCCGACTGGCTCGCCGACACGCCATGACCCCACCCCCGGAGACGCGCGCCATGTTCGACAAGATCCTCATCGCCAACCGCGGCGAAATCGCCTGCCGCGTCGCCGCCACCGCGCGCCGCCTGGGCATCCGCACCGTCGCCGTCCATTCCGACGCCGACGCGCGGGCGAAGCACGTGCAGGCCTGCGACGAGGCGGTGGCCCTCGGCGGCGACGCGCCGAAGGACAGCTACCTGCAGTGGCAGCGCATCCTCGGCGCGGCGCGCGCCACCGGCGCCCAGGCCGTCCACCCGGGCTACGGTTTCCTGAGCGAGAACGAGGCCTTCGCCCGGGCCTGCGCCGACGCCGGCCTGGTCTTCATCGGGCCGCCGCCCGCGGCCATCCGGGCGATGGGCCTGAAGGCGGCGTCCAAGCAGCTGATGGAGCGCGCCGGCGTGCCGCTGGTGCCCGGCTACCACGGCGCCGACCAGGACCCGGCCCTGCTGCGGCGCGAGGCCGACCGCATCGGCTACCCGGTCCTGATCAAGGCCAGCGCCGGCGGCGGCGGCAAGGGCATGCGCGCGGTGGACCGCGCCGAGGACTTCGACGCCGCGCTCGCCGCCTGCCGGCGCGAGGCCGCGAACAGCTTCGGCGACGACGCGGTGCTGGTCGAGAAGTACGTCCAGCGCCCGCGCCACATCGAGATCCAGGTCTTCGGCGACGCGCACGGCGACATCGTCTGGCTGTTCGAGCGCGACTGCTCGGTCCAGCGCCGCCACCAGAAGGTGCTGGAGGAGGCCCCCGCGCCCGGCATGACCGGGGCGCTGCGCCAACGCATGGGCGAGGCCGCCGTCGCCGCCGCCCGGGCCGTGGGCTACGTGGGCGCCGGCACGGTCGAATTCATCGTCGAGCAGCGCGGCGAAGGCCCGGACGCCGCGATGGACTTCTTCTTCATGGAGATGAACACCCGGCTGCAGGTCGAGCACCCGGTGACCGAGGCGATCACCGGCTTGGACCTGGTCGAGTGGCAGCTGCGCGTGGCCGCCGGCGAGCCGCTGCCGCTGCGCCAGGACCAGCTGCGCATCCACGGCCATGCGATCGAGGCCCGCATCTGCGCCGAGAACCCGGACAACGGCTTCCTGCCCACCACCGGCACGCTGCGCGTCTACCGCAAGCCGGACGCCGTCGCCTTCGCGCGCGGCGCGGTGCGCATCGACGACGGGGTGCGCGAGGGCGACGCGATCACGCCGTTCTACGACTCGATGATCGCCAAGCTGATCGTCCACGGCGCCGACCGGCGCGAGGCGCTGGCCCGGCTCGACGCGGCGCTGGCGCAGGTGCGCATCGTCGGCCTGCCGACCAACGTGCAGTTCCTGCGCCGGGTGGCCGCCAGCCCGTCCTTCGCCGAGGCCCGGCTCGACACCGCGCTGATCGAGCGCGAGCGCGCCGTGCTGTTCGACCAGGAGGCGCTCGGCCTGCCGCTGGCCGCCGCCGCCGCGGTCGCCCATCAGCTGCGATCCGAGGCCGCGCTGGAGACCGCCGATCCGTTCAGCCGGCGCGACGGCTGGCGCTCGCACGGCGCGATGGCGCGGCGCTTCGATTTCGCCTTCCGGGGCGAACCCGCGCAGGCGCTGCTGACCCGGGGGCGGGACGGCCGCCGGTGGCTCGCCGTCGGCGCGCCGACCGCCGGAGGCGATGCCGAGCCCTTCGGCTGCGACCTCCGGCCCGACGGCGCCCTGGACCTGCGCCTGGGCGACCGGCGGGCCACGGCGCATGTCCACGAGAACCACGGCGAAGTCCACGTCTTCTGCAGGCAGGGTGCTACGCAAATAATAGCAACCGACCCGCTGGCCCACGCGGGCGACGCCCGGGCCGAGGGCGGCCGGCTGACCGCGCCGATGCCGGGCCGGATCGTTTCCTTCGCGGTGCGCCCGGGCGATGCCGTCACCCGCGGCCAGCCGCTGGCGGTGATGGAGGCGATGAAGATGGAGCACACCATCGCCGCGCCGGCCGACGGCGTGGTCGCGGACCTGCTCTACGCCCCGGGCGACCAAGTGGCGGAGGGGGCGGAGCTGCTGCGGCTGGCGGCGTGACCCGCGGGCCGCGCGGCGGCACCGGCTGCTCCGGTAACGTCGTGCCTCCACCGGGTTTCCTGCCCTCTTCCACCATGCGGTACCGCACCGGACTCCTTCCATGAACATCGCCTTCTGCTGCACCGGCATCGCGCCGCAACCCTGGCTGGCCGACCTGCGCGCCGCCCTGCCCGAAGCGCGCGTCGAGCCCTGGGCGCCCGGCGACGCGCCGGCCGACCACGCGGTGGTGTGGGCGCCACCGCAGGCCTTCTTCGACGCGCAGCCCCGGCTGCGGTCGATCTTCAACATCGGCGCCGGCGTGGACGCGCTGCTCGGGCTGCGGCTGCCGCCGGGCGTGCCGCTGGTGCGCATCGACGACGGCGGCATGGCGGTGCAGATGGCCGAGTACGTCTGCCACGCGGCGATCGGCTACTTCCGCGACTTCGGCGGCTACGCGGCCGACGCCGCCGCCGGCCGGTGGCAGCCCCGCGAGCCGCGCGACCGCGCCGCCTTCACCATCGGCATCCTCGGGCTGGGCGTGCTGGGGCAGCGGGTGGCGCGGGCGCTGCGGCAGTTCGACTTCCCGGTGCGCGGCTGGAGCCGCACGCCCAAGGCGCTCGACGGCATCGACTGCTTCGCGGGCGACGGCGGGCTGGACGATTTCCTGGCCGGCACCCGGCTGCTGGTGTGCCTGCTGCCGCTGACGCCCGACACCCGCGACATCCTGCGCCGCGAGACGCTGTCGCGGCTGCCGCGCGGCGCCTACCTGGTCAACGTCGCCCGGGGCGGGCACCTGGTGGAGGACGACCTGCTGGCGCTGGTGGACGACGGCCACATCGCCGGCGCGACGCTCGACGTGTTCCGCCAGGAACCGTTGCCGGCGGACCATCCGCTGCGCGTCCGTCCGCGCATCACGGTCACTCCGCACATCTCGGCGCAGTCGCTGCGCGCGGACTGCGTGGCGCAGATCGCCCGCAAGCTCCGCGCGCTGCAGCGCGGCGAGCCGGTGGCCGGCCTGGTCGATCCGGCGCGCGGCTACTGACCCCGGCGCTCGGACGAGCGGAGCCCCGCCGGCGCCGGGGCCGCCCCCACTGATCCCCACCCCAACCCAGGAGACACCCCATGCCGCTGCCCACCCGCGTCAAGCTCGTCGAGGTCGCGCCGCGCGACGGCCTGCAGAACGAATCGCAGCCGGTTCCGGCCGCGGTCAAGATCGAACTGGTGCACCGCCTGCAGGCCGCCGGGCTGCGCGAGATCGAGGTCACCAGCTTCGTCAGCCCGAAGTGGGTGCCGCAGATGGCCGACAACGCCGAGGTCATGGCCGGCATCGACCGCATGCCCGGCGTGCGCTACTCGGTGCTCGCGCCCAACCTGCGCGGCTACGAGGCGGCCGTGGCCGCGCGCCCCGACGAGATCGTCGTCTTCGGCGCCGCGAGCGAGGCCTTCAGCCAGCGCAACATCAACTGCTCGATCGCCGAGAGCATCGAGCGCTTCCGGCCGGTGGTGGCCGCCGCCCGCGCAGCCGGCATCCACGTGCGGGGCGCGATCTCCTGCAGCGTGGGATGCCCGTACGAGGGCGAGGTGGCGCCGGAGCGGGTGGAGCTGGTGGCCCGGCTGATGAAGGAGATCGGCGTGCAGCACCTGGGCGTGGCCGACACCATCGGCGTCGGCACGCCGCGCAGGACGCAGCGCGCGCTGGAGGCCGCGCTGCGGCACTACGCCGTCGACGACCTCTCCGGCCACTACCACGACACCTACGGCCAGGCGCTGGCCAACACCCTGGCGGCGCTGCAGCTCGGCGTGCGGCAGTTCGACGCGGCGGTCGCCGGCCTGGGCGGCTGCCCCTACGCCAAGGGCGCCACCGGCAACGTCGCGACCGAGGACGTGGTCTACCTGCTGCACGGCATGGGCATCGACACCGGCGTGGATCTCGACGCGCTGGTGGACACCGGCGCGTGGATCAGCGCCGCCCTCGGCCGCGGCACCCAGTCGCGGGTGGCGCGCGCTGTGCTCAACAAGCGCGCCGGATAAGAAAAAACCGGGCGCGCGGCCCGGTTCGGAGGAGGGGGAAGGGCGCCCGGGGCGCCCCGGGCCTCAGTGCCCCGACGCGCCCGATGCGCCCAGGCCGGTCTCGGACCGCACCTGCTGCGCCGGGAAGGCGGCGCGCTCGCGGGCCGCGTTGGCGCTGCGGTCGGTGATCGAGAAGAGCCAGATGCCGACGAAGCCGATGGTCATCGAGAACAGCGCCGGCGAGGCGTACGGGAAGAGCGCCGAGCCGGGCGGGTTGCCCAGCGTGGCTTCCCACACCGAGGGCGAAACCACCGTCAGCACCACCGAGGACAGCAGCCCCAGGAAGCCGCCGATCACCGCGCCGCGGGTGGTGCAGTCCTTCCACAGCACGGCCAGGAACAGGACGGGGAAGTTGGCCGAGGCGGCGATGGCGAAGGCCAGCGACACCATGAATGCCACGTTCTGCCGCTCGAACGCGATGCCCAGCAGCACCGCCACCACGCCCAGCGCGAAGGTGGTGATGCGCGAGACCTTGAGTTCGGACTTGCTGTCGGCGTTGCCCTTCTTGAACACCGTGGCGTAGAGGTCGTGCGACACCGCCGAGGCGCCCGAGAGCGTCAGGCCGGCCACCACCGCCAGGATGGTGGCGAAGGCCACCGCCGAGATGAAGCCGTAGAACACGTTGCCGCCGACCGACTTGGCCACCAGCACCGCCGCCATGTTGGCCGTGCCCGCGCCGCCGTGGATCACGCCCTTGGCGACGTCGGCGTATTCCGGGTTGGTCAGCACCAGGGTGATCGCGCCGAAGCCGATGATGAAGATCAGCGCGTAGAAGTAGCCGATCCAGGTGGTGGCCCACAGCACCGACTTGCGCGCCTCCTTGGCGTCGGGCACGGTGAAGAAGCGCATCAGAATGTGCGGCAGCCCGGCGGTGCCGAACATCAGCGCCATGCCGAAGGAGATGGCGGAGATCGGGTCCTTCACGAAGCCGCCCGGCCCCATGATCGACAGGCCGGCGCGCGCCGCCTCCTCGGGCGACTTGCCGGCGTTCGTGGCGATGGCGGTCTTGACCTCCACCGCGCGGGCGAACAGGGCCTCGGGGCTGAAGCCGAACTGGGCCATCACCATGATCGCCATGAAGGTCACCCCGGCCAGCAGCATGCAGGCCTTGATGATCTGCACCCAGGTGGTGGCCGTCATGCCGCCGAAGAGCACGTAGACCATCATCAGCACGCCGACGATCACCACCGCCACCCAGTAGTCCAGGCCGAACAGCAGCTTGATGAGCTGGCCGGCGCCGACCATCTGCGCGATCAGGTAGAAGGCCACGACCACCAGCGTGCCGGAGGCGGCGAAGGCCCGGATCGGCGCCTGCCGGAAGCGGTAGCCCGCGACGTCGGCGAAGGTGAACTTGCCCAGGTTGCGCAGCCGCTCGGCCATCAGGAAGGTGATGATCGGCCAGCCCACCAGGAAGCCGATCGCGTAGATCAGCCCGTCGTATCCGGTGGCCATCACCGCCGCCGAGATGCCCAGGAACGAGGCGGCCGACATGAAGTCGCCCGCGATCGCCAGGCCGTTCTGGAAACCGGTGATGCCGCCGCCGGCGGTGTAGAAGTCCGAGGCCGACCGGGTCTTGGCGGCGGCCCACTTGGTGATCCAGAGCGTGGCCACCACGAAGATGCCGAACATCGCGATGGCCGTCCAGTTGGTCGCCTGCTTGGCGGCCTGGCCGACGTCGCCGCCGGCGGCATGCACCGTGCCGGCGAAGGACAGCGCGGCGACCGCGAGCGGCAGGCCGGCGGCCGACAGCGTGGAGAGGAGGGTGCGCGGCTTCATGACTTGGCGTCCTTCAGGATCTGTTCGGTCAGCGTGTCGAACTCGCGGTTGGCCCGGCGGACGTAGATGCCCGTGATCACCACGGTGAAGACGATCACGCCGAGTCCGATCGGAATGCCGAAGGTGGTCACGCCCGCGCCCACGGGCCGGGCGAGGAAGGCCTTGTCGAAGGCGATGAGCGCGATGTAGCCGTAGTACACCAGCAGCATCAGCACCGTGAGGACGATGCCGATGCGGTTGCGCTTGCGGCGCAGCTCCAGGTAGCGCGGATTGCGCTGGATTTTCTCCACGATGGGGTCGGTCACGTTGTCTCCTTGAAGGCGTGTTTTTGAAGCGACCGGCCGCGGGTGCGTCCCGCGGTCCGAACGGTTCATTCTCCAGTCGCGGCTGACCAAGCGCTTACGCCCCGCCGGCACGCGACGAACGGCGGACGCCCCTGCGGGAAAGCGTCAGAGAGATGTCAGCCGCCGGCCGAACAATGGTCCGCGACCGTCCCGTCCGATGGATGGCGCGTTCCTTCGCATTCCCTCGCACAGGGAGACAGAACCATGTCCGTCGTCCGTCCTCCGCCGCGCCCCGGCCCCCGGCCCGGCGCTCCGCGGGCCGGGGCCCGGCCCATGTCCCGCGAAGAGCGCAAGGTCATCTTCGCCTCGTCGCTCGGCACCGTGTTCGAGTGGTACGACTTCTACCTCTACGGCTCGCTCGCGGCGATCATCGCCCGGCAGTTCTTCAGCGGGCTCGACCCGTCGGCCGCCTTCGTCTTCGCGCTGCTGGCCTTCGCCGCGGGCTTCCTGGTGCGGCCCTTCGGCGCGCTGGTGTTCGGCCGGCTCGGCGACATGATCGGGCGCAAGTACACCTTCCTGGTGACCATCCTGCTGATGGGCCTGTCGACCTTCATCGTCGGCATCCTGCCGAGCTACGCCAGCATCGGCGTGGCCGCGCCGGTCGTCCTGATCGCGCTGCGCATGCTGCAGGGCCTGGCGCTCGGCGGCGAGTACGGCGGCGCCGCCACCTACGTGGCCGAGCACGCGCCGCACGGCCGGCGCGGCGCCTACACCTCCTGGATCCAGACCACCGCCACGCTGGGCCTGTTCCTGTCGCTGCTGGTCATCCTCGGGACCCGGACCCTGATGGGCGAGGAGACCTTCGGCGACTGGGGCTGGCGCATCCCGTTCATGGTGTCGATCCTGCTGCTGGCGGTGTCGGTGTGGATCCGGCTGTCGCTGTCGGAGTCGCCCGCCTTCCGGAAGATGAAGGCCGAGGGCAAGACCTCCGAGGCGCCGCTGTCCGAGTCCTTCGGCCGGTGGAAGAACCTCCGGATCGTGATCCTCGCGCTGGTCGGCCTGGCCGCCGGCCAGGCGGTGGTCTGGTACACCGGCCAGTTCTACGCGCTCTTCTTCCTGACGCAGCAGCTCAAGGTGGACGCGGTCACCGCCAACCTGATGGTCGCCGCGGCGCTGCTGATCGGCACGCCGTTCTTCGTGGTCTTCGGCACGCTGTCGGACCGCATCGGCCGCAAGCCGATCATCATGGCCGGCTGCCTGCTCGCGGTGCTGACCTACTTCCCGGTGTTCGAGGCGCTGACCCGCGTCGCCAACCCGGACCTGGCCGCGGCGCAGGCGTCCTCGCAGGTCACCGTCGCCGCCGACCCCTCGGGCTGCTCCTTCCAGGGCAATCCGGTGGCGCGCGAGATCGACTTCCGCAGCTCCTGCGACATCGCCAAGCGCTACCTGTCGCAGAACTCGGTGAGCTACGACAACACCGCCGCGGCCGCCGGCGCCGTCGCCACCGTCAAGATCGGCGGGAAGGTCATTCCGGTGCCGGTCGGCAACGTGGCCAACGCCCGGTTCGACGAGGCCTCGGCCCGGGAGATCGCGGCCTTCAAGAAGGCGGTCAGCGACGAGCTCAGGGCCCACGGCTACCCCACCCGGGCCGATCCGGCCAAGATGAACAAGCCGCTGACGGTGCTGCTGCTCACCTACCTGGTGCTGCTGGTCACCATGGTCTACGGCCCGATCGCCGCCATGCTGGTGGAGATGTTCCCGACGCGCATCCGCTACACCTCGATGAGCCTGCCGTACCACATCGGCAACGGCTGGTTCGGCGGCCTGCTGCCGACCACCTCCTTCGCCATCGTGGCCCAGTCGGGCAACATGTACAGCGGCCTGTGGTATCCGGTGGTGATCGCCGGCGCCACCTTCGTGATCGGCATGCTGTTCGTGCGCGAGACCCAGGACGTGGACATCTACGCCATGGATTGAGCGGCCGCCGCCGGGCATTGACGGGCCCGGGGCGACGTAGAAGAATGACTAGTCATGCATTCGTCGCTCCATCGCAAGATCGAATCCCGGCTGCAGCAGCTTCCGGTTCCCGTGGCCCTGGTGCTGCCCGCCGGGGAGACCATCGGCCCCCTGCAGGCCGCGATCACCCTGCGCTTCCACGACGCCGTCTCGCTCGCGCGGCTGGCCGCCGGCCAGATCGGCGCGCTGGGCGAGGCGGTGGTCGAGGGCCGCGTCGAGATCGAGGGCCGCATGCGCGACCTCTTCGCCGTCGTGGTCGGCCTGCTGCCCGGCAACCCGGTCGACAGCGACACCCGCTGGTGGGCCCGGCTGCTGCGCGAGACCCGCTCGCGCGCGGCCCATTCGCGCGCGCGCGACGCGGCGCAGATCCAGTTCCACTACGACGTCTCGGACGATTTCTACGCGCTCTGGCTCGACCCGCGCCGCGTCTACTCCTGCGCCTACTACCGCGAGGACGGCATGGCGCTCGCCCGGGCGCAGGAGGCCAAGCTCGACCACCTCTGCCGCAAGCTCGACCTGCGGCCCGGCGAGCGCTTCCTCGACATCGGCGCCGGCTGGGGGGGGCTGCTGCTGTGGGCGGCCGAGCACTACGGCGTGGATGCCACCGGCATCACCCTGTCGCGCAACCAGCATGCGCACGTGCAGCGGCTGATCGAGGCGAAGGGCCTGGGCGGCCGGGTGCGGATGGAACTGCGCGACTACCGCGACCTGGACGTGCGCCGGCCCTTCGACAAGATCGCCTCGGTCGGCATGTTCGAGCACGTGGGCCGCGCCCGGATGCCGCAGTACTTCGCGACGGTGGCGGGGCTGCTGCGGCCGGGCGGCATGGCGCTCAACCACGGCATCACCGCCGGCGGGCGCGACAACCCCCAGCTCGGCGCGGGCATGGGCGATTTCATCGAGAAGTACATCTTCCCCGGCGGCGAGCTGCTGCACGTCAGCCGGGTGCTGCACGACCTGGCCGGCGCGGGGCTGGAGATGGTCGATGTCGAGAACCTGCGGCCGCACTACGCGCGCACGCTCTGGGACTGGTCCGACGCGCTGGAGGCGCGGCTCGACGCGGCCCACGCGGTGCTGTCCGCGGCCGGCGGCGCCCGGAAGGCCGACCGGGTGCTGCGCGCCTACCGCCTGTACCTCGCGGGCAGCGCGGCCAGCTTCGAGCAGGGCTGGATCGCGCTGCACCAGATCCTCGCCACCCGGCCGGACGGCGCGCCCGAAACCGGCGCCCTGCGCGGGGCGCAGTCGGACTATCCGTTCCGGCGCGACTACATGTACCCCGCCGAGCGCTGACCGGGGCGCCTCAGCGCGGCACGCGGGCGTCGATCCAGTCCGCGAGCCACCGGCCGATGCGCAGGCTGTGCCGGTCCTGCATCAGCATGTGCGAGGCGCCGGGCAGGCCGACGTCGGCCAGCAGCACCGACTCGGCGCGCGCCCCGGCCCTGTTGGCCGCCTCGACGAACTCCCGGCAGGCCTTCAGGCGCGGCGCCCAGCGCGGCGACTGGTCCACGTAGTCGCCCCACAGCACCAGGATCGGCAGGCCGGCGTAGGGCGCCATGTCGGAGGTGGCGGCGGGGCAGGCGCCGGGCTCGATCGCCACGATGCCGCGGATGCCCCGCCGGTCGAGCATCGCCGTCTGGAAGGGGTAGATGCCCGATTGCGAATGGCTGACCAGCACCGCGCCGTCGAGCCTGCGCGCCAGTTGCGACAGCGCGGGCACCGTCGGGTTGGGCGTGGGCAGGGCGTTGAGCCAGTCGGGCACCATCTGCTTCCAGAACTCGTCCTGCGCCTCCAGCGGGAACTGCATGCCCGGGAACACCTCGGGATACTTCGCGCCGAAGCGGAAGATGGCCCAGGCGCCTTCCTGCGAGGCGCCGAACACCTGCGGCAGCGCCTCGGGGCCGGCGCGGCCGCCCTTGACCTGCACGATGCCCGAGGGGTCGGCGGCCGAGCGCCCGCGCGAGGCCTGGTCGATCACGTAGGTCGGGAAGCCGCGCCGCACGAAGAGTTCGTCCCAGCCCATGCGGCCGTCGGGCGTGGTCTCCCAGGTTTTGCCGGTCAGGCAGCAGCCGTGGATGAGGACCACCGGCGGACGGGCGGCGGCCGCCGGCACCTGGTAGCGCACGTACATCTGGTCCACCGCGATGCGGCCCCCCGGGGCGTAGGCCGGCAGCAGCGAGAGGTTGTCGGACTGCACGGTGCGCCCGCCGACGAAGAAGCTGCCCTGGCGTTCCAGGGTCAGCGGTCCGGCGCTCGCGGCGTCGGTGCCGCGGTTCGCGGGCGCGGCGCAGCCGGCCAGGGCCGCGGACAGCAAGAGCGGGACGAGGAAGGTCCACCAGCGTTTCATGGGAATGTCTCCTGGGAAGGGTTCTGGGTCCGCGGCCGCGCGGCGGGTTGCCGGCGGTACCTCCTTTATATGAGCGATCGGGCCGGCGGCCTGTTACCGCCGCGACTCCCGGGCGCGCGCCGTCCCCGCGCGACGGCACAAGGTGTCACAGGACAAGTACACCGCCTTCCTAGACTGGGTGGTTTTTCCCCGATCCAACCCCAACTGCAGGCGCTATGACTGAAGGCACCATCCGCATCCGAGGCGCACGCCAGCACAACCTCAAGAACCTCGACCTGGATTTGCGCACCGGGGAACTCACGGTGGTGACCGGCCCCAGCGGCTCCGGCAAGTCCAGCCTGGTGTTCGACACCCTCTACGCCGAAGGCCAGCGCCGCTACGTCGAGACCTTCTCGGCCTACGCCCGGCAGTTCCTCGACCGGATGGACAAGCCGGCGGTGGACCGGGTCGAGGGCGTGCCGCCGGCCATCGCCATCGACCAGACCAACCCGGTGCGCTCCTCGCGCTCGACGGTCGGCACGATGACCGAGCTGAACGACCACCTGAAGCTGCTGTTCGCGCGCGGCGCCCAGCTCTTCGACCGCGTGACCGCGCGCCCGGTGCGCCACGACACGCCCGAGACGGTCTACGCCGAGATGCGCGACCGCGCCGCCGCCGCCGTGCCCGAAGGCGGCAAGGAGCCGCGCCTGATCGTCACCTTCCCGGTCGAACTGCCGGCCAGCACCACGTCGGAAGAGGTGCAGCAGTGGCTGGCCGCCAGCGGCTTCACCCGGGTGCAGGCCGAGCGCGAGGTGGCCTCGCCGACCGGCCCGCGCAAGGTGCTCGACGTGGTGGCCGACCGCTTCCGCATCGGCTCGACCGAGAAGGCGCGCGCCGTCGAGGCCATCGAGGTGGCCCTGAAGCGCGCCGGCCGGCTCAACGTCTACTGCATCGCCGACGGCGCGGCGGAGGACGCCGTGCCCGAGGTGTGGAAGTTCTCCACCGGCCTGCACTGCCCCGAGAGCGACCTCCGCTACGCCGAGCCGATCCCGTCGATGTTCAGCTTCAATTCCGCCGCCGGCGCCTGCGAGACCTGCAAGGGCTTCGGCCGGGTGATCGGGGTGGACTACGGCCTGGTGATCCCGGACGGGCGGATGACGCTGCGCGGCGGCGCCATCAAGGTGATGCAGACGCCCGCCTGGAAGGAGGCCCAGGACGACCTGATGCGCCACGCCGAGGCCGAGGGCATCCCGCGCGACACGCCCTGGAGCCAGCTCACGCCGGCGCAGCAGGCCTGGGTGATCGACGGCTCGCCGCACTGGAAGGGCAAGTGGAACCAGCACTGGTTCGGCATCAAGCGCTTCTTCGAGTACCTGGAGAGCAAGGCCTACAAGATGCACATCCGGGTGCTGCTGTCCAAGTACCGCAGCTACACCCCGTGCCCGGCCTGCCGCGGCGCGCGCCTCAAGCTCGACAGCCTGCTCTGGCGCCTGGGCACGAAGGAGGACGCGGACGAGGCGCTGGCGCCCGGGAAGCGCTTCCTGCCGCACGGCGCCGACTGGAGCCGCGAACGGCTCGAAGCCCTGCCGGGCCTGTGCCTGCACGACCTGATGCTGCTGCCGATCGACCGGCTGCGGCGCTTCTTCGACCGGCTCTCGGTGTCGCAGACGGCCCGCGAGGAGGGGGCGCGTCCGACGATGCGCCCCGTCGGCGAGGCCGCGGCCGACGCCTCGGTGCCCGCCGCCGCGCAGGCCGAGGCCGATGCGGTGCCGGCCCGCCTGTCGAGCACGCCCGCCGACCCCGGGGCCACCGGCCCGGCGGACGCGCAGGAGTCGGGGCAGGCCCAGACCGCCGGCGACGCGCAGGCGCTCAAGCTGCTGTTCGAGGAGATCACCAACCGCCTGAAATACCTGGTGGACGTGGGCATCGGCTACCTCACGCTCGACCGGCAGAGCCGCACCCTGTCGGGCGGCGAGGTGCAGCGCATCAACCTGACGACCGCGCTCGGCACCTCGCTGGTCAACACGCTGTTCGTGCTCGACGAGCCCAGCATCGGCCTGCACCCGCGCGACATGCACCGCATCACCCAGGCGATGCACCGGCTGCGCGACGCGGGCAACACGCTGGTGGTGGTGGAGCACGACCCGGCGGTGATGATCGCCGCCGACCGCGTCATCGACATGGGCCCCGGCCCGGGCGCCAAGGGCGGCGACATCGTCTTCGACGGCACGGTGGACGAACTGCGCCGGGCCGACACGCTCACCGGCGCCTACCTGGGCGGCCGCAAGCAGATCGGCATGGGCTTCAAGCGCATGGTCACCGAGGGCACGCCGCGCCTGGTCCTGGAGGGCGCGCGGGAGCACAACCTCAAGGACCTGACGGTCGACATCCCGCTGCAGCGCATGGTCTGCATCACCGGCGTCAGCGGCTCGGGCAAGTCCACGCTGGTGCAGGACATCCTGGCGCCGGCGCTGATGCGCCACCTGGGCAAGGCCACCGAGACGCCCGGGGCGCACGACCGGCTGCTGGGCGCCGACTTCCTCTCGGACGTGGTGTCGGTGGACCAGTCGCCCATCGGCAAGACGGCGCGCTCCAACCCGGCGAGCTACGTCGGCGCCTGGGACGCGGTGCGCGAGATCTTCGCCACCGCGCCGCTGGCCCGCGAGCGCGGCTACACCGCGTCGAAGTTCAGCTTCAACTCCGGCGACGGCCGTTGCCCGACCTGCGGCGGCTCGGGCTTCGAGCATGTGGAGATGCAGTTCCTCTCGGACGTCTACCTGCGCTGCCCGGACTGCGACGGCAAGCGCTACCGCGACGAGATCCTGGAGGTGACGGTGGAGCGCGGCGGCCGGCTGCTCAACGTCTCCGACGTGCTGGAATGCACCGTCAGCGAGGCGGCCGCGCTCTTCGCGAGCGACCGCGAGGTGCTGCGGGTGCTGCAGCCGATCGTGGACGTGGGCCTGGACTACGTGAAGCTCGGCCAGCCGGTGCCCACGCTCTCGGGCGGCGAGGCCCAGCGGCTCAAGCTCGCCGGCTTCCTGGCCGAGGCGGCCAAGGGCGGCTCCTCCAGCCGCCAGCCGCTGGCGCGCAAGGGCACGCTGTTCCTGTTCGACGAGCCGACCACCGGGCTGCACTTCGACGACATCGCCAAGCTGATGCGCGCGATGCGCAAGCTGCTCGACGCCGGCCATTCGCTGGTCGTCATCGAGCACAACCTCGACGTGATCCGCGCCAGCGACTGGCTGATCGACCTCGGCCCCGAGGGCGGCGACGGCGGCGGCACGCTGACCGATGTCGGCACGCCGGAGGAGGTGCGCCGCAGCGGCACCTCGCACACCGCCGCCGCGCTGCGCGACTACGAACTCGCGCTCGGCCCGGTCGGCCGGGTGGAGGAGGGCGTGCCGCTGCAGACGCTGGTCGCCGCGCGCCGCAAGCGCCTGCGCGAGGCGGAGGGCGCCGGCGCGATCCAGATCGTGCACGCCCGCGAGCACAACCTGAAGAACATCTCGGTCGACATCCCGCGCGGCAAGTTCAACGTGGTGACCGGGGTCAGCGGCTCGGGCAAGTCCACGCTCGCCTTCGACATCCTGTTCAACGAGGGCCAGCGGCGCTACCTGGAGTCGCTCAACGCCTACGCCCGCAGCATCGTGCAGCCGGCCGGCCGGCCCGAGGTGGACGCGGTCTACGGCATCCCGCCGACGGTGGCGATCGAGCAGCGCCTGTCGCGCGGCGGGCGCAAGAGCACCGTGGGCACCACCACCGAGGTGTGGCACTTCCTGCGGCTGCTCTACGTCAAGCTCGGCATCCAGCACTGCGTCTTCGACGGCGCGGCGGTGGAGCCGCAGACCGCCGACAGCATCGCCGCGCAGCTGATGAAGCGCTTCCGCGGCCAGCACATCGGCCTGCTGGCGCCGCTGGTGGTGGCGAGGAAGGGCGTCTACACCGAGCTGGCCGACTGGGCGCGCCCGCGCGGCTTCACCCACCTGCGGGTGGACGGCGAGTTCCTGCCCACCACCGGCTTCCCGCGCATCGACCGCTTCAAGGAGCACACCATCGAGCTGCCGGTGCGCAGCCTGGACGTGCGCCCCGCCCACGAGGCCGAGCTGCGCGAGGCGCTGTCGCTGGCGCTGCAGCACGGCAAGGGCGTGGTGCACGTGCTGAGCGGCCTCGACGGGCTGGCCGAGGCGATGCGCGACGGCGCGCCCACCGCGCGCATCGGCACGCTGCAGGCCTTCTCCACCAAGCGCGCCTGCCCGGTCTGCGCCACCAGCTACGCCGAGCTGGACCCGCGCCTCTTCTCGTACAACAGCAAGCACGGCTGGTGCCCCGACTGCGTGGGCACCGGCGTGAAGCTGACCAAGGCCCAGCGCGCGGTGTTCGACGACTCGGTGCAGTCCGACGACCAGCGCGGCCGCGAGCAGACCTTCGACGAGCCCGAGGCCGAGGACATGGCGGACGCCGCCTGCCCGACCTGCGACGGGACCCGGCTCAACCCGGTGGCGCGCGCGGTGCTGTTCCAGGACGCGCCGATCACCGACCTGGGCCGCATGAGCGTGGTCGACATGCGCCGCCGCTTCGAGGCGCTGGCGCTGGAGGGCCGCGAGGCCGGCATCGCCCGCGACCTGGTGCCCGAGATCCGCAGCCGGCTGGAATTCCTGGAGGAGGTCGGCCTGGGCTACCTGACGCTCGACCGCGGCGCGCCGACGCTCTCGGGCGGCGAGGCGCAGCGCATCCGCCTCGCGGCGCAGCTCGGCAGCAACCTGCAGGGCGTGTGCTACGTGCTCGACGAGCCGACCATCGGCCTGCACGCGCGTGACAACCGCATCCTGCTCGACGCGCTGCACAAGCTCGGCGACAAGGGCAACACGCTGGTGGTGGTGGAGCACGACGAGGACACCATCCGCCGTGCCGACCACATCATCGACATCGGCCCGAGCGCCGGCAAGCGCGGCGGCCGGGTGGTGGCCGAGGGCACCGTGGCGCAGATCGAGGCGGTGGAGGAGTCGCAGACCGGCCGCTACCTGCGCGAGGCGATCCGCCACCCGCTGCACCCGCGCCGGCCGGTCGCCAACAGCGAATCCACGCCGGTGCTGCGGCTGCGCGGCGCGAACCTGCACAACCTGCAGGACGTGGACGTGGCGGTGCCGCTGCACCGGCTGGTGGCGGTGACCGGCGTCAGCGGATCGGGCAAGTCCACCCTGGCGCGCGACGTGCTGCTGGCCAACGTGGCGGCGGTGGTCGCCCAGCGCGCCACCAAGGCCGGCCGCGACGCGCAGGACGCCGGCAAGCGCCCGCCGCTGGCGGGCTGCGCCGGACTCGACGGCTACCAGGCGGTGGACCGGGTGCTGGAGGTGGACCAGACGCCGATCGGCAAGACGCCGCGCAGCTGCCCGGCGACCTACATCGGCTTCTGGGACACGGTGCGCAAGCTCTTCGCCGACACGCTGGAGGCGCGGGCGCGCGGCTACGGGCCGGGCCGCTTCTCCTTCAACACCGGCGAGGGCCGCTGCCCGGCCTGCGAAGGGCAGGGCATGCGCACCATCGGCATGAGCTTCCTGCCGGACGTGAAGGTGCCTTGCGAGGTCTGCCACGGCGCGCGCTTCAACCCCGAGACGCTGGCCGTGACCTGGCGCGGCAAGAGCATCGGCGACGTGCTGCAGATGGAGGTGGACGAGGCGGTCGGCTTCTTCGCCACCATGCCCAACATCGCGCACCCGCTGCAGCTGCTCAAGGACGTGGGCCTGGGCTACCTGACGCTGGGCCAGCCCTCGCCCACGCTCTCGGGCGGCGAGGCCCAGCGCATCAAGCTGGTGACCGAGCTGACCAAGGTGCGCGACGACGTCGCCCGCCGCGGCCAGAAGGCGCCGCACACGCTCTACGTGCTCGACGAGCCCACCGTCGGCCTGCACATGGCCGACGTGGAGAAGCTGATCCACGTGCTGCACCGCCTGGTGAACGGCGGCCACAGCGTGGTGGTGATCGAGCACGACCTGGACGTGATCGCCGAGGCCGACTGGGTGATCGACCTCGGCCCCGAGGGCGGCACCGGCGGCGGCCGGGTCGTCGCGGCCGCGCCGCCGGAGGAGGTGGTGCGCCTGGGCACCCACACCGGCGTGTCGCTGGCGCCGGTGCTGGCGCGGGGCGCGGCGACGACCGAGGCCGCGCCACCGTCCGCTGCGGTCGCGGAGGCCGGCGAGGAAGCTGACCGCTAACCGCTGAGCAGGTTGCCGAGCAGGGCGGCGCCCGCGGCCAGCCCGGCGACGCCCGCGCCGGTGGCGGCGAGCCGGCCCTGCGCCCGGGCCTCCTCCTCGGCGCGCGCCACGTCGCCCAGGCAGCGGGCGGCGCGCGCGGCGCGGTCGCGCTCCGGCACCTTGCGCTCGAAGGTGATCATCAGCGTCTCGCGGTGGCTGACCACCACGTGCCGCTGCATGACCTTCTCCATGAACACCATGCGCCAGCCCTTGGACGCCATGGCGTTGAGGTAGGCCTCCAGCACCTGGGTCTCGATCCTGCCCTCGCCGAGCAGCATCGAACTGACCGAGCCGTCGGCCACGTCGATGACCTTGTATTCGTATTCCATGGTGTCCTCGGGTTCCCGGGTTCCGTCCGGGGCGGAAGAAAGGGGCGGGTGCGCCGGTGCGCAGGATACGCCCCGCCGGCCGTGGCCCGGACCCCGGGCCGACAAAACGGCCCCGCGCCGCGACGGGCGGTGCCATCATGCGGACATGCCCACGATTCCTCCCGCGCCCGGTGCCGGACCGCCCTGCGCCTCCGAACGGCAGGTGCTGTGGATCCAGCCGGCCGCTCCGCCCAAGCCGCCGGTCGGCGCCGCCTGCAACGGCTGCGGCGTCTGCTGCCTGGCCGAGCCGTGCCCGGTCGGCGTGCTCGTCTCCCGGCGGCGCCACGGGGCCTGCCGGGCGCTGCGGTGGGATGCGGGCCGGGCGCGCTACCTCTGCGGCATGGCGAGCGCGCCGGCGGAGGTGCTGGGCCCGCGCTGGCGCTGGCTGGCGCCGTGGATCGGACGCCGGGCGCTGCGCTGGATTTCCGCGGGCAGCGGCTGCGACGCCGCGCTGGAGGTGGACGGGGCGGAGGCCGGAGCGGAGACGGACGCGCACGCCGGGACGGAGGCCAGTGCCGCGGCGCGAACCGGGCCCGCGTCGCGCAGGTGACGCGGTCCGGGGGTTTCCCTGCGTTGCGCGGCCGGGGCATCGCACATGCAATGGGTGGTTATCCGCGGACCGCCGCTTCCCCGTTCAGGAGATCTCCCCCATGCACCGCAGACACCTGCTCCAGCTCGCCGCCGCGTCGGCCGCGCTGCCCGCCGCCTTCGGCGTCCGCGCCCAGGCGCCGTTCCCCACCCGGCCGATCAAGCTGATCGTCGCCTTCCCCGCCGGCGGGCCGACCGACATCACCATGCGCACCCTGGCCGACAACGCCTCGCGCGCGCTCGGGCAGGTCGTCATCGTCGAGAACAAGCCCGGCGCCGGCGGCACGCTGCCCGCGCAGCAGCTGCAGACCGCGCCGGCCGACGGCTACACCATCGCCCAGATCCCGCTCGGCGTGTTCCGCATGCCCTACACCACCAAGATCAACTGGGACCCGGTCAAGGACATCAGCTACGTCATCGGCCTGACCGGCTACGCCTTCGGCATCGTGGTGCCCGCCGACAGCCCGTTCAAGACCTGGGCCGACTTCGTCGCCTACGCCAAGGCCAACCCCGGCAAGCTCACCTACGGCTCGACCGGCGCGCTCACCAGCCCGCACCTCACCACCGAGCTGATCGCCCAGCGCCTGGGCCTGCAGCTCCAGCACGTGCCCTACAAGGGCAGCGCCGACCTGATGCAGGCCGTCATGGGCGGCCACCTGATGGCGGCGGCCGACTCCACCGGCTTCGCGCAGCTGGTCGAGGCGGGCAAGCTGCGGGTCCTCAACACCTGGGGCGACAAGCGGCTGGAGAAGTTCCCCGACGCGCCCACGCTCAAGGAGCTGGGCCTGGACATCGTGCAGAACTCGCCCTTCGGCCTGGGCGCCCCGCGCGGCACCCCGCCCGAGGTCGTCAAGCGCCTGCACGACGGCTTCCGCACCGCGATGCAGGACCCCGCCTACCAGCAGGCGCTGGGCCGCTACGACATGGTGCCGATCCACATGGACTCCGCCCAGTACCAGCGCTTCGCGCAGCAGACCTACGGGCAGGAGAAAGCGCTGATCGAGAAGCTGGGGCTGGGCAAGCCGGCGGTCTGAGCCTTCCGGAGGCGAAGGCAGGAGGACCGGCACAGGGGCGATCGACCGCACACTAGCGGAGGCGCGCCCGGCCGCACTAGACTGTTCTCCACCGAAGGACCGTCCCATGCAGATCATCGATTCCCTCCTGGCCCAGGCGGCCGACATGGCCGCCGTGCGGCGCGACATCCATGCCCATCCCG
>JAKOND010000079.1 GCA_022702125.1 Burkholderiaceae bacterium
GCCGGCGTAGAAGCGGATGCGCGGCCCGTCGCTGTCGGCGACCAGGGGGTTGTGCGCGAAATCGGGATGGGCGGCGGCATCGTTGATCACCATCACCTCGGCCGGCGTTTCGATTGCACGCGCGCAGAACGCGTGCTCCCGCACGGTTTCCTTCAGCGCCATCCCCTTGCGCGCCTTGAACCACTGGCGCCGGTCGTCCACCAGGGACACCAGCGCCATGGGCGCGTCGAACATCGTCGCCGCGATCTGCGCGATCTCGTCGTAGGCGATCTCTTCGGGCGTGTCCATGACCTGCAGCTGCTCCAGATCCTCCAGCCGGGCTTTCTCCCGGGCCTGCTCCGGTGTGCTCAGGTCCAGGGCGCCGTGGCTCGGGGCCCGTGCCTCCATCCGCATGGCGGCGCGCAAGGCCGTGGACAGCGTCTCCAGGTCGTACGGCTTGGGCAGCAGCGGGAAGCCGTGGTCTTCGGCGCTGGCGAGCACGCTGTTGTAGCCGCTGCTCAGCAGGATCGGCAGGTCGGGCGACGACTGGCGCACCGCCCGGGCCAGCGCCAGGCCGTCGATGCCGGCCATCATCACGTCGGAGAACATGGCGCAGAAGTCGTTCGGGCGGGCGGCGATGGCCGCGAGCGCCTCGGTGCTGTCGTGGACCAGCGTGACCTCGTAGCCCAGCGCGGTCAGCGAATCCAGCGCCGCCTCGGCGACCGCGCGGTTGTCCTCGACCACCAGGATCCGTCCTTGCGGGGGCGGCGCGTCCAGGTCGCCGCCGCCCTGCGCCACGGCGGCAGGGCTGCGCCAGGCGACGGGCAGGTAGATGGTGAAGGTCGTGCCGTGGCCCAGTTCGCTCTCGACCTGGAGGTCGCCGCCGGACTGCTTCGCGAAGCCGAAGACCTGCGACAGGCCCAGGCCGGTGCCGTGCCCCAGCGCCTTGGTCGTGAAGAAAGGCTCGAACACCTTCCGGAGGTTTTCCGGCGAGATGCCCGAGCCGGTGTCCCGCACCGAAACCGCGACGAAGTCGCCGCTGATCGCGGCATGGGAGCGCAGCGCCGGCAGGCCGGTCACGCGCCGGGTCTCGATGGCGAGGCAGCCCGCGCCGTCCATCGCATCCCGGGCGTTGGCCGCCATGTTCACCAGGGCGGTGTCGAACTGGCCGGGGTCGGCGTCCACCAGGCAGGCCTGCGCGTCGTCGAGCAGCCGCAGCTCGATGCGGGAGCCCACCAGGGTGCGGATCATGTCCGCGATCGCGTGGATGTTCTGCACGGCGTCGAACACCACCGGCTGCAGGCTCTGCCGGCGCGCGAAGGCCAGGAGCTGCCCGGTCAGCTTCGCCGCACGTGCCACCGCGTCGGAGATGGAGCCGAGGAAACGCTGCCGGCGCTCCTGCGGCAGGTCGGGCCGCTGCATCAGCTGCACCGAGGTGCTGATGATGGTGAGCAGGTTGTTGAAGTCGTGCGCGATGCCGCCGGTGAGCTGGCCGACCGCCTCCATCTTCTGGCTCTGGCGCAGCTGCTCCTCGGCCTGCCGCAGCGAGGCCTCCTGGGCCTTGGCGGCGGTGACGTCGCGGCCGGTGGCGATGATGAACGCATCCGACGGCCCGGCGCTCCAGGAGATCAGGCGGTACGAGCCGTCCTTGTGGCGGTAGCGGTTCTCGAAGGCGGCGAAAGTCCCGCCGTTCGCGATCGCCTGCGCGCCTTTGGCGGTATGGCCGAGGTCGTCCGGATGCACCAGGTCCATGAGCGACCGGCCCAGCAGCTCGCGCTCCGTCCAGCCCAGCGTCGCCTCCCAGGCAGGATTGACCGCCACCATCCGCCCGGTGAACTCGGCCACCAGCAGGATGTCGCGGGACAGCTGCCACAGGCGGTTGCGGTCGGTGGTCCGCGCCTCGACTTCGCGCTCCAGGCCGGCATTGAGCTTGCGCAGGTCGGACAGCGCCTCCGCGGTGGCGATGGCGGCCCAGGTGCGGTCGGCCGCGCCGCGCACGAAGGCGATCTCGTCCTCGCTCCAGGCATGCGGCACGACGTCGTGGACCAGCAGGACGCCCGCCAGGACGCCGTCGCGCATCAGCGGCACGTTGAGGAGCGCCCGGATGCACAGGTGCGCGAAGGAGGATGCCTGGTCGGCCGTCCGCGGATCGTGGCGCACGTCGCCGATCGCGACCACCTCGCCCCTGCGAAGGTCCTCGACGAAATTGCCGAAGTCGGCGAAACGGTAGTGCCCCGCGATGGAGGGCACGCCCGCGTCGCGGCACCAGTCGGACGCGATGCGCACATGGGTGCCCAGGGCGCCGATGACGCCGTAGCCGCCCCGGGCCGCCTGGAGGGTCGAGGCGCAGACGCGGCCCGCGGTGTGCCCGATGTCCTTCTCGGCGTCCGCTTCGCGCAATGCGTCGCCCAGTTCCAGCAGGGCGCGCTGGTGGATCTCGGTGCGCTTGCGGTGGTCGATGTCGATCAGGACCCCCGGGAAACTCAGGGGATGCCCGCGCATGTCGCGGTCCACGCGGCCGTTGGCCTCGATCCAGCGGTAGCTGCCGTTGGGCTGCTGCACCCGGTATTCGGCGCGGTAGGTTCCACCGGTCTCCAGCGCCTCGCGGATGCGCCGATGGACGCGCGCCTCGTCGTCCGGGTGGATGGATTGCACCACCTCGGCCAGGGGCACGCCGGCCCGCAGGGCCTCGGGGTTGAGCGAGAAGGACTGGGCGAAGCGGCTGTCCGCCGTGAAGACATCGGCCTGCACGTCCCAGTACCAGACCCCGGCGATCGCGCCGGCATCGAGCGCCAGGCGGATGCGCTCGTCCGCGCCCAGGGTGGGATGCTGCCCGGTTTCTCGTGAAGTGGGGAAGGTCATGGGAAAGAACACGATCCGGTGGGAGACATCCGCGCATTGTCCGGTTGCGCCTGGACGGCAGGCCCCGAAAGTCGCGGACGTCGGTGAGGTCATGCGGGATCGTGCCACGACCGGCAAGGCGCCGCCGTTTCCGGAAGCAGCGGCCGATGCGGACGCCGCATTCCTGCATGGTCTCGGCGTGCGGCCCCGGATGGCCGCGCGCCTTGCCTTATTTCTTCAGGTCCAGCCGGGGCACCAGTTCGGCGTAGAAGGCGCGGTCCCGGTCGATCACCTTCTGGAACGCGGCGGTGTCGGCATAGGCCCATCCGAGGTTGGCCTTGGCGAGCGTGTCGCGGAAGACCGCGTCGTCCGCGGCCTTGGCCGCGACTTCGCTCAACGTGCGGACGATGTCCGGCGGCGTCGCCTTGGGCACCGCCAGCCCGCGCCACACGCCGACCGACAGGTCGATGCCGCGCTCCTTGAGCGTCGGCACCTTCTCGAACAGGCCTCCGACGCGCTGGTCGGACATGACGGCCAGGGTGCGCAGCTTGCCCGCGGCCACGTGCTGGGCGACCTCGCCGGGGCTGACGGTGATGGAATCCACATGGCCGCCGAGCAGCGCGACCACCGCCGGCGCCGCGCCCAGGAAGGGCACGTGGTTGACCGGCAGGCCGATCTTCTCGGCGAAGGCGGCGGCCGCCATGTGCCAGATGGAGCCCGTGCCGGCGTTGGCGACGGTGACCGGATCCTTGCGCTTGCGGGCGTCGGCGATGAATTCCTCGACCGTCTGCCAGGGCGCGTCGGCGCGCACCGTGATGGCGGACGGATCGGCGTTCAGCCGCGCGATCGGCCGCAGGTCGGAGGCGGTGTACTTGGTGATCCCCAGGTTCGGGATGATCGTGATCTCGCAGATGATGATGCCGATCTTGTAGCCGTCGGGCCGGGCGTTGATCAGCTCGCCGGTGCCGACCGCCCCGCTGGCGCCGGGCTTGTTGACCACGATCATCGGCTGCTGCGGCAGGTATTTCTTGGCCGACTCGGCGAAGGCGCGCCCGACGATGTCGGTGCCGCCGCCGGCCGCCACCGGCACGATGAGTTCGATCGGCTTGCCGGGATAGTCGCTGGCCCGCGCGGCGGCGGCACTGCCGCCGAACGCCACGGCGCAGGCCGAGGCGATGATCTGGCGTCTGCTGGTTCCCATGGTCTTGTCTCCGTTTCGTTGTACGTTTTCGAGCGCCGTGGATCGTAAAGGAACCGAGGGCCCTTCATTCCGGCGCCGAGGCCGGCCCCGCGGCGCCGGAGGCCACGTCCCGCAGCACCGCCATGAACGCCTGCGCGGCCGGCGGAGGCGCCTCGCCCAGCCGCACCAGCATGCCGTAGTCGGGCATCGCCCGGGGCACGTCGACGCTGATCTGCGCCAGCAGGCCCTTGGCCACGTACTTCTCCACCAGCGCGGCGGGCTGCAGCGAGAGCATGTCGGTGATGCGCAGCGATTCCAGCGCGAACAGGAAGGACTGCGTCTCCATCACGCCCGAGGTCGGCGTCATGCCGATCGTGCGGAAGATGTCGTCCGACACCTTCCGCAGCGCGGTGGATTTCGGATAGAGCAGCCAGGGCCAGTGCGCCAGGCGGCCCGTCTCCAGGCCCTCGATGCCGCGCAGCGGATGGTGCGGCCCGCCGACCACCTGCAGCGTCTCGCCGGACAGGCGCTCGTACTGGAAGTCCGCGCGCTGGGATTCCTCGGTGAAGCGGCCGATCATCAGGTCGATCTTGCGCTCGCCGAGCCAGGCGATGAGCTGGTCGCTGCTCTGCTCCATCACCTTGAGCACCAGCAGCGGCCGCAGCCGCTGCATCTCGCCGATGGCGGCGGTGAGCAGGCGCGCCGCCGAGCCGGAGATGGCGCCGATGGTGAGCTGGCCGTGGCCGCCCTGCTGGAGCGCGTTGAACTCCTCCACGAACCGGGCCTGGCCGGCCAGCGCGGTGGCGGCGTAGCGCAGCGTGAACAGGCCGAGTTCGTTGGGGCGCATCTCGCGCGGCAGGCGCTCGAACAGGCGCGCGTCGAAGATCTCTTCCAGGTCCAGCAGGATCTTGGTGGCCGCCGGCTGCGTCATGTGCATCTGCTCGGCGGTCAGCCGCAGGTTGCGGGTGCGGCCGAGGATGTCGAGGAACTGCAGGTGCCGGAAACGCAGCCGGCTGCAGGCCGTGGTGATCGATAAGGGTTTGCCCGACATCCTGGATGAACCGATAACTGAATGGAATGACCCGGCCGGAAACACTGATTGGACCACGCGGACGGCGTCCCGTAGTCTGCGCTCCAGGGGTTTCCGTTCCGGACGCCGGCGCGCCGGAGCGCCGCCGGAACGGGCCGCCGTCGTCGCAAAAAACATCCGCAGGAGACAAAGCATGGCATTCCACACCACGTTCAAATCGCTCGCGCTCGCGGCCGCCCTGGCATCGGCGCTCGCGGCGCCCGCCCTGGCGCAGGTCCGGGAGCGCAACTTCAAGATCGGCACCGGCATCACCGACGACCATCCGCAGGCGCAGGCCTCGCGGCATTTCGGCGAGGTGCTGGCCGCCAAGAGCGGCGGCAAGATGCGCGCCAAGCTGTTCGCCAACGGCACGCTCGGCAACGACGTCACCATGATCTCCGCCCTGCGCGGCGGCACCCTGGAGATGACGGTGCCGGACAGCTCCACCCTGGTCTCGGTGGTCAAGGACTTCGGCGTGCTGAACCTGCCGCTGACCTTCAACAGCGAGCAGGAGGCCGATGCCGTGCTCGACAGCGCCTTCGGGCAGAAGCTGCTGGCCAAGCTGCCCGAGAAGGGCCTGATCGGCCTGGGCTACTGGGAGAACGGCTTCCGCCACGTCACCAACTCGCGCCGCCCCGTCAACAAGGCCGAGGACCTGGCCGGCCTCAAGGTGCGGGTGATCCAGAACCAGCTGTTCATCGACAGCTTCGCCGCGCTGGGCGCCAACGCCACGCCGATGCCCTTCACCGAGCTGTACTCCGCGATGGAGCAGAAGGCGGTGGACGGACAGGAGAACCCGACCGCGACCATCCTGACCAGCAAGTTCTACGAGGTCCAGAAGCACCTGGTGCTGTCGCGCCACATCTACAGCACCTGGGTGCTGCTGATGTCCAAGAAGACCTGGGACGCCCTCTCGGCCGACGAGCAGAAGATCGTCCAGGAGGCGGCGCGCGAGGCCACCGCCTTCGAGCGCAAGGCGATCCGCGCGCTGAGCGACAAGGCGCTGGGCGAACTGAAGAAGGCCGGCATGCAGGTCACCGAACTGCCTGCCGCGGAGCAGGCCAAGCTGCGCGAGAAGCTGCAGCCGGTGGTGGTCAAGTACAGCAAGGAATTCGGCGAGGACACCACGCGCGAGATGATGGCCGAGCTGGAAAAGGCCCGCCGCAAGTAACCCGCCGACGGTCCCGCACCCATGACACATCCCCAATGGCGCCGCTTCCGTTCGCGCGACTGGTTCGCCGACCCGGAGCGCTCGGACATGACCGCGCTCTACCTCGAACGCTTCATGAACTACGGGCTGACGCCCGAGGAACTGCGCTCCGGCCGGCCGATCATCGGCATCGCGCAGACCGGCAGCGACCTGTCGCCGTGCAACCGCATCCACCTCGACCTGGCCCGCCGGGTGCGCGAGGGCATCCGCGACGCGGGCGGCATCCCGATGGAATTCCCGGTCCATCCGATCTTCGAGAATTGCCGGCGGCCGTCGGCGGCGCTCGACCGCAACCTGGCCTACCTGGGCCTGGTCGAGATCCTCTACGGTTACCCGATAGACGCGGTGGTGCTGACCACCGGCTGCGACAAGACCACGCCGGCCGGCATCATGGCCGCCTCCACGGTGGACATCCCGGCCATCGTGCTGTCGGGCGGGCCGATGCTCGACGGATGGCACGACGGCGAGCTGGTCGGCTCGGGCACCGTGATCTGGCGCAGCCGCCGCCAGCTGGCCGCCGGCGAGATCGACGAGGACGAGTTCCTGCAGCGCGCCTGCGACAGCGCGCCCTCGGCCGGCCACTGCAACACCATGGGCACCGCCTCCACCATGAACGCGGTGGCCGAGGCGCTGGGCCTGTCGCTGCCGGGCTGCGCCGCCATCCCGGCGCCCTACCGCGAGCGCGGCCAGATGGCCTACGCCACCGGCAGACGCATCGTCGAGATGGCGCAGGAGGACCTGCGCCCCTCGCGCGTCCTGACCCGCGAGAGCTTCCTGAACGCGCTGGCGGTGGTCAGCTGCGCCGGCGGATCGAGCAACGCGCAGGTCCATATCCAGGCGATGGCGCGCCATGCGGGCATCGCACTGGAGGCGCGGGACTGGACCGAACACGCCTACGACCTGCCGCTGCTGGTCAACATGCAGCCCGCCGGCAAGTACCTGGGCGAGCGCTTCTTCCGCGCCGGCGGCGTGCCGGCGGTGATGTGGGAGCTGCTGGGGGCCGGGCGCCTGCACGGCGACTGCCGCAGCGTCACCGGCCGCAGCATCGCCGAGAACCTGCAGGGCCGACAGGCGACGGACCGCGAGGTGATCCGGCCCTTCGCGGAGCCGCTGATGGAGAAGGCCGGCTTCCTGGTGCTGTCGGGCAACCTGTTCGACTTCGGGATCATGAAGACCTCGGTCATCTCCGAGAGCTTCCGCGCGCGCTACCTGTCCCGGCCGGGCCGCGAAGGCGTGTTCACGGCCCGGGCGATCGTGTTCGACGGGTCCGAGGACTACCACCACCGCATCAACGACCCCGCGCTCGGCATCGACGAGGACTGCATCCTGGTGATGCGCGGCGCGGGTCCGCTGGGCTGGCCGGGCTCTGCCGAGGTGGTCAACATGCAGCCGCCCGACGCGCTGATCCAGCGCGGCATCCGGGCGCTGCCCACGCTGGGCGACGGCCGGCAGTCGGGCACGGCCGACAGCCCTTCGATCCTCAACGCCTCGCCCGAGAGCGCGGCGGGCGGCGGACTGTGCTGGCTGCAGACCGGCGATCTGGTCCTCATCGACCTCAACCGCGGCCGCTGCGACGCGCTGGTGCCCGAGGAGGAGATCGCCCGGCGCCGCCGAGAACTCCCGCCGCCGCCCGTGCCTTTCAGCCGCTCGCCCTGGGAAGCGCTCTACCGCGAGAAGACCGGCCAGCTGGCCGACGGCGCCACGCTGGACTTCGCGCTGGAGTTCCGCCGCATCGCCGAGCACACGCCGCGCCACAACCACTGAACGCACCACCGGGGGAACCCATGACCGACGAACACACGAGCATGCTGCCCGAGGACGGGCTGGCCGGGACGCTGCTGGCCCGGGTCTGGACGACCGGCCCGCAGCCGGGGCCGGCGGTGGCCGTGCTGCGCCCCGAGGGCGTCTTCGACCTCAGCCGCGACTTCCCCACCATGAGCACCCTCCTCGACGCCGACCGGCCGGTGGAAGCGGTGCGCCGCACGGCGGGCCGGCGCCTGTGCGCGGTGGACGAACTGCTGGACAACAGCCGCCCCGGCACCCGCGACGCCGCCCGGCCCTTCCTGCTCGCGCCCTGCGACCTGCAGGTGGTCAAGGCCGCCGGCGTGACCTTCGCCACCAGCATGATCGAGCGGGTGATCGAGGAGCAGGCCCGGGGCGACGCCTCGCGCGCCCTCGCCCTGCGCGGCAAGGTGCAGGCGCTGATCGGCGAGAACCTGGCGGACATCCGGCCGGGGTCCGGGCAGGCCATGGCGCTCAAGGCGCTGCTGCAGCAGCAGGGCCTGTGGTCGCAGTACCTGGAGGTCGGCATCGGCCCCGACGCCGAGGTGTTCACCAAGGCGCCGGTGCTGTCCTCGGTCGGCACCGGGCAGGAGGTCGGCATCCGCGCCGACTCGTCCTGGAACAACCCGGAGCCCGAGGTGGTGCTGGCGGTCAACGGCCGGGGCGAAATCGTCGGCGCCACGCTGGGCAACGACGTCAACCTGCGCGACATCGAGGGCCGCAGCGCGCTGCTGCTGGGCAAGGCCAAGGACAACAACGCCTCCTGCGCCATCGGCCCGTTCATCCGGCTGTTCGACGAGGGCTTCGGCATGGACGACGTGCGCCGCGAGACGGTCCACCTGGAGGTGCGCGGCACCGACGGCTTCGTGATGCGCGGCATCAACACCATGGCGAGCATCAGCCGCGACCCGCCGGACATCGTCGCGCAGACGCTGGCGGCGCACCAGTACCCGGACGGCTTCATGCTGTTCCTGGGCACGCTCTTCGCGCCCGTCGAGGACCGCGACCAGCCCGGCGGCGGCTTCACCCACAAGCTCGGCGACACGGTCACCATCCGCAGCGCCCGCCTGGGCGCGCTGCAGAACCGCGTGACGCACAGCGAGACCGCGCCGCCCTGGCGCTTCGGCCTGCGGGCCTTCGTCAGCAACCTGGCCGCGCGCGGCCTGCTGGACGGGCGCGACCTCTGAGACGGTGCCGCATCCCGCGGCGCGCCGGAAAAAACATAACGACACGAGAGACACGAGAGGCCAATCATGAAACGCTGGATGGATCGCTACTGCCGGCTGCTGGACTTCCTCATGGCCGGCGCCCTGGCGGTGATGGTGGCGATGGTGTTCGGCAACGTGGTGCTGCGCTACGCCTTCAACACCGGCATCACCGTCTCGGAGGAGGTGTCGCGCTGGCTCTTCGTCTGGCTCACCTTCCTCGGCGCCATCGTGGCCATGAAGGACCACGGCCACCTGGGCGTCGACATGCTGCTGCGCCGGCTGCCCGATGCGGGCAAGAAAGCGTGCGTGGTGGTCGGCCAGGTGCTCATGCTGTGGGCCTGCTGGCTGATCTTCTCGGGCAGCTGGGAGCAGACGAAGCTCAACATGGACGTGTCGGCGCCGACCACCGGCTGGTCAATGGGCCTCTTCTACTTCGTGGGCGTGGTGTTCGCCGCGTCCGCCGCCGTGTTCCTGCTCTACGACCTCTGGCGCGTGCTGAGCGGGCAACTGCGGGGCGACGCGCTGGTGATGGTCAAGGAATCCGAGGAGACCGCGGAGTTCGAGGCGCTGCAGGCGCGGCTCGCCGAAGAGAACAAGCTCCGCTGAGGCCGCCGCCATGACCATCGCCGTCTTCCTCCTCTCCCTGCTGGGCGCCATGGCGATCGGCATCCCGATCGCGTTCTCGCTGCTGCTATGCGGCGTGGCGCTGATGTGGCACCTCGACATGTTCGACGCGCAGATCCTGGCGCAGAACCTCATCAACGGCGCCGACAGCTTCCCGCTGCTGGCCGTGCCCTTCTTCATGCTGGCCGGCGAGGTGATGAACACCGGCGGCCTGTCGCGGCGCATCGTGGACCTGGCGCTGACGCTGGTGGGCCACGTGCGCGGCGGGCTGGGCTACGTGGCGATCGTCGCGGCCTGCGTGCTGTCGGCGCTGTCGGGCTCGGCGGTGGCCGACGCGGCGGCGCTGTCGGCCCTGCTGATCCCGATGATGGTCGCGGCCGGCCACGACAAGGCGCGCTCCGGCGGGCTGATCGCCGCGGCCGGCGTGATCGGGCCGATCATCCCGCCGTCGATCGGCTTCGTGATCTTCGGCGTGGCGGCCAACCTGTCGATCAGCAAGCTGTTCCTGGCCGGCATCTTCCCGGGCATCCTGATCGCGGCGGCGCTCTGGACCACCTGGTGGTGGCTGGTGCGCAAGGAGCAGGTCATGCCGCCGCCGCGCAGCTCCTGGGCCGACGTGCGGCGGGCGTTCCGCCAGGCCGGCTGGGCGCTGATGCTGCCGCTGATCATCCTGGTGGGCCTGCGCTTCGGCGTCTTCACCCCGACCGAGGCGGCGGTGGTCGCGGCGGTGTACTCGCTCTTCGTCGCGGTGGTCGTCTACCGCGAACTCAAGCCCTCGCAGATCTACGGCGTGTTCGTCACCGCGGCGCGCACCACCGGGGTGGTGATGTTCCTGGTGGCGGCGGCGCTGGTGTCGGCCTGGCTGATCACGGTGGCCGACCTGCCGAGCAAGGTGGTGGCTCTGCTGCAGCCCTTCATCGGCAGCCCGATGCTGCTGATGGTGATGATCATGCTGCTGGTGATCCTGGTCGGCACCGCGATGGACATGACGCCCACCATCCTGATCCTGACGCCGGTGCTGATGCCGGTGGTCAAGGCCGCGGGGATCGATCCGATCTACTTCGGGGTGCTGTTCATCATCAACAACTCGATCGGCCTGGTCACGCCGCCGGTGGGCACGGTGCTCAACGTGGTGGCCGGGGTGGCGCGCATCCGCATGGACGACGTCATCCGCGGCGTGTGGCCCTTCATGCTGGCCGAGTTCTTCGTGATGTTCCTGATGGTGCTGTTCCCGGCGCTGGTGACCTGGCCCGCGCGGCTGCTGGGAGGCTGAGGGGCCCGCGCCCGGCAGCGGGCGGGGGCGGCGGCCCCTCCTCCGGGGCGCCCCGCTAGGCTACGTCCAGCACCTGGCGGATCTTGCGGGCCAGGTCGGCCAATCGGTAGGGCTTGTGGATCATCGGGAATTCCTTGCCCGCCTCCTCCGGCGATCCTTCGCCGGTCTCGCCGGCATAGCCGGTGGTCAGCAGGACATGGATGCCCGGATAGCGGAGCCGCATTTCCTTGGCCAGGTTCACGCCGTTCATGCCGCCCGGCATGATCAGGTCGGTGAACAGCAGGTCCGGCCGGATGGCGCTCGGGTGGTCCCCGCACTGGCCCAGCGCGTCCGCGGCGCTGTAGGCGGTCGAGACGGTGTAGCCCAGCCCTTCGAGCATGTCGCGCGCCAGGTGCGCCACCTCCATCCGGTCGTCGACCACCAGCACGTGCTCGGTCCCGCCGCGCTGCACCGGAACCGGCTGGGTGTCCGCCTTGATCAGGGCGTTGGCGGTGACCGGGAAATACAGGCGCACGGTGGTGCCGACCTGCTCTTCCGAATAGATCTCCATGGCGCCGCCGGACTGCTTGGCGAAGCCGTAGACCATCGACAGCCCCAGGCCGGTGCCCTTGCCTTCCTCCTTGGTGGTGAAGAACGGATCCAGCACCCGGCCCAGCACGTCGGCGGGTATGCCCTGGCCGGAGTCGGTGACGGACAGCGAGACGTACTCCCCCGTGGCCACCTCGCCGAAGCTGCGCCGGTCCTCCGGGCCGATGTGGGCGAGGCCGGTCTTGATGGTCAGCGTCCCCGGTCGGGGCATCGCGTCGTTGGCGTTGCGCAGTAGGTTCAGCAGCGCCATCTCCAGTTGCGTGGGATCGATCTGGCAGTTCGGCAGGTCCGGCGCCAGCACCACGTTGACCGTGACCCCCTGCCGGAAGACGGTGTCGATCAGGCCCTGCAGGCCCTGCGCGGTGTGGTTCAGGTTGATCGGCCGGCCCACCAGCCGCTGCTTGCGCGCGAAGGCCAGCATCTGCTGGGTGAGGTGCGCGCCGCGGGCCACCGCGTCGCGGGACTTGTCGAGCGTCCGGGTCGCGGCCTCGATGTCGAGCGCGGGCCGGGACAAGCGGATGCCCAGCATCTCCAGGTGCCCCGAGATCACCTGCAGCAGGTTGTTGAAGTCGTGCGCGATACCGCCGGTCAGCTGTCCCAGGGCTTCCATCTTCTGCGCCTGGGCCAGGGATTCCTCGGCGTCCTTGCGGCGGCTCACGTCGAGCTGGGAGGCGAAAAAATACACCAGCTCCTGGCGTTCGTTGAACACCGGCGAGATGAACAGCGCGTTCCAGAACGAGGAGCCGTCCTTGCGGTAGTTCAGCAGTTCGAGGGAGATGTCGCGCCGGTCCTCGATGGCCTCGCGGATCGATGCCACGGCCAGGCGGTCGGTCATCGGCCCCTGCAGGAACCGGCAGTTCCGGCCCATCAATTCATCCGGCGTATAGCCGGTCATCGTCAGGAAGGCGTTGTTGGCGAAGACGATCGGGTTGTCGTCCTGGTGCGGGTCGGTCACGAGCATGGGCATGCGCGTGGTCTGCATCGCGGCGAAGAAGATGTCGTCCCTGTGGCCGGCGATGGCTCCCGTTCCGGAATCGGCGGAGGAGACTCCGACTTTGGGCTGGTGGTTTTCTTTTTTCTCAGATTGCATGGACTGCCATTTTCGGGAAAGGCCCGCTCCGGTTGGATGGTCATGGGTGCGGAACGGCTTTCCCGAAGCCAGGACGCATCGCATCTCTTTCGAAAGGATACTGTTTTTCCAAACAGTCATCCACCTCGAAAGTCTGTCGGACGGCTTCCCCGCAAAGCGCATCTGGTGACAGTTGGTTAAACGCATCAACCCTAAGCTGTCGGCGCACCCATCTCCTCGCCAATCCGTTTTCATGCATCCCGGTTCCACGCCCTTCGACCGTCCGCTCCCATCGGCCGTGCATGTCGACCCCTCGTTGCCGATCCTGGGCACGCCCGAGCAGCACGCCCTGTTCTTCGCGGCGCTGAACGCGACGCCGATGCCGATGCTGGTGACCGATCCGAACCAGCCGGACAATCCGGTCGTCTTCGTGAACCAGCCCTACCTGGCGATGACCGGCTACACGCGCGAGGACATGCTGGGCCGCAACTGCCGCTTCATGCAGGGCCCCGCGACCGACCCGGACACGGTGGACGGCCTGCGCCAGGCCATGCGGGAGCGCAGGAAGTTCATCGGGGAGATCCTCAACTACCGCAAGGACGGATCGTCCTTCTGGAACGCGCTCTACATCGCCCCGCTGTTCGACGCCGAGGGGAAGCTGGCGTACTTCTTCGCGAGCCAGCTCGACGTGACCCGGCGGCGGGAAGCCGAGGTGGCCCTGGTGCAGGCGCAGAAGATGGAGGCGCTGGGGCAGCTGACCGGCGGCATCTCCCACGACTTCAACAACCTGCTGCAGGTGCTGTCGAGCCACCTGGACATCCTCGACCTCAAGCTGGCGAGGGACACCCTGGACGCCGCCTCCGCCCGCCGCTCGGTGGCGAACGCCCGGGGCGCCGTCACCAAGGCGGCCACCCTGACGCAGCACTTGCTGGCGTTCTCGCGCAAGCAGCGGCTGGAGAACCGGACCATCGACCTCAACCGCGTCGTGGAGGGGATCGCCAGCCTGGTGCATTCGACGCTCGGCCCCAGCGTCGAGGTGCGGACCTCCCTGGCCCCGGAGAACTGCCATTGCAGGATCGACCCGACCCAGCTGGAGGTGGCCCTGCTCAACGTCCTCGTCAATGCCCGGGACGCGATGAAGGACGGCGGCTTGGTCACGATCGGGACCAGGATGGTGCACGTGGACGACGGCGATGTCGCCCGCTTCGGCGGCATGCCGGCCGGGGACTATTCCTGCATCTCGATCAGCGACAGCGGCTGCGGCATTCCGCCGGACATCCTGTCGCGGATCATGGAGCCCTTCTTCACGACCAAGGACGAGGGCAAGGGCACCGGGCTGGGCCTCTCGATGGTCTACGGATTCGTCAAGCAGTCGGGCGGATCGGTCGACATCTACTCGGAAGTCGGCATCGGCACGACAGTACGCCTGTACTTCCCCTGCGCCGATCCGGATGGGGACTGCGATACCCCTGAGCCGGTGCGCAGCGACATCCCGTCGAGCGCGCAGGGCGGCAGCGAATTCATCCTGGTCGTCGACGACCGGACGGAGGTCGCCGCCACCGCGCACCAGATGCTCAAGCAGCTGGGCTACAGCGTCCGCGTGGCGCACAGCGCCCGGGATGCCCTGGCGGTGTTGGACAACCTGCCGGGAGACGGCCTGCCGGACATGCTGTTCTCGGATTTCATCATGCCGGGCGGCATGAACGGGCTGCTGCTGGCGCGGGAAGTCCAGCGTCGGGTGCCGGGCATCCGGATCCTGCTGACGACCGGATACGCCGGCGAAGCCGTGGCCGAGGGCGCGGACCGCGGATCGGATCTGCCGGTCCTCAAGAAACCCTACCGCATGGACGGCCTGGCCCGCGCGGTGCGGGCCGTGCTCGACGGCTCGGGCGGTCCCCTGGGTTCCTGAGGACCGCCTTCGCGGTCAGGATGCCTGGCCTTCCCTGCGCTGCTTCGCGCGCCGGGAGAGCATGTTGAGCGCTTCGATGATGGTGGAGAACGCCATGGCCGCGTAGATGTAGCCCTTGGGCACATGCACGCCGAACCCGTCCGCGATCAGCACCGCGCCGATCATCAGCAGGAAGCCCAGGGCCAGCATGACGATCGTCGGGTTGCGGTTGATGAAGTTCGCCAGCGGCTCGGCGGCCAGCAGCATGACCGTGACCGCGGCGATCACCGCGATGACCATCACCGCCAGGTTGTCGGTCATGCCGACCGCGGTGAGGATGGAGTCGATCGAGAAGACCATGTCCAGCAGCACGATCTGCACCAGCACCGAAGAGAAGGAGATGGCGGCCTTGCCGGTGCCCTTGACCAGATCGTCGGTGGCCGGCGCGGCGTCCATGGTGTGGTGGATCTCCTTGGTCGCCTTCCAGATCAGGAACAGGCCACCCACGATCAGGATCAGGTCGCGCCAGGAGAATTGGGTCTCGAAGCTCGGCATGCCGGCCGCGTTCGGCGGGCCGGTCCAGCCCAGGTCGAACACCGGCGCGGTGAGGCCCACGATCCACGCGATCATCGACAGCAGCATCAGCCGCATGACCAGCGCCAGGCCGATGCCGATCTGGCGCGCGCGCTTGCGCTGGCTTTCGGGCAGCTTGTTCGACAGGATGGAGATGAAGATGAGGTTGTCGACTCCGAGCACCACTTCCATCACCACCAGCGCCGCCAGGGCGGCCCAGGCGGCAGGATCCGAAAACAAGGCTTGCAAGCTATCCATGGGGTTCCCCGCGTTGGTTGAAGGCGGCGAAATGATGCAGCACCCCCGGACCGAACCGTGTAAGACCAGCGGCAGACCTTGAACTTTATGGTCGCGCAGCCCGGCCGCTCAGGCGCGCGGGCGGGGCGGGTCGCCCGGCGGCGCGGCGACCCGCCAGTGCCCGTCCAGCGGCACCGCCTCGCAGTCGGGCGCCGGGCCGCGCCGCTCCAGCACCAGCACCTCGGCCGGCCCGTCGGTCAGCAGCGGATGGTGCCAGGTGCCCCGGCGCAGGACGACGCCCTGGCCGGGCTCGACGAGGAAGGCCTGCAGGCCGGCGGCGTCCGGGCCGCCCGAGGGCAGGCCGGGCGCGACCACCGCCAGGCAGCGGGCGCCGCCCAGCGGCACGAAGGTCTGGCTGCCGAGGCGGTGGCGCTCCAGAACGGACAGCGCCCACGGCGCCCGGTGCGCCGGCCCGGCGGTGCGGAAGATCGCCAGGCAGGGCGCGCCGCCCTCGCCCGCCACGTCCGGCGGCGGCAGTTCGTGCCGCCAGGCGCTGCCGGCGTTGATGGCGCGTCCCGCGCCGGCGGCGCCGCCGTCGGCCTGCAGCACCTCGCCGAAGGGAGCGAAGGCGGCCGGCGTCAGCGCCCGGGCGACCAGCAGGCGCGGCCCGGCGTCCGGGCCGGCCTCCGCGGGGCGGCCCGGGTCAGCGGGCATGCGCCAGGACCGCGTGCAGCAGCACGTCGGCGCCGGCCGCCAGGTGCGCGGGTTCGGCGGACTCGATCTCGTTGTGGCTGATGCCGTCCTTGCAGGGCACGAAGATCATCGCCGCGGGCGCCCGCGTCGCCACGTACACCGCGTCGTGGCCCGCGCCGCTGACCACCTCCATCGACGCCAGGCCCAGCCCCGCCGCCGCGCCGCGCACGCTGGCGGTGCAGCGCGCGTCGAACCGGCAGGGCGGGAAATACACCACCTGCGCGATCTCGGCCGTGCAGCCGTTCTCCTCGGCGATGGCGGCGCAGTCGGCGCGCAGCGCCTCGTCCATCGCCCGCAGGCCCTCGTCGTCCAGGCAGCGGAAATCGACGCTGAACTTCACCGTGCCGGGAATGGTGTTGCGCGAGTTGGGCGCCGCCTGCAGGAAGCCGACGGTGCCCCGGCCGTGCGGCGCGTGCTCCAGCGCGATGCGGTTGACCTGCTCGACCATGCGCGCCGCGGCCAGCAGCGCGTCGCGGCGCATCTCCATCGGCGTCGGGCCGGCGTGGGCCTCCATGCCGCGCACCGTGACGTCGTACCAGCGCTGTCCCAGCGCGCCGGGCACCACGCCGATGGTGGTGGCCTGCGCCTCCAGCACCGGGCCCTGCTCGATGTGCGCCTCGAAGTAGGCGCCGAACATGCCGCCGGGCACCTCGCCGGCCGCGTGGCTGCCGGCGTAGCCGATGCGGCGCAGCTCCTCGCCGACGGTCTTGCCGTCGAGGTCGGCCCGGGCCCGGGCGAAGTCCGCGGCGAAGGCGCCGGCGAACACGCCCGAGCCCATCATCACCGGCACGAAGCGCGAGCCCTCCTCGTTGGTCCAGGCGACCACCTCGATCGGCGCGGCGGTCGCGATGCCGTGGGCGTTGAGGGTGCGCACCACCTCCAGCCCGGCCAGCACGCCGTAGTTGCCGTCGAACTTGCCGCCGGTGGGCTGGGTGTCGATGTGGCTGCCGGCGGCGATGGCCGGACGGGACGGGTCGGTGCCCGCGCGCCGGGCGAAGATGTTGCCGATCTCGTCGATCCGCACCGACAGCCCCTCGGCCTCGCACCAGGCCACGAACCGGTCCCGGCCCTGGCGGTCGAGGTCGGTCAGCGCCAGGCGGCAGACGCCGCCTTTCTCGGTGGCGCCGATCTCGGCGAGGTCCATCAGCGACTGCCAGAGGCGGCCGGCGTCGGTGCGCAGGCCGTCGGTGGGGGCGGCCGGAGCCGCGGCAGAGGAGGAGCGGGAGGGGGCGAGCGCGGACATGGCATCAATCTCCGGACAGGGACGACAGGGACATCAGGGCGGCGGCGTGCGCGACCAGCGCGCGGTCGCTGCCGCGCGGGCCGACGAGCGACAGGCCCAGCGGCACGCCGTCGATCGCCATCAGCGGCAGCGAGATCTGCGGGCAGCCGGACAGCCCGGCCAGGCACAGCATGCGGATCGCGCGGTTGCGGTAGTCGTCGAGCGCGTCCTCCGCATCGGACAGGCGCGGCGCGACGTCGGGCATGGTGGGCATCAGCAGCACGCCGTCGGCGCCGAGCAGCGCGTCGAAGCGCGCGCGGAAATCCCGCTGCACCGCCTCGTGGGCGTCGAGGCC
>JAKOND010000105.1 GCA_022702125.1 Burkholderiaceae bacterium
CGCCGCGCGGTCACGCCGACGGAGATGAAGGCCATCGAACCCACCCTCGCCGGCGACTACTTCGGCGGCTATTACACCGAGAGCGACAGCACGGGCGACATCCACCGCTTCACGTTCGGCCTGGCGCAGGCCGCCGCGCGGCGCGGCGTCCGGTGCCTGTACGAGCAGCAGGTGGACGCCATCCGCAGCGATGCCGATGGCGTGACCATCACCGCCACCGGTCCCGACGGCGAGCGCCAGGTGCGCCGGCACGACGGCGTGGTGGTCTGCGCGGGGGTGGCCAGCCGGCGCTTCGCCGCCGCCCTGGGCGACCGCGTGAACATCTACCCGGTCAAGGGCTACTCGATCACCGTGCACCTGGACGACGCGGCCAGCCGCGCCGCCGCGCCGCACGTGAGCCTGCTCGACGACGCGACCAAGCTGGTCACCAGCCGCCTGGGCCCGGACCGCTTCCGCGTCGCCGGCACGGCCGAGTTCAACGGCGAGAACCGCGACATCCGCGCCGACCGCATCCGTCCGCTGGTGGACTGGGTGCACGACTGCTTCCCGGGCGTGGACACGCGCCGCGTGACACCCTGGGCCGGACTGCGGCCGATGATGCCGGACATGCTGCCGTGCGTGGGCCGTGGCCGCGCCGCCAACGTGTTCTACAACACCGGCCACGGCCACCTGGGCTGGACGCTGTCGGCCGTGACGGCGGACATGGTGGCGGGAACGGTGGCCGCGGCCTTCGACCCGACCGCGTCCGTGGTCGCGGGACCGCTGACGCCCGCGCCCGTCTGAGCCCCGGCGCGCGGCGGGTCCGGTGGCCTCGCGTCAACCGCCCTGCTTGGCGGTTCCGCCCGGCCTGAGCACCACCAGCAGCAGGGAGGCGCCGCAGCACGCCATCGCCACCAGCTGCAAGGGGCCCAATGGCTCCGCGCGCACGAAGGCGCCCGTGGCCATGGCGACCATCGGGACCATCACGGTGGCAAGGCCGGACACCGACGCGGGCAGCATCCCGACGATCGAGAACCAGGCGATATTGCCCAGGGCCATCGGCACGATCGTGATGTAGCCGACGACGATCAGCGTCGTCCAGGACGGCACGAAGGCGGGGCCGGAACCCGTCGCGGCGGCCACCGCCGCGATGGGGACGCCGGCGATCAGCAGTTGCCAGCCCGTGGAGACGATCGGCGACACGGTCAGGCCGCCGCGCTGGAGGATCAGCGTGCCGCAGGCCCAGCCGAGGCCCGCGGCCAGGCCCAGCAGGAAACCCAGCGGCGCGGAGGCGTAGGAGTGGCGTGCCGCGTACGCGAGGCAGGCCACGCCGCAACCCGCCAGTGCGACGCTGCAGACGAGGCGCGACGACGGCCGCTCGCCGAACACGAGCCAGGACACGAGGGTCGCCCACAAGGGCATGGTGAAGCCCAGGACGGCCGCCTGGCCCGAGGGGATGAGGACCGCTGCGTACGTGCTGCCCACGTTCCAGACCACCAGGTAGACCAGGGCCGCCATGACCAGCGCCGGTCGCTGCGACCTGGGCACGTGCAGCGACAGCCGCAGGCCTCGCGCGATGCCCAGCGACAGCAGGCCGGCGCCCAGGAGGCAGGTCGAGCGGAATGTCCAGACCGACACTTCCCTGACCGCGAGCGGGAACAGCACCCAGTTGGTTCCCCAGAGGACGGTCAGGACGACCACCAGCGGCAAGGCGCTGCGCAGGGGACGCGCGGGACTGTCGGGAAGCTTCATGAAGGACATCGGATGTTCGAACGATTGTGCGACGCCGGTGAAACCCGTGACGCGAGCCTTCCGGGCCCCTGGCGATCCACCGGCGAGCCGTCTGGACCGGACCGACGCGTCGACCGGGACGCGCGGCGCGTCATGCGCGCGGGACACCCACCGCCCGTCTCGATCGCCCCAGGGCGACGGCGCACAGGGCCACGATCAGCGCCACGGCGAGGAAGCCGGCCCGGTAACTGCCGAACAGTCCCGCGATGGCGCCGAAGACCGCCGGTCCGAGGACGTTGCCGAGGAACGTGATCGCCAGGGTGCCGCCGGTGGCGATGCCGGCCTGGCCGGCGGGCGCCGCCCGTGCGACCTCCGACAGGTAGACGCCGTTCCAGCCGATCGCCGATGCGCCGAAGACGAACAGCACGCCTCCGACCAGCACGGTGGGCAGCGCGGGCTGCAACGACGCCGTCGCCAGGGCGCAGGCGCTCATCAGGGCGCCCAGCACCACCAGCATGCGTCGCGCGCCGAGCCATCGATCGGAGACGTAGCCCCACCAGACCCGGCCCAGCACGCCGCCCGACTGCGACACCGCGAACATCGCGCCGGCGGCGACGAGTCCGTAGCGGAGATCGCTCGCGAGGTAGGTCACCGCATAGGCGGTCAGCGACACCTGGGCGAAGGCGAAGAGGAACGAGCTGACGGCCAGCAGGCGCAGCGGCGGGTGCCGCATGACCAGACGCACGGGCTCCAGCAGCTGACCCAGCGCCAGTCGCCGCGAGACGTCGCGGTCGACGTCGAAGCGCTTGCGCAGGCTCTGGGCCGCGCAGGCGCACAGCACGCAGAGCCCCGCGACGCAGGCGACCGCGGCCTGCCAGCCGACCATCGCCTGCAGTCCGGGCACCAGGGCACCGGCCAGCACGCCGCCCAGGGGCACGCCGGTCTGCTTGACGGAGAACACCAGCGCGATGCGGTGGACCGGTGTCGTGCGGGCCAGCAGGTGCGAACTCGCCGGCGTGATCGGCCCGTAGCCCAGGCCGACGAGCACGGCGCCCAGCGCCAGCGTCCAGGGCGACGGGATCGTGCACAGCACCAGCCCCGCCGCGCACAGGATCAGGCTGACCTGGCTGATGCGGATGCTGCCGTAGCGCGCCGTCGCGGTGCCCGAGGCCAGGCTCGCGAGGATGGCCGCCGCATAGGCCACCGAGACGAAGAGGCCGACGTAGGTGACCGAGATGCCCAGGCTCCCTGCCACGCGCGGCGCCACCGCCGGAATGGCCAGGACCGCCGCCGCCACCATCGCCTGGATGGCCAGCGTGATGGCCAGCGGCAGCCATCGGTGGCGGGATTCCGCGAGCGGGGGCACGGATGCGGATGGCGGTTCGTTGCCGGGCCGGGAAGCGGCGGGCGGTCAGGCGGCCGGCCCGTGGGCGCCGTGCCGGGCCAGCACGCGCCGGGCCTGCAGCACCACCGGCCGGTCGACCATGCGGCCGTCGAGCTGCACCGCCGCGCCGCCCGAGGCGGCGTCCGCCTCGACCACCCGCCGGGCCCAGGCCGCCTGCCGCGCATCGGGCGTCATCACCTCGTGCACCACGGCCACCTGGCGCGGATGGATGCAGAGCTTGGCACCGAAGCCGAAGCGCAGGGCCCGCCGGGTGTCCTCGCGCAGCCGGTCGTCGTCCTGGAGGGCGACAGTCACGCCGTCCACGGCCGGCGCGAGCTCGTGCGCCCGGGTCGCCATGGCCAGCGCGAAGCGCAGGGGCGCGAGCTCGGCCTCGTCGGGGCCGCACTGGATGCCGGTGTCGGCCATGAAGTCGATGTGACCCAGCACCAGCCGGGCCACGCCGTCGCAGGCGGCGATCGACGCCACGGCGCTCCAGCCGGCCGCGCTCTCGATCAGCGGCAGCAGCGGCACGCCGGGGAGCCGGTCGCGCACGACACCCAGCGCGGCGGCGGACTCGACCTTGGGCACCATCACGCCCGCCGGCGCCGATGCCGGCAGTCGCGCGAGCCAGGCCAGGTCCTCGTCGCCCGGCGGCCGATCGGCCGCGTTGACGCGCACGACCAGCGGGGTCCCCAGCGACTGCAAGGACGTCCAGACCTGCGCGATGGCCTGGCGCGCCGCCGCCTTGTCGGCCGGCGGCACGGCGTCCTCGAGGTCCAG
>JAKOND010000125.1 GCA_022702125.1 Burkholderiaceae bacterium
ACGCAGAAGGTGCTCGACGGCGACCTCGACGCCTTCATCGAAGCCTCGCTGAAGCAGGGCGTCTGATCCGCATGGACGCCGCCCTCTCCTCCGCCCCGCTCCCCGCTCCCGCCGCCCGGCTGCCGGCGGGCGCCCGCGCGCTGATCTTCGACATGGACGGCACGATGGTCGATTCCATGCCGTCGCACACCTGGTCGTGGGAGGCTTTCGCCCGCAGCCGGGGCGTGGCGCTGGAGACGGCAGAGCTGATGCGCATGATCAACGGCCGCACCGCCTGGGAGGGCATGCGCGCCCTGCTCGGCGACGACCTGCCGGCCGACGCGCTCGACCGCCTGGTCGCCGAGAAGGAAGGCATGTACCGGGACCATTTCGCCCGGACCTTCGCCGAGGTCGACGGCTTCGTCGCCTTCGAGGCGCTGGCCCGCGCCCGGGGCCTCGCGACCGGCATCGGCACCGCCGGCGACCGGCACAACATCGCCTTCGTGCTCGAACGGCTGGCGATGGCGCCGCCGCAGGCCATGGTCGGCGGCGACGAGGGCCTGCCCGGCAAGCCCGAGCCGGCCATCTTCCTGGAGGTGGCGCGCCGGCTGGGCGTGCCGCCGGCGCAGTGCGTGGTCTTCGAGGACGCGCCTTTCGGCATCGAGGCCGCCCGCCGCGCCGGCATGCGCGCGGTGGCGATCTGCACCAGCCATCCGCCCGACGAACTCTCCGGCCCGCACGTCGTCGCGGCCGTGCCCGACTACCAGTCACTCCTGCAAACCAACTTCCTGGGGAATTCCACATGATGCGTGAAGGCCAAGCCGCGGTCGCGATCCACCGCGCCGACTACACCGCCCCGGCGTTCTGGATCGACACCGTCGACCTCTGCTTCGACCTCGATCCGGCCAAGACCCGGGTGCTCAACCGCATGCGGCTGCGCCGCAACCCCGACGTGCCGGCGCAGCCGCTGCGCCTCGACGGCGAGGAACTCAACCTGGCCCGCGTGCTCGTCAACGGCCAGGGCACCTCCTTCAAGATGGACGGCGACAAGCTGGTGCTGGAGAACCTGCCCGAAGGCACCGACGCTTTCGACCTGGAGATCTTCACCACCTGCTGCCCCGAGAAGAACACCAAGCTCATGGGCCTGTACCTGAGCCAGGACACCTTCTTCACCCAGTGCGAGGCCGAGGGCTTCCGCCGCATCACCTATTTCCTCGACCGTCCGGACGTGATGGCGAGCTACACCGTCACCCTGCGCGCCGACAAGGCCAAGTACCCGGTGCTGCTGTCCAACGGCAACCTGGTGGAGGAAGGCACGCTCGACGACGGCCGCCACTTCGCCAAGTGGGTCGATCCGTTCAAGAAGCCCGCCTACCTGTTCGCGCTGGTCGCGGGCAAGCTGGTGGCGCGCGAGCAGCGCATCCGCGCGCGCAACGGCAAGGACCACCTGCTGCAGGTCTGGGTGCGCCCCGGCGACATGGACAAGACCGAGCACGCGATGCAGTCGCTGGTCTACTCGGTCGCCTGGGACGAGGCCCGCTTCGGCCTGCCGCTCGACCTCGACCGCTTCATGATCGTCGCCACCAGCGACTTCAACATGGGCGCGATGGAGAACAAGGGCCTCAACATCTTCAACACCAAGTACGTGCTGGCGAGCCCCGCGACCGCCACCGACACGGACTTCGGCAACATCGAGTCGGTGGTCGGCCACGAGTACTTCCACAACTGGTCGGGCAACCGCGTGACCTGCCGCGACTGGTTCCAGCTGAGCCTGAAGGAAGGCCTGACCGTTTTCCGCGACCAGGAATTCAGCCAGGACCTGTGCGCCGATCCGTCCGCCCGCGCGGTCAAGCGCATCGAGGACGTGCGGGTGCTGCGCACCGCCCAGTTCCCCGAGGACGCCGGCCCGATGGCCCATCCGGTGCGGCCCGACAGCTTCATCGAGATCAGCAACTTCTACACCGTCACCATCTACGAGAAGGGCTCGGAGGTGGTGCGCATGATGCAGACCCTGGTCGGCCGCAAGGGCTTCGAGAAGGGCATCACGCTCTACTTCGAGCGCCACGACGGCCAGGCCGTCACCTGCGACGACTTCGCCCAGGCCATCGCCGACGCCAACCCGGGCAGCGACCTGGCCCGGCTGCTGCCGCAGTTCAAGCGCTGGTACAGCCAGGCCGGCACCCCGCGGGTGCGCGCCGCCGGCCGCTACGACGCCGAGGCGCGCAGCTACACCCTGGAGCTGTCCCAGTCCTGCCCGCCCACCCCGGGCCAGGAGGCGAAGGAGCCCTTCGTCATTCCGGTCACGCTCGGGCTGCTGGGCGCCGACGGCGCGACGCTGCCGCTGCACTTCCGGGTGCTGGACGCCGAGGGCGTGCTGGCCGGCGACGTGGGCGGCGCGGCCGATCCCGGCCCGGCGCCCACCTCACACACCTTCGTGCTGAACCAGGAACGCGAGACGCTGGTCTTCGACAACCTCGACGCCGAGCCGGTGCCCTCGCTGCTGCGCGGCTTCTCGGCCCCGGTCATCCTGGAGTTCGACTACACCGACGCGCAGCTGCTGGCGCTGCTGGCGCACGACACCGACCCGTTCAACCGCTGGGAGGCCGGCCAGCGCCTGGCCCTGCGCCGCGCTCTCAAATCGATAGCCGGCACCCAAGACGGCACCTCGGCAGACGGCACATTCGACGGTGAAGTCCTGGACGACGCCTACCTCGACGCGATGCGCCAGGTGCTGCGCCATCCGACGCTCGACGCCGCCTTCAAGGAGCTGGTGCTGACGCTGCCGTCCGAGGCCTACATCGCCGAGCAGGTGCAGCCGGTCGACCCGCAGCGCATCCACGCGGTGCGCGAGGCGATGCGCGCCCAGCTCGCCCGCGGCCTGGCCGCCGACTGGGCCTGGGCCTGGGAACGCCACGAGGACAACGGCGCCTACCGGCCCGATCCGGTCTCGTCCGGCCGCCGCTCGCTCGCCGGCCTGGCGCTGTCGCAGCTCTGCCTGGAAGCCGTCCGCACCGGCGACGCCGTCTGGCCGGGCAAGGCCTACCAGCGCTTCAAGGACGCCGGCAACATGACCGACCGCGCCAACGCGCTGCAGGCGCTGGTGGGCAGCCGCCATCCGCTGGCCGCGCAGGCGCTGGAGCGCTTCCACGCGCTGTTCCACGACGAGGCGCTGGTGCTCGACAAGTGGTTCCAGCTGCAGGCGGCCGCGCCCGACCGGGGCGGCGACATCCTGCCCCGGGTCGAGAAGCTGCTCAAGCACCCCGACTTCACCCTGAAGAACCCCAACCGGGCGCGCAGCGTGATCTTCGGCTACTGCAGCGCCAACCCCGGCGCCTTCCACCGGGCCGACGGCAAGGGCTACGCCTTCTGGGCCGACCGGGTGATCGAGCTCGACGCGATCAACCCGCAGGTCGCGGCGCGGCTGGCCCGCGCGCTCGACCGCTGGGCCCAGCTGGCCGAGCCCTACCACGAGCAGGCCCGCGCGGCCATCGCCCGCGTGGCCGCCGCGCCCAAGCTCAGCAACGACACCCGCGAGGTCGTCGGCCGCGCCCTGGCCGCGCCCTGAGGCCGGGCGCATCCTCCCCTCCAGAACGAACCATCCGGGACACACTCCATGGCATCCAACCCCTCCCGCATCAGCCTCACCCGCTACCTGGTCGAGCAGCAGCGCAACAGCGCCCACGGCGACGACGACACCCGGGGCCTCATCCCCGCGCAGCTGCGCCTGCTCCTCGAAGTGGTGGCCCGCGCCTGCAAGGGCATCAGCCAGGCGGTCAACAAGGGCGCCCTCGGCGGCATCCTCGGCAGCGCCGAGAGCGAGAACGTCCAGGGCGAAGTCCAGAAGAAGCTCGACATCATCGCCAACGAGGTGCTGATCGAGGCCAACGAATGGGGCGGCAACCTCGCCGCCATGGCCAGCGAGGAAATGGACACCATCCACCTGATCCCCGGCCGCTACCCGCAGGGCGAGTACCTGCTGCTGTTCGACCCGCTCGACGGCTCCAGCAACATCGACGTCAACGTCAGCATCGGCACCATCTTCAGCGTGCTCAAGAAGCCGGAAGACCATCCCGGCGTGCACGAGGGCGACTTCCTCCAGGCCGGCACCCAGCAGGTCGCGGCGGGCTACTGCCTGTACGGCCCGCAGACCACGCTGGTGCTGACCGTGGGCGCCGGCGTCGCGATGTTCACCCTCGACCGCGAGCAGGGCTCCTTCGTGCTGACCCAGGAAGACGTGCAGATCCCGGCCGACACCAAGGAATTCGCGATCAACATGAGCAACATGCGCCACTGGGACGCCCCGGTCAAGCGCTACATCGACGAATGCCTGGCCGGAAAGGACGGCCCGCGCGGCAAGGACTTCAACATGCGCTGGATCGCCAGCATGGTGTCCGACGTGCACCGCATCCTGACCCGGGGCGGCATCTTCATGTACCCGTGGGACAAGCGCGAGCCGCACAAGGCCGGCAAGCTGCGCCTGATGTACGAGGCCAACCCGATGAGCTGGCTGATCGAGCAGGCCGGCGGCGCCTCCACCGACGGCCGCCAGCGCATCCTGGACATCCAGCCGTCCCAGCTGCACCAGCGCGTGGCGGTGGTGCTCGGCTCCAAGAACGAGGTCGAGCGGGTGACGCAATACCACCGCGAGGCGCAGGCCCCGGCGGCCAACGCCTGACGGGGCCGACGACCGCCAGCCGCGGGGGCTCCGCCGCGGCGCCGGGCCCCCGCCTCGCCGGGGGCTTTTTCCGTTCCGGGCACGCTGCGGGCGGTCAGGCGTC
>JAKOND010000157.1 GCA_022702125.1 Burkholderiaceae bacterium
AGCAGGAACAGCGGGTTGCGGGTGCCGATCTTGCCGAGGCTCTGCAGCACCTTGCCCGGCAGCGCACCGATGTAGGTCCGGCGGTGGCCGCGGATCTCCGCCTCGTCGCGCATGCCGCCGAGCGCCATGCGCACGTACTTGCGACCGGTCGCCTTGGCGATCGACTGTCCGAGCGAGGTCTTGCCCACGCCGGGCGGGCCGACCAGGCACAGGATCGGCGCCTTGACCTTGTCCACCCGCTGCTGCACCGCGAGGTACTCGACGATGCGGTCCTTGACCTTGTCGAGACCGTAGTGGTCCTCGTCGAGCACCGCCTCGGCGGCGCCCAGGTCGTGCTTGATCTTGGTCTTCTTGCTCCACGGCAGGCCGACCAGCACGTCGATGTAGTTGCGCACCACGGTGGCTTCGGCCGACATCGGCGACATCAGCTTGAGCTTCTTGAGCTCGGCCTCGGCCTTCTTCAGGGCTTCCTTGGGCATCTTGGCGAGTCGGATCTTCTTTTCGATCTCCTCGACGTCAGCGCCCTCTTCCCCTTCGCCGAGCTCCTTCTGGATGGCCTTGACCTGCTCGTTCAGGTAGAAGTCGCGCTGGTTCTTCTCCATCTGGCGCTTGACGCGGCCGCGGATCTTCTTGTCGACGTTGAGGATGTCGACCTCGCGCTCCAGCTGGCCGTAGAGGTTCTCCAGCCGCTCGCGCACGTCGGCCAGGCCGAGCACCGCCTGCTTGTTCTCGAGCTTGAGCGGCAGGTGGGCGGCGATGGTGTCGGCCAGGCGGCCCGGATCGTCGATGCTGGAGATCGAGGTCAGGATCTCGGGCGGGATCTTCTTGTTGAGCTTGACGTATTGGTCGAACTGCTGCATCACCGCGCGGCGCAGCGCCTCGACCTCGCTGTCCTTGTCGCCCTCCTCGGCCTGCGCCTCGGGCACGGGCACCACGGTGGTTACAAAGTGGGTGTCGACCTCGGTGATGGTGCGTACCGTCGCGCGTTGCTGGCCCTCGACCAGCACCTTGACCGTGCCGTCGGGCAGCTTGAGCATCTGCAGGATGGTGGAAACGCAACCGACGTCGAACATGTCCTCGACGGACGGCTCGTCCTTGGCCGCGGTCTTCTGGGCGACCAGCATGATGCGGCGATCGGCCTCCATCGCCAGTTCCAGGGCCTTGATGCTCTTGGCGCGGCCCACGAACAGCGGTATGACCATGTGCGGGAACACGACCACGTCGCGCAGCGGCAGCAGCGGCAGATCGAGCGGGTCGTCGGAAAGGGGAATATGACCGGACATGGAATGTTCCTTGTTGTGACGCACCCGCGCGAGCGGGGGCCACGTGATTTCAACCTGCGAACGTTCAGGCCGTGTAGCGGGGTTTTGCAACCGGCAGGCGCGCGGCGCGCCGGCAGCCCGCCACGGGCCGGGTTCAGGCCTGCTTGGCCGCCTCGCGGTAGACCAGCAGCGGGGGCTTGTTCTCGGCGATGGTGGACTCTTCCACCACCACCTTGGCCACGTTGCTGGCGTTGGGCAGCTCGTACATGGTATCGAGCAGCGCCTGTTCGAGAATCGAGCGCAGGCCCCGGGCACCGGTCTTGCGGGCCAGCGCCTTGCGGGCGATGGCCTGGAGGGCGCCCGGACGGATCTCCAGGTCGGCGCCTTCCATCGACAGCAGCTTGGCGTACTGCTTGACCAGCGCGTTCTTCGGCTCGGTCAGGATCTGGACCAGCGCGTCCTCGGTCAGCTCGGCCAGGGCGGCGACCACCGGCATCCGGCCGACCAGTTCGGGAATCAGGCCGAACTTGATCAGGTCTTCCGGCTCGATCTCGCCGAAGACCTCGGTCAGGCTGCGGCTCTCCTTGCTGCGCACCGAGGCGCCGAAGCCGATGCCCGAGGCGGCGGTCCGGTTCTCGACCACCTTCTCCAGCCCGGCGAACGCGCCGCCGCAGATGAAGAGGATGTTGGTGGTGTCGACCTGGAGGAAGTCCTGGTTCGGGTGCTTGCGTCCGCCCTGCGGCGGAATGCTGGCCATCGTGCCCTCGATGAGCTTGAGCAGCGCCTGCTGCACGCCCTCGCCGGAGACGTCGCGGGTGATCGACGGGTTGTCCGATTTGCGGGTGATCTTGTCGATCTCGTCGATGTAGACGATGCCGCGCTGCGCGCGCTCGACGTCGTAGTTGCAGCTCTGCAGCAGCTTCTGGACGATGTTCTCGACGTCCTCGCCGACGTAGCCCGCCTCGGTGAGCGTCGTCGCGTCGGCCATCACGAAGGGCACGTTGAGCATGCGCGCCAGCGTCTGGGCCAGCAGCGTCTTGCCCGAGCCGGTCGGCCCCAGCAGCAGGATGTTGCTCTTGGCGAGCTCGACCTCGTCCTTGTCCTTGCCGGTCTTCTCGCGGTGGCGCAGGCGCTTGTAGTGGTTGTAGACCGCGACCGACAGGGTGCGCTTGGCCACGTCCTGGCCGATGACGTAGTTGTCGAGGTTCTGCTTGATCTCGGCCGGCGTGGGCAGGTCGGCGCGCGGGTCCTTGGCGACCTCGGTGGTCTCGGGCAGCTCGTCGCGGATGATCTCGTTGCAGAGGTCGATGCATTCGTCGCAGATGAAGACCGACGGGCCCGCGATCAGCTTCTTGACTTCGTGCTGGCTCTTGCCGCAGAAGGAGCAGTAGAGGGTTTTTTCGCTGGAGGAGCCTTTTTTCTCGGCCATGGGAGCAATGCCTCGCAAAGGGAAAGAAAGATGATAGCCAAACGAAAACGGCGTCTGTCCGCAGCGAACAGACGCCAGCATCGCCGGTGCGGCTACTGCCGCGCCCGTCGCGGTCAGCCGCGCTTGGAGACGACCTGGTCGACCAGGCCGTAGTCCTTGGCCTCGTCGGCCGTCAGGAAGTAATCGCGCTCGGTGTCGCGGGCGATCTTCTCCAGCGGCTGGCCGGTGCGTTCGGCCAGGATGCGGTTCATCTGCTCCTTGGTGCGCAGGATGTCGCGCGCATGGATCTCGATGTCGGTCGCTTGGCCGCGGGCTCCGCCCAGGACCTGGTGGATCATGACCTTGGAGTTGGGCAGCGAGAAACGCTTGCCCTTGGCGCCGGCCGCCAGCAGGAAGGCGCCCATGCTGGCCGCGAAGCCCACGCACATCGTGGAGACGTCGGGCTTGATGAACTGCATGGTGTCGTAGATCGACATGCCGGCGGTCACGCTGCCGCCGGGCGAGTTGATGTAGAAGGAGATGTCCTTGTCCGGGTTCTCGCTCTCGAGGAACAGCAGCTGGGCCACCACGAGGTTGGCCGTCTGGTCGTTGACCTCGCCCACCAGGAAGACGATGCGTTCCTTGAGGAGGCGCGAATAGATGTCGTAGGACCGTTCGCCGCGTCCGGACTGCTCGATGACCATCGGCACCATGCCGAGGGCCTGGGTTTCCTGTGAACTCATGCTTTCTCCAGAAGAAGCCGGCGGCGCCGAAGGGGCGCCGGGCCGGAAAATGTTTTACCAGAAACGACATGGGGCTTGCGCCGCAAAGCACAAGCCCCGTGTGGCGAACCGGACGGACCGGCGGCCGCAACGGCGCGACCGACCGGCATGGCAGGGAATCAGCCCTGCTGCTGCGCCATGAGTTCGTCGAAGGCGACCGACTTGTCGGTGACCTTGGCCTTGCCCAGCACGAAATCGGTCACGTTGTTCTCGACGACCACCGCCTCGACCTCGGCCAGGCGGTTCTTGTCGCCGTAGTACCAGCGCACCACGTCCTCGGGCCGCTCGTAGCTGGCGGACATCTCGTCGATGTGGGCCTTGACCTGCTCGGGCTTGGCGTGCAGGTCGTTGGCGCGCACCAGTTCGGCGACCACCAGGCCCAGGCGCACGCGGCGCTCGGCCTGCGGGCGGAACACCTCGTCGGGGATCGGCGCCTTGTCGGCGTCCTTGATGCCGCGCTGCTTCAGGTCGGCGCGGGCGCCCTCGACCATGCGCTCGAGTTCGGACTGCACGCTGGCCTTGGGGATGTCCAGCTCGGCCTTGGAGACCAGGGCTTCCATGACGGCCTGCTTGTTGCGAGCCAGCACCCGGAACTTGACTTCGCGTTCCAGGTTCTTCTTGATGTCGGCGCGCAGGGCTTCCACGGTGCCGTCCTCGATGCCGAGCGACCTGGCGAGCTCGCCGTCGACTTCCGGCAGGTGCGCGGCCTCGACCTTCTTGAGCGTCACCAGGAAATCGGCCTGCTTGCCGGCCACGTCCTTGCCGTGGTAATCCTCGGGGAAGGCCAGCGGGAAGGTCTTGCTCTCGCCGGCCTTCAGGCCGCGGACCGCGTCCTCGAACTCCTTGAGCATCTGGCCTTCGCCGACCAGGAACTGGAAGGCCTCGGCCTTGCCGCCCTGGAAGGTCTCGCCGTCGATCTTGCCTTCGAAGTCGACGGTGACGCGGTCGCCGTCCTGGGCGCCTTCTTCCTGCGGGCGCTGGGAGAAGGTGCGGCGCTGCTTGCGCAGGATGTCGATGGTCTTGTCGATGGCTTCGTCGCCCACGTCGGCCGAGACGCGCTCGACTTCGGCGTCCGACAGGTCGGCGATCTTGACGTCGGGGAACACCTCGAAGACGGCGTCGAAGGCCAGCTGGCCTTCGGGCGACTCTTCCTTCTCGGTGATCTTCGGCTGGCCGGCCACGCGCAGCTGCGCTTCGTTGGCGGCGGTGGCGAAGGCCTCGCCGACCTTGTCGTTCAGGACTTCGTACTGCACGGCGTAGCCGTGGCGCTGGGCCACCACCGACAGCGGCACCTTGCCGGGACGGAAGCCGTCCATGCGGGTGGTGCGCGCGAGGCGCTTCAGGCGCGCGTCGACTTCGGACTGGATGGTCGCGACGGGCAGGGTCAGCACGATCTTGCGTTCGAGCTTATCGAGGGTTTCGACGTTAACGGCCATGGATGTTTCTCTTCAATTCAATTGCAGATGCACCCGCCAGCGGGCACACGAAATTCCTGCGAACGCCGGGCAGTCGCGGTGCGTGCGGCAGCGCCCGGCAGCGCGGAAAAAAGGGCGGACCGCCCGGGAAATCAACCGCGCATTGTAGCGGTGCCCCCGGGCATGCCCTGCGCGGGAAAGCCTGGGGGCCGCGCGGGCGACCGGGAAAAGAAAAACGGCCGGGCTTCCGGGGAAGCGCGGCCGTGGGGAGCGCGTCGGTACCGTGCGGAGACGGCACCTCGGTGATGGTGCGCGGGGGGGGACTCGAACCCCCACACCATTGCTGGCGTCAGGACCTAAACCTGGTGCGTCTACCAATTTCGCCACCCGCGCGGGTCGTCTTGTCGTGCGGAGGCCGTGGCCGGGCTCCGGGTAGCCCGCGATTTTAGCGTGGACGGCGCGGGGTCGCGGCAGGGGGAGCGCAAAATACCGGCCTTTCCCCTGCCGCCCCGTTCCCGCACCCGTCCCATGCCCCTTGCCGCGCCGTCGTCGCACTACGAGAACTTCCCGGTGGCGTCGGTGCTGTGCCCGCCCCGGCTGCGCCCGCCGATCGCCGCGATCTACTGGTTCGCGCGCACCGGCGACGACCTGGCCGACGAGGGCGATGCGACCGCCGCCCAGCGGCTCGACGACCTGCGGGCCTATGCGGCGGACCTGGCGGCGGTGGCGGCCGGGCGTGCGCCCTCGCCGCGCTGGGCGCCGGTGTTCGGCCCGCTGGCGGAGGCGATGGCGCGGTGGCGCCTGCCGGCGCCGCTGCTGGCCGACCTGCTCGACGCCTTCATGCAGGACGTGGCCTTCACCCGCGACGGCCGCCGCTACGCGGACCGGGCGGAACTGGCCGACTACTGCCGCCGCTCGGCCAACCCGGTCGGCCGGCTGCTGCTGCACCTCTACGGCGTGCGGGACGCGGAGGCGTTGGCGCGGAGCGACGACATCTGCACCGCGCTGCAGCTCGTCAACTTCTGGCAGGACCTGTCGGTCGACATTCCGCGCGGCCGGCACTACCTGACGACCGCGGACCTGCGGGCGCACCGGGTGGACCCCGCCGACATCGCCGCGCTGCGCCAGACGCCGCAAGCTACGCAATTGATAGCAGCATGCGAAGAATGGGCGCGGGCTACGATGGAAGAAGGTTCTCCCCTGGTGCACCGGGTCCCGGGCCGGATGGGCTGGGAACTGCGGCTGGTGGTGCAGGGCGGGCTGCGCATCCTGGACCGCATCGCGGCCTGCGGCCACGCCACGCTGGGCCATCGGCCGACGGTCGGCGCGCGGGACCTGCCGCTCCTGCTCTGGCGCGCGGCGCGCATGTGATCGGCGCCGGACGCGGCCGGGCCGGGCGGATGGGACAATCCCCGCCCATATGACCCCCGAGCAGTATGTCCAGCAGAAGGCCGCCGCATCCGGCAGCAGCTTCTACTACGCCTTCCTCTTCCTGCCGCGCGAGCGCCGCGCGGCCATCACCGCCTTCTACGCCTTCTGCCGCGAGATCGACGACGTGGTCGACGAAGTCACCGACCCCGGCGTGGCGCGGACCAAGCTGGCCTGGTGGCAGACCGAGGTCGCGCGCGCCTTCGCCGGCATGCCGACGCATCCGGTGATGCAGGCCCTGATGCCCCTGCTGGCGCCCTACCCGGTGACGCAGGCGCACCTGCAGGCGGTGATCGAGGGCTGCCGCATGGACCTGGAGCAGAGCCGCTACCTGGACTTCCCCGGCCTGCGGCGCTACTGCCACCTGGTGGCGGGCGTGGTCGGCGAGGTGGCGGCGCACATCTTCGGCCAGACGCGGCCCGAGACCACCGCCTACGCCCACACCCTGGGCCTGGCGTTCCAGCTGACCAACATCATCCGCGACGTGGGCGAGGACGCGATGCGCGGCCGCATCTACCTGCCGGTCAACGAGCTGCAGCAGTTCGAGGTCAAGGCGCACGAGATCCTAAACCGGACCTACTCGGACCGTTTCACCGCGCTGATGCGCTTCCAGGCGGCGCGCGCCCACCAGCTCTACGACGAGGCCCTGCGCATGCTGCCGGCCGAGGACCGCCGGGCCCAGAAGCCCGGCCTGATGATGGCCAGCATCTACCGCACCCTGCTGCGCGAGATCGAGCGCAGCGATTTCCAGGTGCTGCACCAGCGCGTCGCCCTGACGCCGCTGCGCAAGTTCTGGCTGGCGTGGAAAGTCCAGGCGCTCGGCCGTGCTTGAGGCCCGGTCCGGGAGCGGCGCCGAATCCGGCCTGCGCGTGGCGGTCGTCGGCGGCGGCTGGGCCGGACTGGCGGCGGCGATCGACGCGTGCCGGGCCGGCCACCGGGTGGTGGTGCTGGAGGCGGCCCGCGCGCTCGGCGGCCGCGCCCGCACCGTCGCCGTCGCGCAGGGCGACGGCAGCGGCGGCGATGACGGCGACGGCGACCTGCTGCTGGACAACGGCCAGCACATCCTGATCGGCGCCTATGCCGAGACGCTGGCGCTGATGCGCCGGGTCGGCGTGGCGCCGGAGTCGGTCCTGGCGCGGCTGCCGCTGGCGCTGGTGTTCCCCGACGGCGGCGGCCTGCGCATGCCCGACCTGCCCGCGCCGTGGAACGTGCTGCTCGGCGTGTTCGGCGCGCGCGGCTGGGGGTGGGCGGACCGCTGGTCGCTGGTCCGCACCGCGCTCGACTGGCAACGGCGCGGCTTCGCCTGCCCGCCCGCTGCCACGGTGCAGCAGCTGTGCGCGGGCATCCGCCCCCGGGTGATGGAGCAGCTGATCGAGCCGCTGTGCGTGTCGGCCCTGAACACGCCCGCGTCCCGGGCCAGCGGCGCGGTCTTCCTGCGGGTGCTGCGCGACGCGCTGTTCGGCCCGCGCGGGAGCGCCGACCTGCTGCTGCCGCGCACCGACCTCGGCGCGCTGCTGCCCGGGCCGGCCGCCGCCTGGCTGCAGGCGCGCGGCGCGCGGATCGAGACCGGACGACGGGTCGCCGCGCTGTCGGAAGGCCCCGACGCGGGATGCTGGCGGGTCGACGGCGAGGTCTTCGACCGGGTGGTGCTGGCCTGCCCGCCGGGCGAGGCGCAGCGCCTGCTGTCCGGGTTGCTGCAGCCGGACGACGGGGAACAGCGGGCCGAGCGCGCGGTCGCCTACGGCGACAAGCCCTGGCGCGGGACGGTGCAGCATTGGATGGAAGCCGCGAGCCGGTTGCAGTTCGAGGCCATCGCGACGGTCTACCTCCGATCGGCGCCGGACCCGCGCGCACCGCCGGAACCCGGCCCGGCGGCTGCGCCCGACGACCCGGCCCCGCCGCAGGAGGCGGCGGCCGAGCGCCCCGCCCCTCGCCTGTCCGCGCCGATGCTGGCGCTGCACGCGACGCACGATGCGCCGGCCCAGTTCGTCTTCGACCGCGGCCAGCTCGGCGGCCCCGGCGGCCTGCTCGCCTTCGTGGTCAGCGCCAGCGCCGGCGATCGCGACGCGATCGCCGCGCGGGTGCTGCGGCAGGCCGCGGACCAGCTGGGGCTGGACGGAAAACGGCTGTCGGTGCTGCAGACGGTGGTCGAGAAGCGCGCCACCTTCGCCTGCACGCCGGGCCTGGCGCGGCCCGGGCTGCGCATCGCGCCGGGCCTGCTGGCCTGCGGCGACTACGTGGACGGGCCCTACCCGGCCACGCTCGAAGGCGCGGTGCGCAGCGGGCGTCAGGCGGCAGCGCTGCTCTGAGGGGCATCGCCGGCGGGACCGGCGCCGGGCAGGTCCAGCAGGCGGCAGAGCTGCTCCAGCCCGTCCACCGACACCGGCGCCGGCCCGTCGTGCGGCCATGCCGCGCCGGTGCGGTTGACCCAGACCGCCTGCATGCCGGCCGCGAGCGCGCCCACCACGTCCATCGCCGAATCGTCGCCCACGTGCAGCACCTGGTGCGGCTCCAGCCCCAGCAGCTCGGCCGCCGCCCGGAAGATGCGCACGTCCGGCTTGGCGAAGCCGCTGTCGCCGGCGGTGACCGCGGCCCGGAAATACGCCCCGAGGCCGATGCGCCGCACGTCGGCGTTGCCGTTGGTCAGCGCCACCAGCGGCCAGCGGGCGGACAGGAAATCGAGCGCCTGCCGCGCGTCGTCGTAGAGCACCACCTCGTGGCGCGCGGCGATGAAGACCTCGTACCCGCCCTCGGCCAGCGCCGCGTCCTCGCCGGACCGCTCCAGCGCGCGGCGGATCATCTCGCGGCGCAGGGCGCCCAGGTCGTGCATGCGCTCGGGCCGGTCGGCCACCACCTGCCGGCGCAGCGCCATCCGCGCCTCGGCGTCGGCCAGCAGCGCGGCGGCGCCGGGCGCCCGGGGCCGCAGCCAGTCCTGGAGCGCGCGTTCGGCCTTCTCGATGGTGGGCCAGATCGGCCACAGCGTGTCGTCGAGATCGAGGGTGATCGCCCGGATGAGGGAAGCATCGTGCATAGGTCGGCCAGAATACCCCAGCACCGCGCCGCCGCGCTCCGCGCCCCGGGATCGTCCCTCCGCTCCCGCCGGCCGGGACGGCCGCCGCCCCCCCGGTCAAACCTTCCTTCCCACGACCTCCTCCGCATGCCCCTGCCCTCGCCCTTCGTCCCCGAGCCGCCGTACCGCCACGGCCAGCCGCCGCGCACCGCCGTCCTGCTGTGCAACCTGGGCACGCCCGACGACGCCTCGCCCGGCGCGGTGCGCCGCTACCTGGCGCAGTTCCTCAGCGATCCGCGGGTGGTGGAGATCCCGCCGCTGCTCTGGAAGCCGATCCTGCACGGCATCATCCTGCGGGTGCGGCCGAAGAAATCCGCCGCCAAGTACGCCACCATCTGGACGGCCGAGGGCTCGCCGCTGCGCGTCTGGACCGCGCGCCAGGCCGAGGCGCTGCAGGCCCGCCTGCGGGCCGAAGGCAGCGCGGTGGCGGTGCGCTACGCGATGCGCTACGGCAGCCCGTCCATCGACGCGCAGCTCGACGCGCTGAAGGCCGAGGGCGCGACCCGCGTCCTGGTGCTGCCCGCCTACCCGCAGTACTCGGGCACCACCACCGCCAGCGTGTTCGACATGGTCTACGACTGGGGCAAGCGCCAGCGCAGCCTGCCGGAGCTGCGCTTCGTCAACCGCTACCACGACGACGCGGGCTACCTCGACGCCCTGGCCGTCCGCATCGAGGCGCACTGGGCCGCCCACGGCCGGGCCGAGAAGCTGGTGATGAGTTTCCACGGCGTGCCCGCGCGCACGCTGGAGCTGGGCGACCCCTACCACTGCGAATGCCACAAGACCGCGCGCCTGCTGGCCGCGCGCCTGGGCATCGGCCGGGACGCCTACGCGGTGACCTTCCAGTCGCGCTTCGGCAAAGCCAAGTGGCTGGAGCCCTACACCGAGCCGACGCTGGTCGCGATGGCGCGGGCCGGCACCCGCAGCGTGGACGTGCTGTGCCCCGGCTTCACCAGCGACTGCCTGGAGACGCTGGAGGAGATCAGCCAGGAGGCGCGCGAGGCCTTCCTGCACGCGGGCGGCCAGGACTTCCGCTACATCGACTGCGTGAACGACCACCCGCGCTGGATCGACGCGCTGCACGCGCTGGCGCTGCGGCACATGGCCGGCTGGCCCCTCGGCGCCCCCGATCCGGCCCGGTGCGCCGCGTCGCGCGAGGCCGCGCTGGCGATGGGCGCGACGGACTGAGCCGCCTTCCGGCGCGCGCCGCATCGCGCCGACGGGCAAAAGGAAAGGGGCCGCGCGGCCCCTTTCCCCTTGCGGCGGACATCCGCGCGCGGCGGCGTCAGCCGGCGGCCAGCTCCCGCATCTTGCGCGCGGCGGCGCGCTTGGCGAGCCGCGGCAGCACCAGCACCGCCAGGACGACCACGATCAGCACCACCGACATCGGCCGGTCCAGGAACACCGTCCAGCGGCCTTCGCCGATGGACAGCGCGTTGCGCATCTGCGCCTCGGCCAGCGGGCCCAGGATCATGCCGACCACGACCGGCGCGGTCGGGAAGTCGTAGCGCCGCATCACCACGCCCAGCAGGCCGACCGCGTACAGCAGCACCAGGTCGAAGGCGCTCTGTCGCATGCCGTAGACGCCCAGCGTCGCGAAGATCAGGATGCCGGCGTAGAGCTGCGCCTTCGGGATCTTGAGCAGCTTGACCCACAGGCCGACCAGCGGCAGGTTCAGCACCAGCAGCATCACGTTGCCGATGTACATCGACGCGATCAGCGCCCACACCAGCGCGCCGTTGGTGTCGAAGAGCTGCGGCCCCGGCTGGATGCCGTAGTTCTGGAACGCGCCCAGCAGGATGGCGGTGGTGTTGGAGGTGGGAATGCCCAGCGTCAGCAGCGGGATCAGCGTGGCGGTGATGGCCGCGTTGTTGGCGGCCTCCGGGCCGGCCACGCCCTCGATGGCGCCGGTGGTGCCGAACTCTTCCTTGTTCTTGCTGAGCTTCTTTTCGGTCGCGTAGCTCAGGAAGGTCGGGATCTCGCTGCCGCCGGCCGGCACCGTGCCGAAGGGGAAGCCGATGGCGGTGGCGCGCAGCCAGGCGGGCCAGGAACGGCGCCATTCCTGCTTGGTCATATGCACCTTGGTCAGCTTGTGCTGGCTCTCGGGGGTGCGGCCTTCGTAGAGCACGTTGTAGAGCGCCTCGGCCACCGCGAACAGGCCGACCGCGATCAGCACCACCTCGACGCCGTCCATCAGTTCGGGCACGCCGCCGGTGTAGCGCGCCTGGCCGGTGATCTGGTCGATGCCGACCAGGCCCATCGCCAGGCCCACGAACAGCGCCGCCAGCCCGCGCAGCGTGCTCTTGCCCAGCACCGCGCTCACGGTGGTGAAGGCCAGCACCATCAGCAGGAAATACTCCGGCGGGCCGAGCCGCACCGCGTAGTTGGCCAGCAGCGGCGCGAAGAAGGTCACCAGCACCGTCGCGATGGTGCCCGCCACGAAGGAGCCGATGGCGGCGGTGGCCAGCGCCGCGCCGGCGCGGCCGTGCTTGGCCATCTTGTTGCCCTCCATCGCCGTCACCATCGAGCCGGACTCGCCGGGGGTGTTGAGCAGGATGGAGGTGGTCGAGCCGCCGTACATCGCGCCGTAGTAGATGCCGGCGAAGAAGATCATGGAGGCGGTCGCCTCGACCTTGGTCGTGATCGGCAGCAGCATCGCCACCGCCACCGCCGGGCCGATGCCCGGCAGCACGCCGACGGCGGTGCCGATGGCGCAGCCGACGAAGGCCCACAGCAGGTTGACCGGCGTGCCGGCGACGATGAAGCCCTGGATGAGCTGGTTCCAAACATCCATCACAGCCATCCCGTCGCGGTGAGTCCCGGCAGGTTGATCGCCAGGAACTGGGTGAACATCCAATAGACCGGCGCGGCGATCGCCAGGCCGATGGCAGCATCCCTGAGCCAGCTGCCCGGGCCGAGGTCGGTGCGGCCCTCGGCGCCCTTGAAGCCGCGGGCCGCCAGCACGAAGCACAGCGCGCAGCTCAGGATGAAGCCCAGCGTGGTGATGAGCAGCGCGTTGGCCAGCAGCCCGGCCGAGACCCAGGCGAAGCCCTTCCAGTCGCCGCGCTCCGCGCCCGAGCCCTCTTCCAGCTCGCGGTAGCCGCCGGTGCGCGCCTCGCGGATCAGCAGCACGCCGCAGGCCAGCATCGCGACCGCGACCACCCAGGGCAGGAAATTGGGGCCGACGCCGGCGTAGCCCGCCTCCGACGAGGTGCCGGCCGCGCCCACGGCCAGGACGCCGGCCAGCGCCAGCGTGCCGACGCCGATCAGCGTCTGCAGTCCCGGCGACCGGGACGAATGCTGCTGTGTCATGGGACCTGCGGCCGCGGCCGCTCCTCCTGGGATGTTTTTGCTATGGTTTCAGGAGCTTCCAGCGAAGGCGGAATGCTGGCTGGAGCCTGTTTCTGTCGCTTGTTTCCGGGCCGGTCGCTCAGACCATGCCCGACTTGACCATGGTGGCGCGCAGGCTGGCGAACTCGTCGTCGACGAACTTGCCGAACTCGTCGCCGGTCAGGACCGCCGGGGTCCAGTCGTTCTTCTGCAGCGCCTCGGTCCATGCCTTGGTCTTGAGGGCGGCGACCACCATGTCGATGGTGGCCTTGCGCTGCGCCGGCGTGATGCCGGGCGGGGCGTAGACGCCGCGCCAGTTGCCGATCTCGACGTTGATGCCCTGCTCCTTGAGCGTCGGCACGGCCGCGCCCTGCAGCCGGGTGCCCGAGGTGACGCCGATGGCGCGCATCTTGCCGGCCTTGATGTACTCGGCGAACTCGCTGTAGCCGCTGCCGCCGACGGTGACGTTGCCGCCCAGGATGGCCGCGATGGCCTCGCCGCCGCCCCGGAAGGCGACGTAGTTGATCTTGGCCGGATCGACGCCGGCCTCGCGGGCGATCATCGCCGCGGCGATGTGCTCCGTCGATCCGCGCGAGCCGCCGCCCCACTTCACGCTGCCCGGGTCCTTCTTGAGCTGCTCGACCACGTCCTTCATCGTCTTGAAGGGCGAATTGGCCGGCAGCACGAAGACGTTGTATTCGCTGGTGAGGCGCGCGATCGGGGTGGCCTGGGTGATGGTGACCGGCGGCTTGCCGGTGATGATGCCGCCGAGCATCACCGCGCCCATGACCATCAGCGCGTTCGGGTCGCCCTTGCTGGCGTTGACGAACTGCGCCAGGCCGATGGCGCCCGCCGCGCCGCCCTTGTTGTCGTAGACCACCGAGGAGGCGCCCGTTTCCTGCAGCGCCTTGCCCAGCGCGCGGCCGGTGGTGTCCCAGCCGCCGCCCGGGTTGGCGGGGATCATCATCTTGAGGTTGGCGGCGGCGTGGGCCGCGCCGATGGCGCCCGGCAGGACGCCGGCGGCGGCCATCGCCACCAGGGAATGCAGGAAGGTATCGCGACGCATGGGGTGTCTCCGGACGGTGGGATTTCGGTGGCGATGATGCCCCCCGTGGCTGTCAATCGGCTGTCCGCCGCCCTAGGGGAAACACCAGCAGGGCGGGTGGTATGTTCCCGGCCATGAAGCTGCTGCTCGTCGAGGACGACCCCTCCCTGCGCGACACCCTGGCGCGCGCGCTCGGCCGGCGCGGCATGGCCGTCTCGGCCTTCGCCGAGGGCCGGCCGGCGCTCGCCCACTGGCAGTCCGAGCCGCCGGACGTGGTGGTGCTCGACCTCAGCCTGCCCGACCTCGACGGCCTGGAGGTGCTGGCGCTGGCCCGCCGGCGCGGCCTGGGCGCGCCGGTGCTGCTGCTGACCGCGCGCGGCACCGTGGGCGACCGGGTGCTGGGCCTGCGGGCCGGCGCGGACGACTACCTGCCCAAGCCCTTCGACCTGGACGAGCTGGAGGCGCGGCTGCACGCCCTCGGCCGCCGCCGCGCCCCGGCCGCCGCGCCGGCGCCGGCGCCCGAGCCCGGCGCCGCCGCGCTCGGCCGGCTGCGCCACGACCGCTTCGGCGGCGCCATCTACTGCGGCGACCGGCCGATGGAGCTGACCCCGCGCGAGGCCTCGCTGCTGCTGGCGCTGATGCACAAGCCGGGCCACGCGGTGTCGAAGGAGCGGCTGTTCGAACTGGTCTTCCCGAACGAGGCCGAGGTGCAGTACGAGGCGATCGAGGTGGTCGTCTACCGGCTGCGCAAGAAACTGGCCGACACCGGCACCGTGCTGATGACGCTGCGCGGGCTGGGCTACCTGCTCAAGGCCGCGCCGTGACCGACCACCCGCTGCCCGCGGGCCCCCGGGCGCGGGACGACCGCCGGGAGCCGCTGTCGCTGCGGCGCCGGCTGCTGCTGGGCATCCTGGTGCCGGTCATCGCCTTCGTGGCCTTCAACACCGCCTCGATCTACCGCGAGGCGCTGGAGGCGGTGAACACCGCCTACGACCGCACCCTGCTCGCCTCGGCGCGCTCCATCGGCGAGCAGCTGGAGGTGCGCGGCTACGAGGACGGGGCCCAGATCTTCGCGACGGTGCCCTACTCCACGCTGGAAACCTTCGAGGCGGACAACCAGAGCCGCCTCTACTACCGCGTGTCGGACCAGCGCGGCACGCTGGTCTCGGGCTTCGGCGAGCTGGCCTTCTGGCGCGGCCGCATCCCCGACCGGCCGCCCTACTCGGCCCTCGCCACCTTCTACGACGACGTGTTCCGCGGGCAGCCGGTGCGCGTCGCGGCCCTGCTGCAGCCGGTGTCCGGCGGCAGCGGACGCGGCATGGCGGTCGTCCAGGTGGCCGAGACCCTGGAGCTGCGCCACACGCTGGCGCAGCAGGTGCTGCAGGACACGCTGCAGCGCCAGGCGGTGCTGGTGGTCGTCATCGCCGGCATCGTGGTGGTGGTGGTGCATGTCTCGATCCGGCCGGTGCGCCGTCTCAGCACCGTGCTGCGGGACCGCGCCGAGGACGACCTGATGCCGCTGGACGCGCCCAACGCGCCGCGCGAACTGCGGCCCCTGGTCGACGCCGCCAACCAGCTGATGGCGCGGCTGCAGCATTCGCTCGACCACCAGAAGCGCTTCGTGCGCGACGCGGCCCACCAGCTGCGCACGCCGCTCGCGGTGCTCAAGGTGCAGGTGCAATCGGCCCAGCGCGGCGACGTGCCGCCGCGGCAGGCCTTCGACGAGATCGGCTCCACGGTCGACCGCGCCACCGTGCTCGCCAACCAGCTGCTGGCCCTGGCCCGCGCCGGCCAGGAGCGGCAGCGGCCCGAGTCGCCGGACCGCGAGAAACCGGTGGTGGACTTCGCGGCGGTGGTGCGCGACATCGCGCTGGACCTCTCGCCCCTCGTCGCGGCGCAGGACCTGGATTTCTCGCTCGACGTGTCGGCCGCGCCGATGCGGGCCGACCTCTGGATGCTGCGCGAGCTGGTGCGCAACCTGCTGCACAACGCGATCCGCCACAGCCCGCAGGGCGCGCCGCTGGCGATCCGGCTGGAGCGCGACGGCGACCGGGCGACGCTCACCATCTCGGATGCCGGCCCGGGCATCGAGCCGGCGCTGCGCGAGCGGCTGTTCCAGCCCTTCGCCGCCGGCAACGCCCGGGGCGGCTCGGGCCTGGGGCTGGCCATCTGCCTGGAGATCGTGCAGGCGCTGGGCGGGCGCATCGTGCTGGACAACCGCCCGGCCGGCCCGCGGGACGGCGGCGCGGGGGACCGCGCGCTGGCCGGCCGGCCCGGCCTGGACGCCATCGCGGTGCTGCCGCTGGCCGGCCCGGGCCCCGGCGGCGCGGCGCGCGCCTGAAGCCCTGCGGGCCGCGCCGAGCGCATCGGTTGCACAGGGGCATCCGTCCTGGCGGAAAATCGATTTCATGACCCCACCCGACACCATGCGCCTGGACAAGTGGCTCTGGAGCGCGCGCTTTTTCAAGACCCGCGGCATCGCCGCCGAAGAGATCGGCAAGGGCCGCGTCCAGGTCAACGGCCTGGTCGCCAAGGCCTCGCGCGACGTGCGGCCCGGCGACACCATCGCGCTCCGGCAGGGCGTGGTGCCGCGCCTGGTGGTGGTGCGCGGGCTCGACATGATGCGCGGCCCGGCGGCCACGGCCCAGCTGCTCTACGAGGAAACGCCCGAAAGCATCGCGCGCCGCGAGAACGCCGCCGAGCTGCGCCGGCTCGCCCCGGAGCCCGCCGCCGCCCTCACCCAGGGCCGTCCCACCAAGCGCAACCGCCGCGACATCGAGCGCACCACCGCGCCCGGCTGGAACGAGCGCTGGAGCGCGTCCATCGACGATTGATCCATGGGCCGGGTCCGCCGTCGCCCCGGGCCCGGCACGGTCCTCGGCGCGGTCGGCCGACCCGCCGGCTCAGACCGCCGCGTAGACCAGGTTCGGGTACAGCTCGCACATCCGGTCGAGCTGGCCCGGCGCCTGCATCAGCAGCAGGGCGAACAGGTCTTCCTGCGGATCGACGAAGAACAGCGTGCCGCCGACGCCGCTCCAGCCGTACTGGCCGGGCGCGCCGGCGCGGGCCGCGATGCCCGCCGCCCGCCGCACTGCGAATCCCAGGCCGAAACCGTAGCCGGTGGCGAGCACGTCGCCCACGGCCGGGATGCCGCCCAGGTGGTCGGCGGTCATGAAGGCCACGGTGCGGCGGCTGGCCAGCCGGACGCCGCCGAAGCTGCCGCCGCCCAGCATCAGCGCCAGGAAGCGGGAGTAGTCGCCGGCGGTGGACACCAGCCCGCCGCCGCCCGACAGGAAGGGCGCCGGCGTCCGCACGTCGAGCAGCGAGATGGCGCCGCCGGTCTCGGGATCGCGGGCGAAGGGTTCGGCCAGGCGGCCGTGCGACGCGGCCGGCACCGAGAAGCCGGTGTCGTGCATGGCCAGGGGCTGCAGCACCAGGCGCCGCAGCAGCGCATCGAGCGGCTCGTCGGCCGCCACCTCCAGCAGCGCGCCGAGCACGTCGGTGGCCCGGCTGTACTCCCAGGCGCTGCCGGGCTGGCGCAGCAGCGGCAGCGCGCCGAGCGCCGCCGCCAGCTCGGCATTGGTGCGTTCCCGCGCGCCGATGCCGGCCGCCCGGTACGCCTGCGCCATCGCGTCCTCGCCCCATCCGTAGCCCAGGCCGGCGGTGTGGCGCAGCAGGTCCTGCACCGTCGCGTCGCGGCGCACCGGCTCCAGGCGCGCCTGCCCGTCCTCGCCGGCCGCCTGCACCCGCTGGTGGCGGAAGGACGGCAGGTAGCGTCCGACCGGGTCGGACAGCAGGAGCCGCCCCTGCTCGACCAGCATCAGGGTCGCGAGCGAGACGATCGGCTTGGTCATCGAATAGATGCGGAACAGCGCGTCGCGCGTCATCGGCGCGCCGCCCGGGCCGGGCACGCGGGCGCCCAGGGCCTCGAACCAGACGGGCCCGCCGGTGCGCCAGACCAGGGCGACGACGCCGGGCACGGCGCCGGAATCGATGTGCTGCAGCAGCACGCCATGCAGGCGTTGCAGGGCAATGTCGTTCATGCCGGACCTTTCCTGGCGGGGGGACGATGGCGCGCCGGGAGCCGGCGCGCGCGGAGCACCGTCTTCAGGACGGATCGGGCTTGGGATCGCGCACCGGCGGCTGTTCGCGCGGGCTGGCCGGCGGATCGCCGATGGGGGTTTCGGGCTCGGGATTGGCCGGCGCGGGCGGCGTCTCGTAGGGCGCGTTGGGATCGGGGGTTTCAGCAACCATGGGGCCTCCTTGTCGGCCCATTGTGCGGAGGCCCGCGGGCGCAAAGGTTTCCGCTCGTAGCGCGCCGGGCGTGGTGGCTGCGCTACAGACCGGCGACGGCCCGCGTCGGCGGACGGGCGTAGGCGCGCGGCCCGGTCCGGCTCAGACCTGGCACTCGGCCAGGCCGTGCCGGTTGCCGATCAGCACGCGGGCCAGGCGGTCGCGCCAGCCCGCCGGCGCCGTCCGCACGCGGTAGCGCTGCTGCATCCGGAAAGCGACCGACCGCATGGCATCGTCCATCTGGCTGGTATCGACCGTCCAATCGGTCGATCCGGCACCGTCGCGCAGGAGCTGGATCTGCGGAGGCACCACCGTCCAGCCGGCGGCGGCGGACAGCGCGTCTTCCAGGAGCACGGCCAGTTGTTCCTGGGTGACCGACTTGCAGGCGAGAACGGGAGAATTCATGGTGCGGTAGGAGGAGTCGAGGCGCGGATGCCGGAACCGGCGTGCATGCTTCAACGC
>JAKOND010000205.1 GCA_022702125.1 Burkholderiaceae bacterium
GTCGTTCAGGCTGGTGGTCGAGCGCGTCTTGGCGTCGACCTTCTTCACGATGATGGCCGCGTACAGGCTGTACTTGTCGCTCTTGGGCAGGGTGCCGCTGATGACGACGGAGCCGGAAGGCACGCGACCGTAGCTCACGGTGTCGGTGGCGCGGTCGTAGATCGGAGTGCTCTGGCCGATGTAGACGCCCATCGAGATGACCGAGTTCTCCTCGACGATCACGCCTTCGACGATCTCGGAGCGGGCGCCGATGAAGCAGTTGTCCTCGATGATGGTCGGGTTGGCCTGCAGCGGCTCCAGCACGCCGCCGAGGCCGACGCCGCCCGAGAGGTGCACGTTCTTGCCGACCTGCGCGCAGGAGCCGACGGTGGCCCAGGTGTCGACCATGGTGCCCTCGTCGACGTAGGCGCCGATGTTGACGTAGCTGGGCATCAGGATCGCGCCCTTGCCGATGAAGCTGCCGCGGCGGGCCACGGCCGGCGGCACCACGCGCACGCCGGTGGCCTTCATCTCCTCGGGCGACAGGTGGGCGAACTTGGTCTGGACCTTGTCGTAGAAGGCCAGGTCGCCGCCGGAGATGACCTCGTTGTCCTTGAGGCGGAAGGACAGCAGCACCGCCTTCTTGATCCATTGGTGCACCGTCCACTGGCCCACCGATTCGCGGGTGGCGACGCGCAGGCTGCCATTGTTGAGCTGGACGAGCACGTGCTCGACGGCATCCGCGACTTCCTTGGGGGCCGAGGCGACGGAGATGTTCGCGCGGTTCTCCCAGGCGGTGTCGATGATGGTCTGGAGTTGCTGGGTCATGGTCGGACGGGAAAAGGTTCTTCTGGAGGGAACGGGATGACAACAGGACGGGCCGCTCAGGCACCGCCGGTGCGGGACCGCGCGAACCGCACGATGCGGCTCGCCGCCTCGACGCATTCGTCGCTTTCGGCGACCAGCGCCATGCGGATGCGGCCGGCGCCCGGGTTGCCGCCCGCCGCATCGCGCGCCAGGTAGCTGCCGGGCAGCACGGTGACATTGTATTGAGCGAGCAGTTCGCGGGCGAAGGCGGTGTCGTCCAGGCCGAGCGCCGCGGGCACCCCGGCCCAGAGGTAGAAGCCGGCGTCCGGCAGCGACACGTCGAGCACCTCGGCCAGCATCGGCGTGACGCGGGAGAACTTGTCGCGGTAGAGCGCCCGGTTGGCTTCGACATGGGCCTCGTCGCCCCAGGCGGCGATGCTGGCCGACTGCACCACCGGCGACATCGCGCTGCCGTGGTAGGTGCGGTAGAGCAGGAACTGGCGCATCAGGTCCGCGTTGCCCGCGACGAAGCCGCTGCGCAGGCCGGGCACGTTGCTGCGCTTGGACAGGCTGGTGAAGGCCACCAGCTTGTCGAAATCGCTGCGCCCCAGGCGGGCCGCGGCCTCCAGGCCGCCGAGGGGCGGCTCGTCGCGGAAATAGATCTCGCTGTAGCACTCGTCCGAGGCGATGACGAAGCCGTGCGCGTCGCTCAGGTCGAAGAGCTTGCGCCATTCGTCGAGGGGCATCACCGCGCCGGTCGGGTTGCCGGGCGAGCAGACGAAGAGCAGCTGGGTGCGCGCCCAGACCTCCTGCGGCACCGCGTCCCAGTCCACCGCGAAGTTGCGCGCCGGATCGCTCGGGGCGTAGTAGGGCGTGGCGCCCGACAGCAGCGCGGCGCCTTCGTAGATCTGGTAGAACGGATTGGGGCAGACCACGACCGGATCGGGCCGCGTCGGGTCGACGACGGTCTGGGCGAAGGCGAACAGCGCCTCGCGCGATCCGTTGACCGGCAGGAGCTGAGTGGCGGGATCCAGGTTCAGGCCGTAGCGGAGGTGCATCCACCGCGCGAAGGACTGGCGCAGCTCCAGACTGCCGGCGGTGGCGGGATAGCCCGCCAGCCCGTCGAGGCTGTCCGACAGCGCATCACGGATGAATTGCGGCGTCGCATGCTTGGGCTCGCCGATCCCGAGGCTGATGGGGCGGTACTCGGCCGGGGGCACGACGCCCGCGAACAGTTGCTTGAGGCGCTCGAACGGATAGGGCTGCAGGGTGGAGAGCAGGGGATTCATGGGGCAGGATTATCCGGGATCGTCCGCAGACCGTGCGGGACCACCGGCGCCCGCCGGACGGGGGCGCAGCAGTTGGAAACAGGGGAAAACCCGGACCCGCCAAGAATGATGAAAGGCCTCTGAGCCGCAGGGCCGCCGCGCCCGGACTCCTGCCTCCATCCCCTCCCTCATCCCTCCAGGAAAATCTCCATGTCCCTCCAACGCTTCATCGACAAGGTCGTCATCGTCACCGGAGCCTCCTCCGGCATCGGCGAGGCAACCGCCCGCCGCTTCTCGGAAGAAGGCGCCAAGGTCGTGCTGGCCGCCCGGGATGCCGACGCGCTGCGCAAGGTCGCCGACTCGCTGCCCGCCGACCGCACGCTGGCCCGGCCGACGGACGTGTCCGACTACGCGCAGGTCGAGGCCCTGGTCGCCGCCGCCGTCGAGAAGTTCGGCGGGCTCGACGTCCTCGTGAACAACGCCGGCATCGCGGTCCAGGGCGAGGTCGACGAGGCCAGCCTCGAGGACTGGCAGCGCATCATGGCGATCAACGTCGGCGGCGTGTTCCACGGCGCGCGCGCCGCGCTGCCCGAACTCAAGAAGCGCGAGGGCAGCAGCATCGTCAACACCTCGTCGGTCTCGGGACTGGGCGGCGACTGGGGCATGAGCTTCTACAACGCCACCAAGGGCGCGATCAGCAACTTCACCCGCGCGCTGGCGATGGACCACGGCAAGGACGGCATCCGCGTCAACGCGGTCGCGCCGAGCCTGACCTTCACCGG
>JAKOND010000118.1 GCA_022702125.1 Burkholderiaceae bacterium
CCGGCCGGCGTCCATGCGCTCGGCGATCTCGTCGTCCTCGACGCAGGTCTCCATGTAGGCGGCCTGCTGCGCCTCGACCAGTTCCCGCTCGAAGGCGGTGATTTCCTCGGGGTAGTAGAACTCGACCATGTTCATGGTCCGCGTCGGGCTGACCGGATGCAGCGTCGAGACGGTGAGCACGTGCGGGTACCACTCGACCATGATGTGCGGGTAGACCGTCAGCCAGATCGCGCCGTGCTTGGGCAGCCTGCCGCCGCTGTAGGCCAGCACCTGCTCCTGCCAGCGCTTGTACGACGGGCTGCCGGACTGCGCCAGGCCGTTGGCCACGCCCACGGTCTGCACCGAGTGGTGCGGGCCGAATTCCCAGCGCAGGTCGTCGCAGGCGACGAAGCGGCCCAGGCCGGGGTGGAACGGGCCGACGTGGTAGTCCTCCAGGTAGACCTCGATGAAGGTCTTCCAGTTGTAGCGGCAGTCGTGCATCTCGATGCGGTCGAGCGTGTAGCCCGAGAAGTCGAGGTCGGCGCGCGGTCCGACCGAGGCCAGGTCGGCCGCGATGTCGCGGCTGCCGGGGCCGGCCTCGAACAGCAGCCCGTTCCATTCTTGCAGCGGGTAGTTGCGCAGGTTCAGGCACGGGTCCTGGGCGAAGTGCGGCGCGCCCAGCAGCTGGCCGCGCGGGCTGTAGGTCCAGCGGTGCAGCGGGCAGACGATGTTGCCGCCGGCGCTGCCGGGCGCGGTCGCGTCGAGCGAGCCGCGGCCCTTGAGCATCACCGCCTGGCGGTGGCGGCAGACGTTGGAGACCAGCTCGATGCCCTGCGGCGTGTGGACCAGCGCGCGGCCTTCCTGCTCCTGCGGAAGCGCGTGGTAGTCGCCCGGCCACGGCACGGACAGGCGGTGGCCCACGTAGCGCGGACCGGCATGGAAGATGGTTTGCAGCTCTCGTTGGAAGAGCGCCTCGTCGAAATAGGTGGAAACGGGTAACTGGCTAGCGGCCTGCTGCAGTCGAAGACTTAAATCAGACATGGGTGACCTGACCTAAAGACTCCCCACAGGGAGGGAACTTGGGAAATGTGCCGCCGGGGCGCACGCGAGGGGGGAAAAAACGAAGCCGGCGCACGGGCCGGCTCTGGGTTCGCGGATGGAACGAATGGGATTGTACCGTGTGGGGTTATTCCCGGACGCCGCTTGCGTGATTAGCCGGAAAGGGCCAACGCTGTCGAAAGGCGGGGACACCTAGAATGCACGGCTGCCCCGTGGGTCGGGCGCCGTCCGGGTGTCACCCGGTCCCCCTCCAGTCCATCCTGCTTTCTCGCGCACTGCCAATGTTCCTGGCCTTCGATCCCCCCCGCCGCCGTCTCTCCCGCACGGAGGTCCTGCCATGAGCGCCGCGCCCGCGTTCGACCTCGATGCCTGGAGCCGCAGCCGCCTGGCGCGCATCGAGTCCGCGCTCGCGCAGCGGGTGCCGGCCGACGCGCCCGCCGGGCTCGGCGAGGCCATGGCCTATGCGGTGCAGGGCGGGGGCAAGCGCCTGCGGCCGCTGCTGGTGCTGGCCGCGCACGAGGCGGTGGCCCGCGGCGGCGACCGCGTCCCGGCGCTGCGCGACGGCCGAGACGTCGCGGTGCCGCAGGCCGCCTACGACGAGGCCGCGCTGCGCGCCGCCTGCGCGGTGGAGCTGATCCACGCCTATTCCCTGGTGCACGACGACCTGCCGTGCATGGACGACGACGTGCTGCGCCGCGGCCAGCCCACGGTGCATGTGCGCTTCGGCGAGGCCCGGGCGATGCTGGCCGGCGACGGCCTGCAGGCGCTCGCGTTCGAGCTGCTGACGCAGGAGGCCGATGCCCTGCCATCGCAGCAGCCGTCCGCGCCGGCGGTGCCCGACGCGGTGCAGGCCGCGCTGTGCCGGCTGCTGGCGCGCGCCGCCGGCCACGCCGGCATGGTGGGCGGCCAGGCGATCGACGTGGCGAGCGTCGGCCTGCCGCTGGCCGAAGACGCGCTGCGCCGCATGCACCGCATGAAGACCGGCGCGCTGCTCCAGGCGAGCGTGATGATGGGCGCCGCCTGCGGCGCGGCCGATGCCGCCGCCGCCACCGGCCTGCGCGACTACGGCGCGGCGGTGGGCCTGGCCTTCCAGGTGGTCGACGACATCCTCGACGTGACCGCCGATTCCGCCACGCTCGGCAAGACCGCCGGCAAGGACGCCGCCGCCGACAAGCCCACCTACGTCGCGCTGATGGGCCTGGACCGGGCCCGCGCCCACGCGGCCGAACTGCTGGAGCAGGCCGATGCCGCGCTGGAGGCCACCGGCCTGGCCGACACCGCCGCGCTGCATGCCATCGCCCGCTGGGTCATCGCCCGCACCCGCTGATGCCATCGCCGCATCCCCGCGCCGCGGCGATCCCGCCCGCGCACCCCCCGACATACGGATACACGGCCGCCGCCCCGCGGCCACAGCATCCGACGACCACGCCGACAGAGCAGACACGCCCATGACGATCCCCCACGAGCCCACCGCTTCCGCGTCCTCCGGCGCGTCCGCGCCGCTGCTGCACCGCATCGACAGCCCGGCGGACCTGCGCGAACTCTCGCGCGACGAACTCAAGGCGCTGGCGACGGAGCTGCGGGCCTATGTGCTCGACACCGTCTCGCGCACCGGCGGCCACCTCAGTTCCAACCTCGGCACGGTGGAGCTGACCATCGCGCTCCACCATGTCTTCGACACGCCGCGCGACCGGCTGGTCTGGGACGTGGGCCACCAGACCTACCCGCACAAGATCCTGACCGGCCGCCGCGACCGCATGTCCACGCTGCGCCAGTACGGCGGCATCTCCGGCTTCCCGCAGCGCGCCGAGAGCGAGTACGACACCTTCGGCACCGCGCATTCGTCCACCAGCATCTCGGCCGCGCTGGGCATGGCGATGGCCGCCAAGCAGAAGGGCGAGGACCGGCACGCGGTCGCGATCATCGGCGACGGCGCGATGAGCGCCGGCATGGCCTTCGAGGCGCTCAACAACGCCGGCGTGGCCGACGGGCGCCTGCTGGTGATCCTGAACGACAACGACATGTCGATCAGCCCGCCGGTGGGCGCGCTCAACCGCTACCTGGCCCAGCTCATGAGCGGCCAGTTCTACGCTGCCGCCAAGAACGTCGGCAAGACGGTGCTGCGCGCCGCGCCGCCGCTGCTGGAGCTGGCCAAGCGCTTCGAGCAGCACGCCAAGGGCATGGTGGTGCCGGCCACGCTGTTCGAGCAGTTCGGCCTGAACTACATCGGTCCGATCGACGGCCACGACCTCGACTCGCTGATCCCGACGCTGGAGAACATCAAGAACAACCTGCAGGGCCCGCAGTTCCTGCACGTGGTGACGAAGAAGGGCCAGGGCTACAAGCTGGCCGAGGCCGACCCGGTGGCCTACCACGGCCCGGGCAAGTTCGACCCGGCCGTGGGCCTGGTCAAGCCGTCCACGCCGCCGAAGCAGACCTTCACCCAGGTCTTCGGCCAGTGGCTGTGCGACCAGGCGGCCGCCGACGAGCGGCTGGTGGGCATCACGCCGGCGATGCGCGAGGGTTCGGGCATGGTCGAGTTCGAGCGGCGCTTCCCCGGCCGCTACTACGACGTCGGCATCGCCGAGCAGCACGCGGTGACCTTCGCCGCCGGCCTGGCCTGCGAGGGGCTCAAGCCGGTGGTGGCGATCTACTCCACCTTCCTGCAGCGCGCCTACGACCAGCTGATCCACGACGTGGCGCTGCAGAACCTGCCGGTGGTCTTCGCGCTCGACCGGGCCGGCCTGGTGGGCGCCGACGGCGCGACCCACGCGGGCGCCTACGACATCCCCTTCGTGCGCTGCATCCCCAACATGGCGATGGCCTGCCCGGCCGACGAGCGCGAGTGCCGCCAGCTGCTCTCGACCGCCTACGCCCAGGACCACCCGGTGGCGGTGCGCTATCCGCGCGGCGCCGGCGCCGGCACGGTGCCGCCGGCCTCGCTGGAGGCGCTGCCCTACGGCAAGGGCGAGGTGCGGCGCCAGGGCGCGCGCATCGCGATCCTGGCCTTCGGATCGCTGCTGTACCCGGCGCTGGAAGCCGCCGGGAAGCTCGGCGCCACGGTGGTCAACATGCGCTGGGCCAAGCCGCTCGACACCGCGCTGCTGCGGGAAGTGGCGCAGTCGCACGAGGCATTGGTGACGCTGGAGGAGGGCGCCGTCATGGGCGGCGCCGGCAGCGCGGTCGCCGAGGCGCTCAACGCCGCCGGCCTGGTGCGGCCGGTGCTGCAGCTGGGCCTGCCCGACGTGTTCATCGAGCATGGCGACCCGGTGCAGCTGCTAGCGCTGCAGGGGCTGGACGCCGCGGGCATCGAAGCCTCGATCCGCAGGCGTTTCCTCCCGGCCTGACCCGGCACGCGACCCGCAGGCGTCAGCCTGCCGTCAGTCTTGCGCCCGACCGGGGAAAACCCTCGCGGCGCCCGGCCGCCGCGCTTCCTACACTGGCTTCCGTTGTTTACACATTACGGAGACAGATACATGGATCGACGTTCCCTGATCAGGCATGCCGGCATCGGCGGAGTCCTCGCCGCCGGCATCGCACCGGCGGTGCACGCGCAGGCGGCGGTGCGCTGGCGGCTGGCGTCGAGCTTCCCGAAGTCGCTCGACACCATCTACGGCGGCGCCGAGGTGTTCGCGAAGCGGGTCGGCGAGATGACCGGCGGCAAGTTCCAGATCAGCGTGCACGCGGCCGGCGAGCTGATGCCGGCCTTCGGCGTGATCGACGGCGTGCAGCAGGGCTCGGTCGAGGCGGCGCACACCGCGGGCTACTACTTCTTCGGCAAGAACGAGGCCTTCGCCATCGGCGCGGCCATCCCCTTCGGCATGAATTCGCGCCAGCTCTCGGCCTGGATGTTCGAGGGCAACGGCCGCAAGCTGACCCGCGAGTTCTACGCCAAGTACAACATGGTCAATTTCCCCTGCGGCAACACCGGCGCGCAGATGGGCGGATGGTTCCGCAAGGAGATCAAGACGCCCGAGGACATCAAGGGCCTGAAGTTCCGCATCGGCGGCTTCGCCGGCCGGGTCATCGAGCGCATGGGCGGCGTGCCGCAGAACATCCCCGGCGGCGAGATCTACCAGGCGCTGGAGAAGGGCACCATCGACGCGGCCGAATGGATCGGCCCCTACGACGACCAGAAGCTCGGCTTCAACAAGGTGGCGCCGTTCTACTACTACCCGGGCTGGTGGGAAGGCGCGCTGCAGCTCGACCTGCAGGTCAACCAGAAGGCCTGGGACGCGCTCTCGCCCGAGTACAAGGCCATCGTCGAGGCGGCCAGCGGCTACGCCCACGTGGACATGCAGGCCAAGTACGACGCCCGCAACCCGACCGCGCTCAAGCAGCTGGTGGGCGCCAAGACCAAGGTGGTGGCCTTCCCGAAGACGGTGCTCGACGCGTCCTTCAAGTCGACGATGGAGGTCTACGCCGATCTCGACGCGAAGAACCCCGACTCGAAGAAGATCTACGCCGACTACCGCAGCTTCCAGAAGGACCAGCTGCTGTGGGCGCAGTTCGCCGAGTCGCGCTTCGACCGCTACATGCAGGACGCGAAGCTCTGAACGGCCGGGACCGCGTTCGGCGCCCGGTCGGCGCGTGCTACCGTATTGGTAGCGCACCATGCAGATGGCGCGCCGGCACTGACGGGTTTCGGGCACCGAAGAATCCCGGGCCGGCTCCCTGCGGACCGCGTCAGGCGGCCGGGCGGTCCCGGGTCGTCCGGTGGTTGTACAGGCTGATGCCGGCGGCCGTCGCGAACAGCAGGGCCGCGCCGGCGATGCCGTAGCGCGGGGCGCGATCGCCGAGCGCGCTGAACAGCAGCGCCATGCCCGCGGCGCCCAGCGCCTGCCCGAACTGCCGGGCGGTGGCCTGCACGCCGCCGGCCGCGCCGCTGCGCGCCTTCGGGGCCGAGGTCAGCATCGCCCGGTTGTTGGGCACCTGGAAGAAGCCGAAGCCCGCGCCGGCGAGCGCCAGCAGCAGCACCAGCGGCCACACCGCCTGCGCCAGGTGCGCCGGCGGCCATGCCGCCGTCAGCGCCAGGCCCAGCGTCAGGGCCGCGGTGCCGCAGGCGCACAGCAGCAGGGGCGAATGCCGGTCGGCGAGCCGCCCCGCGAAGACCGCCGCCACCGCGACCGCCGCCGGCCAGGGCGTCATCAGCAGGCCGGCCCGCAGCGGCGTGAAGCCGAGCGCGTGCTGCATGTAGAAGGGCAGCGCGATGAAGCTCATCAACTGCCCGCAGAAGGTGCAGACCGAGGCCATCGCCGTCTGCCGGAAAGTGGGGTTGCCCAGCAGGTCCAGCGGGATCAGGGGCGCCGGGTTGCCGGACTCGCGCCGCACCAGCAGCCACAGGCTCGCGCCCGACACGGCCAGCATCGCGAGGGCGGGCAGCGTGCGGCTGGCGAGCTGGTCCACCCCGACCACCGCCAGGCCGAGCGCCAGGGCGTTGAGCAGCACGCTGGCCGGGTCGATGCGCCGCGCGGTGCGCCGGGTGCGCGGCAGCGCGCGCGACATCACCAGGATCAGCAGGCCCAGCGGCAGGTTGATCGCGAACAGCCAGGGCCAGCCCGCGTGCGACACGATGGCCGCGCCCAGCGACGGGCCGATGGCGGTCCCCATCGCCACGCAGACCGCGTTGATGCCGATGCCGCGCCCCAGCTGCCGGGCCGGATAGGTGTGGCGCAGCAGGCCGGCGTTGACGCACATCACCGCCGCCGCGCCCAGGCCCTGCAGCAGCCGGGCCCCGACCAGCCACGGCAGCGTCGGCGCGAAGGTGCAGAGCGCCGAGGCGGCGGTGAACACCACCACGCCGCCCGTGAAGACCCGCCGCAGGCCCAGCCGCTCGGCCAGCGCCGCCAGCGGGAAGAGCGCCATCACCAGCACCAGCTGGTAGGCGCTGACCACCCAGATCGTCTCGGCCGCGGGCGCGCCGAGGCTGCGCGCGATGGAGGGCAGGGCGATGTTGACGATGCTGCCGTCGAGCACCGCCATCAGGATCGCCGCCAGCACGGTGGCGACCGCCCAGTACCGGCGCGGCGCGGGCAGCCCGTCGCCTTCGTCGAAGGGCGGTGGCGGCGGGGAATGCGGCGGCGCGCCCGGCAGGCCGGACGGTTCGGACAGGGGCTGTCTCGTGGTCATGGAGGGGTGTCGTCCCGACACGCCGGACGCGGCCTGGCGGGGCGGCGCCGGTCCCGGGAGCCGGGACGTCGGAAGGGGGAAAAAGGGAAGCGGCCGAGTATGCCGCGCCCGGGGTTTTCCTGCCCGGGCCGCCGCCGGAGGGCATGTCGCCCGCGCGACGCGCCGGTGCCCGCTCAGCGCAGGCGGCGGAAGGCGTCGAGTTCGCGCGCCAGGCGGCGGAATTCGGCCAGCAGCTCGGGCGAGGCCGCATGGAACACGGCGAACTTGCCGGTCAGCGTGCGGGCGTAGAGCCGCGGCGCGACCAGCCAGTCCAGCCCGGGGATGCGGATCAGCCGGCAGAAGGCCAGCTCGCGCAGCGGCAGGGCCTTGTCCCAGATCCAGCGCTGGTGCAGGCCGTCGGCCGACAGGGTGGTGCGGCTGCGCAGGATGCAGGCCAGCGTCCAGAGCATCAGCGCCAGGCCGGCCGCCACCCAGACCAGGCCGCTGCCCGGCGCCAGCGCGCCGCGCAGCCACAGCCGCGCCACCCACGCGCAGCAGGCGCCGACGATGGCGCAGGCCAGCGCCCGGAAGGGCCGCGAGAAGGCCGGGCCGGACACCCGCGCGCCGCCGTCGGCGGCCCGGGGCGCGAAGCGGAAGGGCGGCGGGCCCAGCAGCTCGCCGGGCGTCGGCGCCGGAGTCGCGGCGGGATCGGGCAGGAGGCCGGAGAGCGTGCCGGAGCGGAAGACCATGGCTACTTCCCCGGGCTGGCGGGGGTGGCGGGGCTGGCCGGGGTGGTCGGGCTCGCGGCGTCGCCGCCGCCGAACATCTCCTGGATGCGCTTCTGCTCGTCGTCGGACGATTCCTCGCCCGCCGGCGTCCCGCCTTCCTCCACCGGGCGCTCGATCTGCACCTTGTCCAGGTCGATCTCCTGCGGCTTGTCGAGGAACATGGTCACCGTCTGCGGCACGAAGATCACGATGGCCACCAGCAGCAGCTGCATCACCACCCACGGGATCGAGCCGAGGTAGATATCCGACGACTTGATCGCGTTCGGGATGCGCTTCTCCTTGAACAGCGTGTCGGAGATGCCGCGCAGGTAGAACAGCGCGAAGCCGAAGGGCGGGTGCATGAAGCTGGTCTGCATGTTCACGCACAGCAGCACGCCGAACCACACCAGGTCGATGCCCAGCTTGTCGGCCACCGGCCCCAGCATCGGCAGGATGATGAAGGCGATCTCGAAGAAGTCGAGGAAGAAGGCCAGGAAGAAGATGAAGATGTTGACCGCGATCAGGAAGCCGATCTGGCCGCCCGGCAGGCCCGCGAGCATGTGCTCGACCCACTTGGCGCCGTCCACGCCCTGGAACACCATCGAGAACACCCGCGCGCCGATCAGGATGAACACCACCATCGCGGTCAGGCGCATGGTGCCCACCATCGCGTCCCACAGCAGCGGCCGCGTCAGCCGGCGGTGCATCGCCGCCAGCACCATCGCGCCCACCACGCCCATCGCGCCGGCCTCGGTCGGGGTGGCGATGGCGGTGTCGATGCCCGGCAGCCCGCCCATCGAGCCCAGCACCGCGAAGATCAGCACCGCCGCCGGCAGGATGCCGCGCAGGCACTTGCCCCACAGCGCCCAGCCGTGCAGCGTGCGCGCCTCCCGCGGCACGCCGGGCACGTGGTGCGGCTTGACGATGCTGAGCGCGAAGGTGTAGCCCGCGAAGATCAGCACCTGCAGGATCGACGGGCCCCAGGCGCCCTTGTACATGTCGCCCACCGAGCGGCCGAGCTGGTCGGCCATCACGATCAGCACCAGCGACGGCGGCACCAGCTGGGTGATGGTGCCCGAGGCGGCCAGCACGCCGGTGGCGTAGCGCATGTTGTAGCCGTAGCGGATCATCACCGGCAGCGAGATCAGCGCCATCGCGATCACCTGGCCCGCCACCGTGCCGGTGATGGCGCCCAGGATGAAGCCCACGATGATCACCGAGTAGCCCAGCCCGCCGCGCACCGGGCCGAAGAGCTGGCCCATGGAGTCGAGCATGTCCTCGGCCAGGCCGCACTTCTCCAGGATGGCGCCCATGAAGGTGAAGAACGGGATCGCCAGCAGCAGCTCGTTGGACAGGATGCCGAACATGTTGAGCGGCAGGTTGGCCATGAAGCCGGACGGGAACCAGCCCATCTCGATCGCGAAGAAGGCCGAGGCCAGCCCGAGCGCGGAGAGCGAGAACGCGACCGGGAAGCCGATCAGCATGATCACCACCAGTCCGGCGAACATGACGGGGGCGAAGTTTTCCATCTGCATGGGGGGCGGTCCTGGAAGGGAGTCGGGTCGGAATCGGCGGATGCGGGGCGCGGCGGCCTACTGCACCGGCTTCTCGTAGTGGGTGTCCATCTGGTGGCGGCCCAGGAGGTAGGCGATCCGCTTGACGATCTCCGAGACGCCCTGCAGGAACATCAACCCGAAGCCCAGCGGCAGCAGCAGCATCGCCGGCCAGCGGATCAGGCCGCCCGCGTTGCCCGACATCTCCTTGGTCTCGTACATGCGCACGAAGAGCGGCCAGCTCAGCCAGGCCAGCATCGCCATCACCGGCAGCAGGAAGAAAATCAGCCCGAGCAGGTCCACGTAGACCTTGCCGTTGCCCTTGAGGCGTCCGTAGACGATGTCGACCCGCACGTGCTCGTTGAGCTGCAGCACCACCGGCGCGCCCAGCATGACGGTGGCGGCGAACAGGTACCACTGGATCTCCAGCCAGCCGTTGGAGCTGATGTCGAACCCGTAGCGCACGAAGGCGTTGCCGGCGGATATCAGGGCCGCGGCCAGCACCGTCCAGGCGGCGACCTGGCCGAGCCGGGCGGTCAGCCAGTCGAACCCGCGGGCGAATCTCAGTAGAGCGTCCATGGCATGGTCTCCGGTCTTGTCTTTCCTGTCGGGGCGGCCGGATCGGAGGGTCCGATCGCCGGACTGCATCGTAACCAGCCGTACCTTGTTTCCCGCTGACAGCGGCAGGTGGTGTTTTCCCGGAGGCCGCGGTGCGCCGGTGCGTCTTGCGGTCGGATACACGGCGTCGGTCCGGGCGTCCTAGGATGCTCTTCTTCGCCCTTGCCACGCTCCCACGCAATTTCGCCACGGCACGCGCCGGGCCCGAGCCCCACGATGGAAAACATTGACCTTGCCGTCCTGCGCGCGCTGCGCGACTGGCGCTCCCGCGGCCGCCGCGCCCTCTTCGCGACCGTGGTCCACACCTGGGGCTCTTCTCCCCGGCCGGTGGGCTCGACGCTGGCCGTGCGCGAGGACGGGGCGGTCGTCGGCTCCGTCTCCGGCGGCTGCATCGAGGACGACCTGATCCAGCGCTACGCCGGCGGCGGCATGCCGCCCGGCCCGCCGGCGCTGGTGCGCTACGGCGTCTCGGCGGACGAGGCGCACCGCTTCGGCCTGCCGTGCGGCGGCACGCTCGAACTGCTGCTGGAGCACGACCCGGAGGCCGCCGCGCTGGACGACCTGGTCGGCCGGCTGGAGTCGGGCCGGCTGGTGCGGCGCCGCCTCGACCGGGCGGACGGCGCGGTGACGCTGGAGGACGCCGCCGCGCCGAGCGAGCTGGTGCTCGACGACGCGCGCATGGTCAACACCTTCGGCCCCGAGTACCGCATGCTGCTCATCGGCGCCGGCCAGCTCACCGAGTACCTGGCGACCATGGCGCGCTTCAGCGGCTTCGCGGTCACCGTCTGCGACCCGCGCGCCGAATACCGGAGCGGCTGGTCGGTGCCCGGCGTCACCGTGGTGGCCGACATGCCCGACGACACGGTGATCGCCTTCCGTCCGGACCGCCGCAGCTGCGTGGTGGCGCTGACCCACGACCCCAAGCTCGACGACCTGGCCCTGCTGGAGGCGATGCACAGCGACGCCTTCTACGTGGGCGCCATCGGCTCGCGCCGCAACAACGCGGCGCGGCGCGAACGGCTGGCCACGCATTTCGGCATGGACGAGGCCACGCTGGCGCGGCTGCGCGGCCCGATCGGCATCTACATCGGCAGCATGACGCCGCCGGAGATCGCGGTGAGCGTGATGGCCGAGGTGCTGGCGGTCAAGAACGGGGTGCGGCTGCCGCGCGACGCGGACGTGACGGCGGCCAAGGACCGCCTGGTGCTGGCGGATTGATTCCGGCCGGAGCCGTCGGGCGCGGCCCGGCCCGGGCGGTCGCGGCTAGCCCCGCAGCGGGACGGCGCCTGCCGACGCGTTCGCCTCGGCGGAGCGCGCCCGGCCGAACAGGGTGATGGTGTAGTCCGCCAGGTCGTAGCCCATGTCGTGCGCGATCGCGACCAGGCGGGACTCGATCCCGGCATCGAAGAATTCCTTGACGTCGCCGGTGCGGGTGCAGACCAGGTGGCCGTGGTGGCGCTCGTGGTCGTTGAGTTCGTAGACGGCCTTGCTGCCGCCGAACTGGCTGCGCTTGAGCAGCCCGGTCTGCTCGAACTGCGACAGCACCCGGTAGACGGTGGCCAGGCCCAGGTCGGTGTTGTCGGCCAGCACCAGCCGGTAGATGTCTTCCGCGCTCAGGTGGCGGTCGGGGCTGGCGCGGAAGATGTCGAGGATTTTGAGCCGGGGCAGCGTCGCCTTCAGGCCGATGTTCTTCAGTTCGTCCGCATGGTCCATGGAAGTCACCTGCAGTCTGCCGGGCCGGGGCGCTGCCGCGCGGGAGGCCCGGACGGAAAAAACCGGCACGGATGCCGGTCGAGGAAACACGGGGATGGGGAAAAAAGTGCTTGGCTAGTCGGCCGGAGCCGTTGGCTAGCAAAAAACGACCGCCGGAGCCGTTGCAGCCCCGGAAGTCGCCCCACGATGAAAACTATTTGGTCAGGATCAGCTTGCCCAGGCGGGTGGCCTGCAGGCGATAGACGTTGCCGTTATGGACGATCTCCACCACCTTGTTGCCCCGCAGCAGCTCGGTGCTCTGCATGGCATGCGCCAGCGAGGCGCTGCTGCCTGCGTCCGCGCGGGACGAGGTGTCCATCGGGGCCGGAGCCCGGAATTGTTGCGAAGAGGGAAGGGTGAGCGTTTGCATGGTGGGAGCCTGTCCGTGCTGGAGAAGTTATGTGAATGATAGTGATTTTCAATAACAGTGCAAGCGCTAAATTTTCTTGGATGGTGGGAGGGTCTTGCCGAAACGTCGGCCGGCGATCCGTTCAGGCCATCAGGAGCTGCCTTTCCTGCCGGGCCCGGATCTCGATCCGGCTCAGGCGGATGTCCATCAGCTGGATGCTGCGCAGGCGCCGCACGTCGATCAGGTGCCCCAGCGACCGCACGATGCGGCGCAGGTGGGATTCCTTGACATCCACCTCCACGGACTTGATGCCCAGCTTCGCGAAGGGCGCGAGACCGATCTCGGCGAGGAGCGGGTAGAAATCGCGCCCGTTGAGCGTGTCGATCCAGGCGCGCCGGCCGCTGACGATGAGGGTGCAGCTGGAGGTGTAGTTGATCGAGCCGGGCTTGGCGTAGATGAAGAGGGTGTAGCGCCGCAGGATGCGGGGGGTCCGGCGCCGCCAGTTGGCTTCCCAGTAGGCGCAGCCGACGTAGGTCTGTCGCAGGACGAGTCGGTATTTCATGCCAGCTAGTTTTTTCGTGCTATCGATGATGTCGGGCCCAGCCGGTTCGCCGCCGGGTTTTCGCATGCCCGGAAGCCGTATCGCGCATGGGCGGGCAACCGGTGCTCACATTGCCCGCGACCCGGCGGATGATGTCTGCTGGAGAGTACACCGCCTTGTTTGCAAACGTGCTCATTGGCAACAGCGTGTCAGCGCGGGCCCTCCGCGGGCCCGCGCGGAGGCCGGCGCACCGCCCCGTCGCGCGCGGCCCGGATAATCGCGCGCTTCCGGCGCCACGTCGCGCCGTACCGCAATCGAACAAGGAGCGTGTGTGGACATCGTGCTGCTGGCCAAGGCCGCCGTCATGGGCATCGTCGAGGGCCTGACCGAATTTCTCCCGATCTCGTCGACCGGGCATCTGATCCTCGCCGGATCGCTGCTCGGCTTCGACGACGACAAGGCCAAGGTGTTCGACATCGCCATCCAGACCGGCGCGATTTTCGCCGTCATCCTGGTCTACTGGCAAAAGATCCGCGCCACGCTGGTGGCGCTGCCGACCGAACGCCAGGCGCAGCGCTTCGCGCTCAACGTGCTGATCGGCTTCCTGCCGGCGGTGGTGCTGGGCCTGCTGTTCGGCAAGGCGATCAAGGAGCACCTGTTCACGCCGGTGGTGGTGGCCTCGACCTTCATCGTCGGCGCGCTGGTGATCCTGTGGGCCGAGAAGCGGCCGCAGTCCGCGGCGCGGGTGCAGTCGGTGGACGACATGACGCCGCTCGACGCGCTCAAGGTCGGGCTGGTGCAGTGCCTGGCGATGATCCCGGGCACCAGCCGCAGCGGGGCGACCATCATCGGCGGCATGCTGCTGGGGCTGTCGCGCAAGGCGGCGACCGACTATTCGTTCTTCCTGGCGATCCCGACGCTGGTGGGCGCGGGCGCCTACAGCCTCTACAAGGAGCGCGCGCTGCTGTCGGCGGCGGACCTCCCGCTGTTCGCCGTGGGACTGCTGTTCTCGTTCCTGAGCGCCTGGCTGTGCGTGCGCTGGCTGCTGCGCTACATCTCCAGCCACAGCTTCGTGCCCTTCGCCTGGTACCGCATCGCCTTCGGCATCGTGGTGCTGGCGACGGCCTGGAGCGGGCTGGTGGTCTGGGCGGAATGACCGGCGCGTCCTGACCGGCGCGTCCACAATGGACGCATGACGCATTCCCCCGTTTCCTCGCGCCTGCGGGCCGGCTTCCTGGCGGCGGCGGCCGGGGCGCTCCTGCTGCTGGCGGGCTGCGCCACCGCGCTGTCCACGCGGGTGACCCGCTTCAACGCCTGGCCGGCCGACGCGGCGGGCAGCACCTTCAGCTTCCGCCGGCCGGACGACGTCCGGAGCACCGACCTGGAGCAGTCCACCTACGAGCAGTACGTGCGCGAGGCGCTGGAGCGCCGGGGCCTGCGCGGCGCCGAGCCCGGCAAGGCGGGGCAGCTGCTGGTGGAGGTGGCCGCGTCCGGCGGCCAGCGCCAGCAGGCGGCGAGCGAGCCGGTCTACCAGAGCTACCAGGTCTTCGTGCCGGCCCGGCGGGACGCCGCCGGGCGCTGGTTCCCCGGCTACTGGGCGACCGACCTCTACGGGCCGCAGTACCTGGGCGAGCGCGCCTCGCTGCGCACCGTGGACGTCAACAGCCTGCGGCTGCGCATCGTCCAGACCCGGCCGGCGCCGGCCGCGCCGCAGAGCGTGTTCGAAGCGACCGCCGTCTACGAGGGCGGCATGTCGCGCGGCCTGCCCGACATGGTGCCCAACCTGGTCGCGGCGATCTTCGCCGACTTCCCCGGCCAGAACGGCCAGACGCAGGTGGTGCGGATCGACCCCCGGACCTCGCAGCCCGCCGGGCGTTGAGCCGGCGCAGCCCGGGCCGGGCGGCCCGGATGGATCGCCCGGACCGCGCGCTTACCCGTAGACGCCGGCGGGCGATACGGCGTACCCTGGGGGCACTACCCCGACAGTCGCGTCTGGGCGCTGCCCGCGCACGGCTTTTGGGGGATATGTCATGACGGTCGGACTTTTCTGGACGATTTTTGCCGGGTTCATCCTGGGCCTGCTGATGAACGCCTTCCTGCCGATGGGGCGCCTCGCCGGCTCGAAGGGCCTGCTGCTGGCCGTGGCCATCGGCATGGCGGGCGCGCTCGCCGCGAGTTTCGCGGGCCAGGGGATGCACTGGTGGGGACGGGAGCAACTTCCCGCGTTCGTCGCGGCGCTCGTCGGAGCCGGCGTGCTGCTGGCGGCGGGCTACCTGTTCCTGCGTCCCCGGACCTGAGGCGCGCGCGGACATCCGACGCGCCGGCGGCTCCGCCGGATCGGAAGCGCCCTGCGGCCCCCGTGCCGCAGGGCGCTTTTTCGTGGGCGGCTGTGCCAGCCCCGGGTGAAACCCCAGGTCGCGGAGGCGGACCCGCCGCCTAGAATGCATCCACGATATAGACAAAATGTCCACAATATGGACTGATCGGATGCCATGCCCCTCGATACGCCCGACCAGACGCCGCTGATGCCCTATCAGCAACCCTTCCCGCCCGATGCCCGGGCGGAGATCGTGGTGCCCCACGCCATCCCGACCGACGAGCGACTGTGGGTGCCGCAGGCCGAGAACGTGTGGTTCCGGCCGTTGTGCCTCAACGCCAGCCAGGGCTACTGGATGAACCTGCTGCGGGTGCGCAAGTCCGGCGTGCTGAGCCGCCACCGCCACCCGCAGGCGGTGCACGGCTTCGTGCTCAAGGGCCGCTGGCGCTACCTGGAGCACGACTGGTGGGCCACCGAGGGCAGCTACGTCTTCGAGCCGCCCGGCGAGACGCACACCCTCTACGTGCCGGAGGACGTCGAGGAGATGATCACCTACTTCCAGGTCAACGGCGTCATGTACTACACCGACCCCTGGGGCAAGGGCATGGGCTACGAGGACGTGTTCACCAAGATCGACCTGTGCCGAAAGCATTTCGCAGAGGTCGGGCTGGGCGAGGACTACGTGCAGCAGTTCATCCGCTGATCCCGCTTTCCGCACCACGACGAGGAGACCCGAGACATGACGCATCCCGCCACCCCGCGCCGCCGCGACCTGCTCGCGGCCGTGCCCGCCATCGCCCTGGGCGCCGGACTGTCCGCGCTGCCGCGCCCCGCGCGCGCCGCCGTCTACCCGGACCGCGCCATCGAGCTGGTGGTGCCCTTCCAGGCCGGCGGCGGCACCGACGCGCTGGCCCGCGCCTTCGCCGAGGCCGCGCGCAAGCACCTGCCGCAGAGCGTCATCGTGATGAACCGGCCCGGCGCCAGCGGCGCCATCGGCTGGGGCGAGGTGATCAACGCCCGGCCCGACGGCTACAAGCTGGCGGTGGTCACCGTGGAACTCGTCACCCTGCCGCCGCTGGGCCTGGCGAAGTTCAGCTACGACAGCATGCAGCCGATCGCCCGGCTCAACGCCGACCCGGCGGCGATCACCGTGCGGGCCGATTCGCCGCTCAACACGCTGGAGGATTTCCTGGCCGCCGCGCGCAAGCCGGATGTCGACATGCGGGTGGGCAACGCCGGCAACGGCTCGATCTGGCACCTGGCCGCCGCCGCGCTCGGCGACAAGACCGGCGCGCCCTTCGGCCACATCCCCTTCCAGGGCGCCGGCCCGGCGGTGCTGGCGCTGCTCGGCGGCCATATCGAGGCGGTCGCGGTCAGCCCGGCCGAGGTCACCACCTACGTGCAGGCCGGCAAGCTCAAGACCTTGGCGGTGATGGCCGACCAGCGGGTGAAGAACTTCGACAGGGTGCCCACGCTCAAGGAGCGCGGCATCGACCTGTCGATCGGCACCTGGCGCGGCATCGGCGCGCCCCGGGGCCTGCCGCCCGAGGTGCTGGCGACGCTGCGCACCGCCGTCGAGAGGACCGCCCAGGAGCCGATGCTGCGCGAGGTGATGGACAAGCAGAACCTCGGCTACGCCTACGCCGACGACACCGCCTTCAAGGCGGCGATGGTGCGCGACGCGACCTACTTCCGCCAGCTGATCGAGAAGCTGGCGATCAAGGTCAACTGACGCACCGGAGGGCCGGCCCGCGCGCCGGCCCCGCATCCCGCGCGACGCGCGTCCCGGCCGGAACTTCCGGCATGTTTTCCCGGGACAGCCCGCATTCCACCTTGGCTTCCAGCTATCGATTCGGTAGCGGAGGTCTTTCCGGTTCACCATCCATGACATTCGAGGCAGGACTCTTCCAGGGCCGGCAGGCGCTGGTCACCGGCGCCACCCAGGGCATCGGCGCGGCGGTGGCCAACCAGTTGCGCGCGATGGGCGCGGAGGTCACCGCAGCCGGGCTGACCGACGGCGACGGCTCGCTCGCGGCGGGCGTGCGGGTGCGCCACGCCGACGTGTCCGACGCCGCCGGCGTCCGGGCGCTGATGGCGTCGTTCGAGGCGCTCGACATCGTCGTCAACTGCGCCGGCATCATCCGGCGCGGCGACGAGCACGACCCGGAGGTGTTCGCCCAGGTGCTCGACATCAACCTCACCGGCACCATGCGCGTCTGCAGCGCGGCGCGGCCGCTGCTGGCCGGGCGCGGCGGCTGCATCGTCAACACCGCGTCGATGCTGAGCTTCTTCGGCGGCGGGCTGGTGCCCGGCTACGCGGCGAGCAAGGGCGGGGTGGCGCAGCTGACCAAGTCGCTCGCCATCGCGTACGCGGCCGACGGCATCCGGGTCAACGCGGTCGCGCCGGGCTGGATCGCCACGCCGATGACCCGGGCGCTGCAGGACGACCCGGCGCGCGCCGGCCCGATCCTGGCGCGCACCCCGCTCGGCCGCTGGGGCCGGCCCGAGGACGTGGCGCAGGCGGTGGCGCTGCTGTGCACGCCGGCCGCCGCCTTCATGACCGGCGTGGTGCTGCCGGTGGACGGCGGCTACCTGATTTCCTGACGGGCCGGCGCACCGGACGGCCGCCCGCCCGGAGCCCGGCCCGCGCCCCGGATAATCCGCCTTCCGCGCCGCCCGGGCGCTTGCCGAGGACCGTTCCGCCCCATGACCGCTGGCCGCCGCCCCCGCGCCGCCGGCCTGCCGCCCTCGCCGGTGGCGGGCACCGCCGCCTTCTCCAAGTTCATGGACGTGCTCCAGCGCATCGCCGACGCGGCCGAGCCGCCGACCGTCGCCGCGCTGGTCCGCGCCAGCGGCTATCCGCGCCCGACGGTGCACCGCATCGTCGCCGCGCTGGCGGCCGAGGGGTTGGTGCAGGACGCGGCGCAGGGCGCGGCCGGCGGCGCCTTCGTGCCCGGGCCCCGGCTGCTGCAGCTCGCGAGCCGGGCCTGGGGCCGGTCGGACCTGCGGCTGGCGGCGGTGGATGCACTCAAGACCCTGCGCGACCGAACCGGGGAGACGGTCCACCTGGCGGTGCCCAGCGGGCGCGCCATGGTCTACATCGAGAAGCTGGAGAGCCCGAGCGCGGTGCGCATGGCATCGCGCATCGGCTCCAGCGTGTCGCTGCATTCCACCGCGGTCGGCAAGGCGTGGATGGCGGGGCTGGACGAGGCGGCGCTCGACGCGGTGCTCGACGGCCTGCCGCTGCCGTCCTTCACGCCGCGCACCCTGTGCGACGCCGCCGCGTTGCGCGAGGCGCTGCGCGCCGCGCGCGTCCAGGGCTGGGCGCCGGACGACGAGGAGAACGAGCCCGGCATCTCCTGCTTCGGCGCCGCCATCCGCGGCGCGCGGGGCGAACCGGTGGCCGCGGTCAGCGTCAGCACGCTGCGCTTCCTGCAGAAGGACGACCCGCGCCAGGCCTACGTGGCGCCGCTGCTCGACGCCTGCCGGACGATCTCCGCGCGCCTGGCCCAGGCCCCGCCGCGCGGCGAGGTGCTGTAGCGCGGCCGGCGGATGCCGGGGCCGCGCGCCACGGCGAAACGTTCAGATCAGCTTCTCGTCCGGGCCGTGCAGCTTCTTGAGCGGCTGGGTGCGCCCGTCGATCCGCAGCGGGATCTCGGTGTGGCTGCCGTCCCAGACCGGGTCCTCGATGCTGTCGAACACCTCGCGCAGCCGCTGGCCCCAGCTGCCGTGCAGCATGCGGTAGTAGGGGTTGTCGTGGTCGATGGCGATGACCTTGTCGCAGGCCAGGTGGTCCACCTCGTAGACCGCGAGGTCCAGCGGCAGGCCGACCGAGAGGTTCGACTTCAGCGTGGAATCCATCGACACCAGCGCGCACTTGGCGGCCTCGTCGAGCGGCGTCTCGGGCGTGATGACCCGGTCGAGCACCGGCTTGCCGTACTTGGACTCGCCGATCTGGAAGTAGGGCGTCTCGGGCGTGGCCTCGATGAAGTTGCCGGCCGAGTAGACCTGGAACAGCCGCATGCCTTCGCCCGCGATCTGGCCGCCGAAGAGCAGCGACACGTTGAAGTTGACGTCGGCGTGCTTGAGCGCCTCGGCGTCGCGGTCGTAGACATGGCGCACCGCCTGGCCCAGCACCCGCGCCGCGTCGAACATGCTCTTCGCGTTCCAGATGGTGATCGGCTCCTGGTCGGCGTATTCCTGGATCTGCTCGGTCTGCAAAATTTCGCGCACCGACTGCGAGATGCTCAGGTTGCCGGCCGACAGCAGCACCATGAAGCGGTCGCCGGTCTTCTCGTAGACGATCATCTTGCGGAAGGTGCTGATCTGGTCGAGCCCGGCGTTGGTGCGCGAATCGGACAGGAAGACGAGCCCGGCGTTGAGCTTGATGGCGACGCAGTAGGTCATGGCGTGCGGTGTTTCGGTGGGGAGGAAGGGCGGCGTCGCGGCGGGCGTGCGGACCGGGTCAGGCGTGCGGAGGTGGGGTGGCGGAGCCGGCCAGCTGCTTGAGCGCGTAGAGCGCGTCGAGCGCCTCGCGGGGGCTCATCGCGTCGGGGTCGAGCCGGTCCAGGGCCGATTCTACGGCGCTGGGCAGGGCGGGCGGGGTAGGCGCAGCGGCCGTTTCGGGCGCCGCGTCGGGCGCCGCGGCGAACAGGTCGACCTGCCGGGCCTCTTCCGACGCCCGCGCCTCCAGCGCCGCCAGCGCCTGCCGCGCGTGCGCCACCACGCCCGCCGGCATGCCGGCGAGCCGCGCCACCTGGATGCCGTAGCTCCGGCTGGCCGGCCCGGGCTGGATGTCGTGCAGGAACACGATGGACGCGTTGGCGCCGCTGCCCGACTCGACCGCGCTCACGTGCACGTTGACCGCCGCGCGGTGGCGGGCCGGGAACTCGGTCAGCTCGAAGTAGTGCGTGGCGAAGAGCGTGAAGGCCTGGGTCCGGTCGTGCAGGTGCGCCGCGATGCCCGAGGCCAGCGCCAGCCCGTCGAAGGTCGAGGTGCCGCGGCCGATCTCGTCCATCAGCACCAGGCTCCGCGCGGTCGCGCCGTGCAGGATCTGCGCCGCCTCGGTCATCTCGACCATGAAGGTGGACTGCGCGTTGGCCAGGTCGTCGGCCGCGCCGATGCGGGTGTGGATCGCGTCGATCGGCCCGATGCGGCAGCGCTCGGCCGGCACGTGGCTGCCGATGGAGGCCAGCAGCACGATGATCGCCACCTGCCGCATGTAGGTGGACTTGCCGCCCATGTTCGGCCCGGTGATGACCTGCATGCGCTGCTTCGGCCCGAGCCGGGTGGAGTTGGCGATGAAGGCCCGGCCGCCGGATTCGGATACGCCGAAGCCCTCGGCCAGCCGGGCCTCGACCACCGGGTGCCGGCCGGCCTCGATGTCGATGCACGGCTCCTTGGCGAAGGTCGGCGCGCGCCAGCCGAGGGTGAGCGAGCGCTCGGCCAGCGCGCACAGCGCGTCGGTCGCCGCCACCGCCCGCGCCAGCCGCACCAGCGCCGGCACGAAGGACTGCAGCCGGTCGAGCAGCTGCTCGTAGAGCATCTTCTCGCGCGCCAGGGCGCGCTCCTGCGCCGACAGCGCCTTGTCCTCGAAGGCCTTGAGCTCGGGCGTGATGAAGCGCTCGGCGTTCTTCAGCGTCTGGCGGCGGCGGTAGTCGGCCGGCACCTTGTCGAGCTGGCCCTGCGTCACCTCGATGTAGAAGCCGTGCACCGAGTTGAACTGCACCCGCAGGTTGGCGATGCCGGTGCGGGCCTTCTCGCGCACCTCCAGCGCCAGCAGGAATTCGTCGCAGTGGTCGCGGATGCCGCGCAGCTCGTCGAGTTCGGCGTCGAAACCGGCCGCGATCACCCCGCCGTCGCGCAGCAGCGCCGCCGGCTCCGGCAGCAGGGTGCGCAGCAGCAGCGCGCCGCAGCCCTCGGGCGGCGCCAGGTCCTCGGCGAGGGCGGCGAGCAGGCCGTCGTCCGCGCCGCCCGGGCCGTCCGCGGCTGCGTCGCCGGCGACGGGCAGGTCGCCCAGCAGGGCGGCCGCCCGTTCCAGCGACTGCTGCAGCGCCACCAGCTCGCGCGGCCGCGCCTGGCGCAGCGCGGTGCGGGCGGCGATGCGCTCCACGTCGCCCATGCCCTGCAGGTGGGCGCGCAGTCGCGCGAACGGCGCCTGCGCGTCGGCGCCGGGGCCGCGCTGCTGCAGCCGGTCGAGGGCCGCCAGGCGCTGCCGCGCCTCGGCGCGGTCGCGCCGCGGCTCCAGCAGCCAGTGGCGCAGCAGCCGGCTGCCCATGCCGGTGCGGCAGGTGTCGAGCAGCGACAGCAGCGTCGGCGCGTCCTCGCCGCGCAGGGTGCGCACCAGCTCCAGGTTGCGGCGGGTGGCGGGCGGCAGGTCGATGAGTTCGCCGTCGCGCTGCACCCGCAGCGTGCGCACGTGCGTCAGCGCCCGGCCCTGGGTGTGCTCGGCGAAGGCCAGCAGCGCGCCGGCGGCCGCGTGGGCCAGCGCCAGGCCATCGGCGTCCCAGGCCGCGAGGCTGGCCGCGCCGAGCTGCTGCAGCAGCGTGCTGCGTCCGAGGCCGGCGTCGAACTGCCAGTCCGGCCGCGGGGTGAGGATGCCGCCCGCCTGGTCGCGCCAGGCCGCCAGCCGCCGGCCCAGCGCGTCCGTGCCGGCCGCGCCCGCCAGCACCTCGCTCGGGCCGATGCGGACCAGCCAGGCGTCGAGGTCCTCGGTCGCGCATTCGGCCAGCTGCAGCTCGCCCTGGGTCACCGCCAGCCAGGCCAGGCCCCAGCGCCCGCGCGGGCCGGCGTGCAGCGCCAGCAGCACCGACTCGCGCCGCTCGTCGAGCAGGCTGTCGTCGGTCAGCGTGCCCGGCGTGACCACCCGCACCACCTTGCGGCCCATCGGCCCCTTGGCGACCGGCTGCGACGGGTCGGACACCTGCTCGCAGATCGCGACCGACTCGCCCAGCCGGATCAGCCGGGCCAGGTAGTTCTCCATCGCATGGAAGGGCACGCCCGCCATCGGGATCGGCTGGCCGGCCGACTGGCCGCGCTTGGTCAGCGTGATGTCGAGCAGCCGCGCGGCCTTCTGCGCGTCCCCGTAGAAGAGTTCGTAGAAATCTCCCATCCGGTAGAAGACCAGGGTCTGGGGGAAGTCCGCCTTGATGCCGAGGTACTGCTGCATCATCGGCGTGTGCTTCTCGGGCTCGTCTCCGGTGGGTCGTGTGTTGGGCTGTTCTTTGGGCATCGAGGGCTTGGATCGGTTGCTCGGCTCCGCATGCCGGGCCCGGGATCGTGCATCCGGACGCCCGCGCGAAGCAAACCAGGAGGGGCACGGGGCGGGGGCAAAGCGCCCCCGGGAGTTCCCGTGCCCCCGCCAAGCCGCATCTTATGGGACGCGCGCCGGCCGGCGCCGGGTCAGCCGGCCCGGCGATGGCGGCGGATGCGCCGGCCCAGCAGGCCCAGGCCGGTCAGCACCAGCGCCAGGGAACCCGGCTCCGGCACGGACTGCAGGTCGAAGTTCGCGATGCTCGCGATCTGCTGGGCGCTCAGGCCCTCCAGGCGCGGCGCGGACAGCAGGCCGCGGCCCGTGTCGAAGGCCAGCGCGAGGTCGGCGGCGGTCGGGCCGGCGTCGTCGCTGGCCAGGAAGGCGTAGTTCAGCAGGCTCAGGCTCGCGCCCGGCGCCAGGCTGACGGTATAGCCCACGGTGTAGCGGTCGGGCGCGATCGCGGCGCGGCCCAGGCCGTTGTTGCCCGAGACCAGGGCCAGCACCGGGTCTTCGGCGCAGGCGCCGTTGCCGTCGTCCTGGCAGGTCACGACCAGGCCGCCCTGCGCGGTGCCCACCCGTTCGTCGCCGTCCGAGCCCAGGTTGCCGAAGAAGCCGAGGGTGGTGCTGACGGCCTGGGTGCCGGTGTTGGTGAAGGTGTCGAAGAAGCGGAAGACGTTGCCGGTCAGCAGGTCGACCTGCCGGGTCTGCGCCAGGCCGGCGGTGCCCTGGTTGTAGAAGCCGAAGACGTCGAAGGCGCCGTTGCCGCCGTCGTAGACCGCGCCCAGCGGCTGGTTGAACACCGGGGTGGCGCCGCCGGGGCCGCTGTAGCGGTTGCCGTAGGCGGTGCCGTCGAAGATGCCGCCGGTGGCCTGCAGCGGGGCGGCCTGCGCGGTGGCGGCGAATGCGAATGCGGCGGCTGCCGCGACGAGGATGCGATGGAACATGGCGGGGTACTCCTGGAAGGGGCGGGCCGCCACGCGTTCGCGGCGGCCCGGGATGGGGGCGGGGGAGGCCGGATCGGCGCGGCGGCTCAGCCGCGGCGCGCGGTCAGCCATTGGGTGGAGGGCAGCGGCCGGCCCACCAGGCGAAGCTCGCCGAGCCAGCCGTAGAAGCCGTCGGTGAGCGCCGTGTCCCACCAGCCCGCGCCGATGATCCAGGGGTTGTTGGCGCTCTGCGACCGGGTGCCGGTGCCGGCGTTGGCCACGTTGCGCAGCACCGGCGCGCCGTCGACGTACATCGTCGTGGTGCGGGTCGCGGGGTCGTTGACGATCGCGATGTGGTACCAGGTGCCGCGGATGATCTCGCCCGACCAGTTGGTCTGCGCGTACTGCGTGTTGCTGGCCGGCACCACTTCCCACTGGATCTCGCGCAGGCTGGACACCGCGAACAGCACGCTGGAGGCTTCCGGGTCGCCGCCGCGGTAGCCGCCGGGCGTGTTGCCGCGCCGGCCGACGCGGCCGAGCAGGTTGCCCCAGCGGTGCTTGCGGGCGTCCCAGTCGGCCGGGATCTTCACGAAGGTCTCGATCGTGTAGCCGTTCCAGAAGCTGCGGTTGTTCACCGAGACGCCGGCCGCGGTCAGGAAGGCGTTCAGGCGGGGCTGGGTCTTGTCGGTGTTCAGGAAGCGCACGCTGCCCGGCGCCGACGACAGGCGGTGCTTGTCCAGCGACCAGACCACGTCGCCCAGTTGCGCGGCGCCGCCGGGCAGGGCGCGGTACATGTGCTGGCCCACGTGCTGGCCGCTGGTGGTGATGTTGGGCATCGCCTCGCCCGCCTGCACCACCTGGCCTTCGGCGATGCCGGCCGGCGCGCGCCAGTGGGCGTAGTTGTCGTCGCCGGCGATCAGCGGGAAGTCGTTCGCGTCGGCCGGCGCGCGGGTGACGGGCGGCGTCGGCTCCACGTAGTTGCCCAGCAGCGCGGAGCGCACGCGCGGCAGGATCGCCGTGCCCGATACCGCCATCAGCGGCTTCCAGCGCAGGAAGCCGGCGAAGCGCTTCTTGAAGTTGATGGCGATGGTGAAGCGCTGGTTCGGCGCGGTCAGCTCGGCGAAGTCGAACTGGTTGAGCGTGGAGGCAGGCTTGCCGACCACCCACGGCGAGAACGACATCACGTCGATCCTGTTGGCGCCGAAGTCCACCTCGTAGAGCCGCATCATCGCGTTGCCGCCCTGGTAGTCCATCTGGTAGTCGACCACCATCTGGTGGACTTCGTTGCCGAAGTTGTTGGTCTTCTTCAGGTACGCGGCGCCGTGGTGGTGGCCGTTGAGCGTCATGAAGATCTGGTCGTTGTCGGCGATCAGCTTGTCCCACAGCATGCGGCCGTAGTCGGTCTCGGCCGGGCTGGCGAGGTCGGGCGCCAGGCTCAGCAGCTGGTGGTTGGACAGGATCACCGGCAGCGTCGGGTTGCGGCGGATCGCGTCGCGCGCCCAGGCGATGCCGGCGTCCGAGATGCGCCACGACAGCGACAGCACCATGAACTGCACGCCGTGCGCGGTGAACACGTGGTACTCGTGGAAGCCGGAGCTGTCGCGCTCGCGGAAGGTGCTCTGCCGGGCGGCCCGCAGCGCGGGGAACCACTGCAGGTAGGGCTCGGCGGCCGGGTTGCGCTGGGCGTCGGTGCCGAAGCCCTGGTCGGACGGCTGGTGGTAGTCGTAGTCGGCGACCACGTCGTGGTTGCCGGCCAGGATCGAATAGGGGACGCCAGCGTTCTCCAGCAGCTTCATGGCGTCGTCGGCGACGCGCCACTGGTTGGGCTTGCCCTGCTGGTCGACCACGTCGCCCAGGTGGATCACGAACGGGATGTTGTAGGCGGCCGCGTTGCCGGCGATCCAGCCGGTCTGCGCGGCATACGGCGTGGAGCCGTAGCGGTTCTGGAACTGCTGGCCTTCGTCGGTCGTGGCGTAGCGGGAATAGAACTGCGTGTCGGGCAGCACCGCGATGGCGAAGCTGGTCACCGGGCCGGCGGCCGCATGCGCGTCCGCGGCGCCCAGCAGGCCGCCGGCGGTGGCGAGGGCCGACAGGCCGGCGGCGCCGCGCAGGACGTCGCGGCGGCGGGCGTCGAACGGAGGCGCGGGCAGGGGACGGCCGCTGCCGGCCGTGTTGGGGTTGTCGTCAGACATGGTTTCGATCCTCGGGTCGTAAGGGGGGGGCGGTGCGCGCATGCGTGGCGTCGCACCTGCGCCCGAGTCTGTCCGCGCGGCAAGTCGGGTCAATGACATATGAAGGAGTAATCGGCTCCCCGTCCTACGTCCGCAAGCGGGAGCGCATTCGGTCCGGTCGCGCGGTCGGACCGCAGAATCCGGCGCATGACTCATCGCACGGCAGACCGCACCGCCCTCGAACGCTTCGGCCCCGGGCAGCGTTGGTGGTCGCGCCTGCGCCGCCTGGGCGTTCCCCCGAAGCGCATCGTCGTGTGGTCGATGGTGTCGTCGGGCCCGATCGCGGCGGTGGTGCTGGCGGGCGCCGTGCTCTCGTACCACGGGCACGAGCTGCTGGTGGAGAGCCGGTTGCGGGTGGACCACAGCTACCAGGTACTGACCGGGCTCAACAAGCTGTTCGTCGCGCTGGAGGATGCGGAAACCGGCCAGCGCGGATTCATCATCACCGGGCAGGACGACTACCTCGAACCCTACGTCGCGGCGCTCCGGCAGACCGACGGCCACCTGTCCGACCTGCGCAGCCTGCTCGCGGCCGATCCGATCCAGGGCATCCGCCTGTCGGCGCTCGAAACCCTGATGAACGCCAAGCTCGACGAGCTGGGCCACGTGATCCAGCTACGGCGCACCGAGGGGTTCCAGCGGGCCTCCGACGCGATCCTGCGGGGCGAGGGCAAGCAGCTGATGGACGGCGTGCGCGCGGAGGTCGCGGCCATCGGCGCGCGGGAGGAGGCGCAGCTCCGCGCCCAGCAGGAGGATGCGCGCCAGCGCGAGCGCGAGATCCTGCGCACCGGTGCCGCGATCGCGGCGGTATCGATCGTGGTGCGCTTCGGCCTGGCGTTCCTGCTGGCGCGGCTGCGCAACCGGCGGGGCGCCGTCTAGCGCCACCAGCCGCCGTACGGGCCGCGTCCGTAGCCCCGGCCGCCGTAGTAGCCGCGCGAGTAGCCGAGGCTGACGCTGGGCTGCACCACCACCGGCGCGCTCCGGTAGCCATAGCCGTAACCGTAGTAGGGATCGACCGGCGCGACGACGCAGCCGGAGAGCAGTGCGCCGAGGCCGCCGGCGGCGGCGAGGGCCAGAACGAGACGTTTCATGGCGGACTCCTGGAGCGGTGGAAGGATGACGCTTCCATTACACGCCCGCGCATGCCGCGACGGGGCATGTGCAACAGGGATTTGCCCAACTTTGCCGGGGCTTGACGTTCGGCGGCGGGTCGGGCGCTACAGCACGCCCGCGGAACGCAGGCGGTCGCGCTCCTGCGCGGTCAGGCCCAGTTCGGCCAGCACCTCGTCGGTGTGCTGCCCGAGCGCCGGCGGCGCGTGGCGCAGCACCGGCGGCGTGGCCTGCAGCCGCAGCGGACTGGCGGTGCCGGCGATGGAGGCGATGCCGTCGCCCGCATCGCGCGGCTGGTCGATGCGCAGGCCGCGCGCCCGCACCTGCGGATCGGCGAAGGCGTGGCCGATGTCGTTGATCGGGCCGCAGGGCACCGCCTTGTCCTCCAGCAGCGACACCCAGTCCGCAGTGGCGCGGCCGCGGGTGACCCGCTCGATGGCGTCGATCAGCTCCGGCCGGTGCCGCACCCGCAGCGTGTTGGTGGCGAAGCGCGGGTCGGCGGCCCACGCCGGCTGGCCGAGCGCCTGGCAGAAGCGCTGGAACTGGCCGTCGTTGCCGATGGCCAGCAGCATCGCGCCGTCGGCGGTGGCCACGTCCTGGTAGGGCGCGAGGCTCGGGTGGCTGTTGCCCTGGCGCTGCGGCACCGCGCCGGTGTTGAGGTGGCCCGCGCCCTGGTTGGCGAGGATGGCCATGCCCACGTCGAGCAGCGCCATGTCGATGTGCTGGCCCTCGCCGGTGGCGTCGCGCACCCGCAGCGCCGCCAGGATGGCGGTCGAGGCGTAGACGCCGGTGAACAGGTCGGTCAGCGCCACGCCCACCCGCAGCGGGCCGCCGCCGGGTTCGCCGTCGGCGCGGCCGGTGATGCTCATCATGCCGCTCATCGCCTGGATCATCAGGTCGTAGCCGGCGCGGGGCGCGTACGGCCCGTCCTGGCCGAAGCCGGTGACCGAGCAATACACCAGCCGCGGGTGGCGGGCGCGCAGCGTCGCGTGGTCCAGGCCGTAGGCCTTGAGGCCGCCGACCTTGAAGTTCTCCACCACCACGTCGCTCTGCGCGGCCAGGCGCCGCACGATGTCCTGGCCCTCGGGCGTGGCGATGTCCACCGTCACCGAGCGCTTGTTGCGGTTGCACGAGGTGAAGTAGGTGGACTGCGCGGTGTCGCGGCCGTCGGCGTCCCGCAGGAAGGGCGGCCCCCAGGCCCGGGTGTCGTCGCCGCTGCCGGGCCGCTCGATCTTCACCACGTCGGCGCCCAGGTCCGCGAGGATCTGGGTGCACCACGGCCCGGCCAGCACGCGCGAGAGGTCGAGCACGCGCAGGCCCTGCAGGGCCGGTGCGGCCGGGGTGGGGGAGGAAGCGTCGGGAGCGGTCGTCTGGGGCATCGGGTCGGGGCGGGCGGGTCGGAGAAAGCTCAGTTCGAGAAGGCGGCGATGCCGGTCTGCGCGCGGCCGAGGATCAGCGCGTGGACGTCGTGGGTGCCCTCGTAGGTGTTGACCACCTCCAGGTTCACCAGGTGGCGCGCCACGCCGAACTCGTCGCTGATGCCGTTGCCGCCGAGCATGTCGCGCGCCATCCGCGCCACGTCGAGCGCCTTGCCGCAGGAGTTGCGCTTGAGCAGCGAGGTGATCTCCACCGCCGCGGTGCCCTCGTCCTTCATGCGGCCCAGGCGCAGGCAGCCCTGCAGGCCCAGCGCGATCTCGGTCTGCATGTCGGCCAGCTTCTTCTGGATCAGCTGGTTGGCGGCGAGCGGACGGCCGAACTGCTTGCGGTCCAGCGTGTACTGGCGCGCGGTGAACCAGCAGGACTCGGCCGCGCCCAGCGCGCCCCAGGCGATGCCGTAGCGCGCCGAGTTCAGGCAGGTGAACGGGCCCTTCAGGCCGCGCACCTCGGGGAAGGCGTTCTCCTCGGGCACGAAGACCTTGTCCATCACGATCTCGCCGGTGATCGAGGCGCGCAGGCCGACCTTGCCGTGGATGGCGGGCGCGGTCAGGCCCTGCATGCCCTTCTCCAGCACGAAGCCGCGGATCGGGCCGACGTTGCCGGCGGTGTCCACTTCCTTGGCCCAGACCACGAACACGTCGGCGATCGGGCTGTTGGTGATCCACATCTTGCTGCCCGACAGGTGGTAGCCGCCGTCGACCTTGCGGGCGCGGGTGGCCATGCTGCCGGGGTCGGAGCCGTGGTCGGGCTCGGTCAGGCCGAAGCAGCCGATCCATTCGCCGGTGGCGAGCCTGGGCAGGTACTTCTGCTTCTGCGCCTCGGTGCCGAAGGCGTTGATCGGCACCATCACCAGCGACGACTGCACGCTGGCCATCGAGCGGTAGCCGGAGTCGACCCGCTCGACCTCGCGGGCGATCAGGCCGTAGGCCACGTAGTTGAGGCCCGGGCCGCCGTACTCCTCGGGGATGGTCGGGCCGAGCAGGCCGAGTTCGCCCATCTCGCGGAAGATGGCCGGGTCGGTCTTCTCGTGGCGGAAGGATTCCAGCACGCGCGAGGCCAGCTTGTCCTGGCAGTAGGCGGCCGCGGCGTCGCGGACCATGCGTTCGTCCTCGGTCAGCTGCTGGTCGAGGAGGAAGGGGTCGTTCCACTGGAACTGGGGGGCGCTGTGGTTGCTGCTCATGGCGGGTCTCCGGGGCGGTGTGCGGGGCGGGGGCGGATGCCGGCCGGCACCCGTTGTTCCGCATTGTGGGCCGCGCCCGCGCGCGCCGCTATATCCTAGGCGACACCCTGTTGCCTGTGCGACAGCGCCGTCGCGCCGCGGGGCCGATCAGGCCGGGAACACGCCGGTCGAGAGGTAGCGGTCGCCGCGGTCGCACACCACGAAGACGACGGTCGCGTTCTGCTCGCGCTGGGCGATCTGCTGCGCCGCCCAGCAGGCGCCGGCGGCCGAGATTCCGGCGAAGATGCCTTCCTCGCGCGCCAGGCGGCGGCACATCTCCTCGGCGTCGGCCTGGGACACGCTGACCGTCTCGTCGACCAGGCTGCCGTCGTAGATCGCCGGCATGTACTCGGCGGGCCATTTGCGGATGCCCGCGATGCGCGAGCCCTCGGACGGCTGGGCGCCGACGATGCGCACCGACGGCTTCTTCTCCTTGAGGTAGCGCGACACGCCGGTGATGGTGCCGGTGGTGCCCATCGCGCTCACGAAGTGGGTCACGCGGCCGTGGGTCGCTTCCCAGATTTCGGGACCGGTGGTCTCGTAGTGGATGCGCGGGTTGTCGGGGTTGCCGAACTGGTCGAGCACCCGGCCCTTGCCGTCGCGCTGCATCTGCTCGGCCAGGTCGCGCGCGTATTCCATGCCGCCGCTCTTAGGCGTGAGCAGCAGTTCGGCGCCGAAGGCCTTCATCGTCTGCGCGCGCTCGATGGAGAGGTCCTCCGGCATGATCAGCAGCATGCGGTAGCCCTTGATGGCCGCCGCCATGGCCAGCGCGATGCCGGTGTTGCCCGAGGTGGCCTCGATCAGCATGTCGCCGGGCCGGATGTCGCCGCGCTCCTCGGCGCGCCGGATCATCGACAGCGCCGGCCGGTCCTTGACCGATCCCGCCGGGTTGTTGCCTTCGAGCTTGCCCAGCACCACGTTGCCGTTGACGGCGTTCTCGGCGGCGCCGATGCGCTGCAGGGCCACGAGCGGCGTCTTGCCGACGGTGTCTTCGATGGTGGGGTATTGCATGGGCAGCACTGTGCCATAATTTCCCGCTCCCCTCATTCCCGCCGGAGTGGTGAAATTGGTAGACGCAGCGGACTCAAAATCCGCCGCCGCAAGGCGTGCCGGTTCGATTCCGGCCTCCGGCACCACGCAACGAAGACCTTCCGCCCCCCGCCGAAGGTCTTTTTGGTTTTCGGGCCCCCGTGCCGGCCCGCATCGCGCGAAACCGTCGAGACCGTATGTCCCAGCACCCGGAAATCCACCAGGAAATCGACACCCGCGGGCTGAACTGCCCGCTGCCCATCCTCAAGGCCAAGAAGGCGCTGTCCGGCATGCAAAGCGGCCAGCTGCTGAAGGTGGTGTCGACCGACCCGGGCTCGATGCGCGACTTCCAGGCCTTCGCCCGCCAGACCGGCAACGAACTGGTGGAGCAGCAGGTGGCGGGCGCCGACTTCATCCACGTGCTGCGCCGCCGCTGAGGCGCGTCCGGCGGCGCCGGCCCGCCGCGCGCCGGGCGTGAAAAAGCCGCCCCGCGGGCGGCTCGCCTTCGGCCGGGACCATGCCCGGCCTTTCGCCGCTGCCTCAGAACTGCAGGTACTGGACGTACAGGCTCTTGAGGTATTCGCGGAAATGCGCGCCCACCTCGGGGTGCTTGAGCGCCAGCTCGACGGTGGCCTCCAGGAAGCCTTCCTTGCTGCCGCAGTCGTAGCGCTTGCCTTCGTACTGCCAGGCGTAGACCGCCTCGGTCTGCATCAGCCCGGCGATGCCGTCGGTGAGCTGGATCTCGCCGCCGGCGCCCGAGGTCTGCTGGCGGATCTGGTCGAAGACGCCCGGCGTCAGGATGTAGCGGCCGGCCACGCCCATGCGCGACGGCGCGGCTTCGGGCGAGGGCTTCTCGACCATGGTGTTGACCTTGAGCAGCCGGTCCTCGACCGGCTCGCCGGCGACGATGCCGTAGCGCTTGACCTGTTCCTGGGGCACCTCCTGCACCGCCAGGACCGAGCCGCCGGTGCGGCCGAACACCTCGACCATCTGCGCCAGGACCGGCGGGGTGCCGGTCATCAGGTCGTCGGCCAGCAATACGGCGAAAGGCTCGTTGCCTACCAGGTGCTCGGCGCACAGCACCGCGTGGCCCAGGCCCAGCGAGCGCGGCTGGCGCACGTACGAGAAGAACATGTCCGACGTGTGCATCGAGCGCGCCACTTCCAGCAGGGCGTGCTTGTTGCTGGCCTCGAGCTGGGCCTCCAGCTCGTAGGAGGTGTCGAAATGGTCCTCGATGGCGCGCTTGTTGCGGCCGGTGACGAAGATCATGTGGCGGATGCCGGCGGCGTAGGCCTCCTCGACGGCGTACTGGATCAGCGGCTTGTCGACCACCGGCAGCATTTCCTTCGGGCTGGCCTTGGTGGCCGGCAGGAAGCGGGTGCCGAGTCCGGCGACGGGGAACACGGCCTTGCGGATGCGTGCGGCGGTGGGTGCGGTCATGCGTCAGGATTCCTTTGGGACACGAGGGTTGCGCCGGGTGGGCGACGACAGCGGACGATGGTAGTGGCATCGCCCGGCGGGTCTGTCAGACAAGACGCGCAAATTGCTCGCGCAAGCGTTGCAGGGTGTTTCCGAACTCGGCCAGCCGCTTGCGCTCCTGGTCGATCACCGCGGGCGGCGCCTTGGCGACGAAGCCCTCGTTGCCGAGCCGGCCCTGGGCCTTGCCGACCTCGCCCTCGATGCGGGCGATCTCCTTGGCGATCCGCGCCTTCTCGGCGGCGATGTCGATCTCCATGAAGAGGCAGATGCGGGCGTCGCCGACCACCGCGGTCGGCGCGGCGGCCGCGGCGGCCTGCCAGGCGGCTTCGTCGTCGAAGACCTTCACCTCGCTGAGCTTGGCCAGCGCCTGCAGCACCGGCGCGGCGCTGCGCAGGAAGTCGGCGTCGCCCACGCCGTAGAGCGGCATCCGGGTCGACGGCGGGATGTTCATCTCGCCGCGCAGGTTGCGGCAGGCGTCCACCAGCGCCTTCAGGCGGGCGACGTAGGCTTCGGCGGCCTCGTCGATGCGGTCGGGCTGCGACACCGGGTAGGCCGCGACGCTGACCGAGGCGAACTCGCCCGCGGGCTTGCGGCCGGCGACCTCGGCCACCTTCTGCCACAGCGCCTCGGTGATGAACGGGATGAGCGGATGCGCCAGGCGCAGGATGGTCTCCAGCGTGCGGATCAGCGTGCGGCGGGTGGCGCGCTTCTGCGCGTCGTCGCCGGTCTGGATCTGCACCTTGGCGATCTCCAGGTACCAGTCGCAGAACTCGTCCCAGACGAACTGGTAGACGGCGCCGGCGACGTTGTCGAGGCGGTAGTCGGCGAAGCCCTTCTCCACCTCGGCCTCGACGCGCTGCAGGCGCGAGGCGATCCAGCGGTCGGCCTGGCTGAAGCGCAGGTAGCCGTGCGCGCTGCCGCCGGGCTGGCACTGGTCCTTGGTGTGCTCGCGCAGGCCGCAGTCCTGGCCCTCGCAGTTCATCAGCACGAAGCGGGTGGCGTTCCAGAGCTTGTTGCAGAAGTTGCGGTAGCCCTCGCAGCGCTTGGTGTCGAAGTTGATGTTGCGGCCCAGCGAGGCGAGCGAGGCGAAGGTGAAGCGCAGCGCGTCGGCGCCGAAGGCCGGGATGCCGTCCGGGAATTCCTTCTCGGTGGCCTTGCGCACCTTGGGCGCGGTCTCGGGGCGGCGCAGGCCGGTGGTGCGCTTGTCCAGCAGGGCCGGCAGGCCGATGCCGTCGATCAGGTCCACCGGGTCGAGCACGTTGCCTTCGGACTTGCTCATCTTCTGGCCCTGCGCGTCGCGCACCAGGCCGTGCATGTAGACGTGGCGGAAAGGCACCCGGCCGGTGAAGTGGGTGGTCATCATGATCATCCGGGCGACCCAGAAGAAGATGATGTCGTAGCCGGTGACCAGCACCGAGGACGGCAGGTAGAGGTTGTAGTCGGCGGTCTCGCCGGCGGCCCCGCCCTCGGCGGACTCGGGCCAGCCCATGGTCGAGAAGGGCACCAGCGCGGACGAGTACCAGGTATCGAGCACGTCCGGGTCGCGGGTCAGCGTCTTGCCGGGCGCCTGGGCCTGCGCCTCCGCCTCGTCGCGGGCGACGTAGACCGCGCCGTCCTCGTCGTACCACGCCGGGATCTGGTGGCCCCACCAGAGCTGGCGGCTGATGCACCAGTCCTGGATGTTGTGCATCCACTGGTTGTAGGTGTTGACCCAGTTCTCCGGCACGAAGCGCACCGCGCCGGAATCGACCGCGTCGATCGCCTTCTGCGCGATCGACTTGCCCGTGGCGTCGCCCTGGCCGACCTGGTTCATCGCGACGAACCACTGGTCGGTCAGCATCGGCTCGACCACCTGGCCGGTGCGCACGCAGCGCGGCACCATCAGCTTGTGCTTCTTGGTATCGACCAGCAGGCCGAGCGCGTCGAGGTCGGCCACCACCCGCTTGCGGGCGGCGAAGCGGTCCAGGCCGCGGTAGGGCGCGGGCGCGTTGTCGTTGACGGCGGCATCGAGCGTCAGGATGCCGATGATCGGCAGGCCGTGGCGCTGGCCGACCGCGTAGTCGTTGACGTCGTGCGCCGGGGTGACCTTGACCACGCCGGTGCCGAAGGCGCGGTCCACGTAGTCGTCGGCGATGACCGGGATGGTGCGGTCGCACAACGGCAGCGCCACCTGCCGGCCGACCAGGTGGGCGTAGCGCTCGTCCTCGGGGTGGACCATGACCGCCACGTCGCCCAGCATGGTCTCGGGCCGGGTGGTGGCCACCACCAGCGATTCGCCGCTTCCGTCGGCGAGCGGGTAGCGGATGTGCCAGAGCGAGCCGTCCTCCTCCTCGCTTTCGACTTCCAGGTCGGACACCGCGGTCTTGAGGGCCGGGTCCCAGTTCACCAGCCGCTTGCCGCGGTAGATCAGGCCCTGCTGGTAGAGCCGCACGAAGGTGTCGGCGACCACGGACGAGAGCTTCGGGTCCATGGTGAAGTACTCGCGCTCCCAGTCCACGCTGGCGCCCATGCGGCGCATCTGGGTGGTGATGGTGTTGCCGGACTGCTCCTTCCACTCCCACACCTTCGCGACGAAGTTCTTGCGCGCCTCGGCCGGCGTCGGGCCCATGTCGTGGCGGCTGGTGCCTTGCTCCTGCAGCTGGCGCTCGACCACGATCTGGGTCGCGATGCCCGCGTGGTCGGTGCCCGGGACCCAGGCGGTGTTGTGGCCGCGCATCCGGTGGTAGCGGGTGAGCGAGTCCATCACCGTCTGGTTGAAGGCGTGGCCCATGTGCAGCGTGCCGGTCACGTTGGGCGGCGGCAGCTGGATCGCGAAGGATTCGGCGCCGGCCTGCGGCGCGCCGGTGCCGCGCACGCCGGCGCGGAACAGGCCGCGCGCTTCCCATTCGGGGCCCCACTGGGCCTCGATGGCGGCGGGCTCGAACGATTTGGAGAGGCTGTCGAGGCCGGGCTGGGCCGGGGCGGCCGGGGAGGTGGTGTCGGGCATGGGGAGGCAGTCGGGAAAGTGAAACGGCATCCGGGGGAGGATGCCGTCGGGAGTCGTCGGGATTGCGGAAATTCTATCGGTGGCCGGACGGCGCGCCGTCCGCGGCTCAAGCCACCTGCGCGGCCTGTCGCCAGGCGTCGGCGGCGGCCTGGGCATCGCCGCGTTCCTCGGCCAGGCCGGCCAGCGCCTGCCAGGCGTTGCGGCGCAGGCCGGGGTCGGTCAGGTCGCGCGCGGCGCGGGCCAGCAGCGCCTGGGCCTTGCCCCAGAGGCTGCGGCGCAGGCAGGCCATGCCGGCCAGGTACTGCAGCACCGGGTCGCGCGGGTGCTGCTGCTGGGCGGACTCGATGCGGGCGAACCAGGCGGCGTCGATGGATTCGAGGCCGTTCTCGAGGGCGCGCACCAGCCGCAGCTGCTGCGCCGTGGACAGGCCGTCGCGCTGCCCGAGCATCCGCTCCCAGACCGGCAGCAGCCAGCCGCGGCCGAGGGCGTCGTCGCCCTCGAGCATCGCCAGCCGGCGCGCCGCGTGCACCGCCAGGTCCGGGTCGGTGCGCTCGGCGGCTTCCAGCGCGTTCCAGACGCCGACCAGCTGCGCGGTGTCGTGGCTGCCCTGGATCAGCTCGGCGGTCAGGCCGCGCATCAGGCTCTGGGCCGCCGCCGGCGAGAAGGCGCGGTGCTTGGTCAGCAGGCGCGCGGTGTCGAGCGCCTCGCGGGTGTGCAGGCCCTGCTGGCTGGCCTTCAGCCGGATGCGCAGCGCCAGCGTGCGGCGCGCGGCGCCCTGCGGCAGCTGCGCCAGCCAGTCGAGCGCGGCGGCATGGTCGTTGTCGTCGAGCGCCCAGCGCGCGGCGCGCATCTGGGCGCCTTCGCGCACCTCCTGGGCCGGGGCCGACGGGTTGTCGGCGGTCTGCGCCAGCACCTGCTGCAGGTGGCCGTCGCGGCCGGGGCGGTCCTGCAGCGCCTGGGCGCTCTCGGCCGCCAGCAGGTGGGCCAGGGCGCGGACCTGCACCGCGTGCGGCAGCGGCTGGCCGGCGCCGACCAGCGCCTCCTCCTGCTCGATGGCGAGTTCGGCGGCCTTGCGGGCGCGGATGAAGCGGCCGGCGAGCTGGTGCGCCAGCGCGTCGAGCAGCGCGACGTGCATCGCGCGCTCCTTCTGCTGGTTGCGCCAGCGGCTCGCCTGGCGCGGCAGCTCCAGCAGTGCGGCGATGCCGCGCAGGGCCAGGTGCAGCAGCGTGAAGCCCGCGAAGAGCAGCAGCAGCACCATGTTGAGCGAGAGGTCCAGCCGGTAGGGCGGCCAGAACACGGTGACCGTGCCCTGGTTGTTGCCGGCGAAGAGGGCGACGGCGGCGGCGATGCCGAACAGCGCCAGGAACCAGAGGGCTGCGCGCATGGCCTTACCTTCCCGCGGCGGCGGTGGCCAGGGCCGACAGGGTGTCGTCGGGCCGGGGCAGGGCGGTGCTGCGCAGCTGGTCGCGCGCCTGGGACAGCAGGCCCATCGCGGTCTGGGTGCGCGGCGAGCGCGGGTCGAAGTAGCGCTCGATGGCCTCGCCGGCGGACTGCAGGTCGGCGCGCGCCGAGTCCGTCTGCCGGCCGAGCAGGCCGAGCCGCGCGTTGAGCAGCTTGAGCTTGAGGTTCTCGCGCAGGAAGAAGGCCTGGTCGGGCGCCAGCAGCACCGCCTCGGGGCGGTCGATGCGGCTGACCCGCACCAGGCTGCGGGCCTCGTCGCGCACCACGGCCCAGGCGCGCGACAGGCCGTGCTCCCACCAGGGCGATTCGTCGTCCGCGGCGGCCGGAGCCGGCTCGGCGCCGGCCGGGGCCGGCGCCTTCGGCGCGGCCAGCGCGCCGGCCGGGACCACCCGGTTGGCGGTGGGCAGGTCGTCGACCAGGCGGGCCAGGGTGTCGAGCCGGGCCAGCAGGCCGGGCGTGTCGGTGAGCGTCGCGTTGCCGACGCGTTCGATGTCGTGGGCCAGGGCGTTCTGCACCGGCGCCAGGCGGGGCTGGGCGGCGCGGGCGATGCGCTGCTCGGCGCTGCGCAGCGCGGCCAGCAGCGGCGCGGCGCTGCCGGTGAGCTCGGACTGCTGCTGGGCCAGGCGGATGGCCGCGTCGATGTCCACCACCAGGTTGTCGTCGCGCGAGCGCGACAGGCTCTGCATCAGTTCTTCCAGCTGGGTGCGCTGCAGGGCGACCTCGCCGAAGCGGGTTTCGGCCGCGCCCAGGCGGGCGGCCAGGTCCTGGGCGGTGGTCTGCGCCTCGCGCGCCAGGGTGCGGGCCTCGACCGACTGGGCGCCGGCGTCGGCGCTCTGGCGCGCCAGCTGTTCCTGGATGGCCGAGAGCCGCTGCCAGAGCATCACGCTGGCGGCCAGCGCCAGCAGCGCGACCACCAGCGCCAGCAGCACGAAGGGCCGGGTCCATGCGATCACCGGAAGCGCGGGCGGTGTCGGGCCGGGAGCGGGGGGGTCGGCGGGCACGCGGTCGGGGGAAGGATCGGGGGAACTCATGCGCAGGGATTCTATCGAGCCGGTATGTCGCGGCAGTGGCGTCCCGGGCCGTACCCGGGCACTGTCCGGTGCCCGTCTTCCCCGCCGGGCGACGGGGCGCGGGGCGGCGCGCTAGCCGTCCGCGCGCAGGGCGGCACTCACATCCGGCAGGGTGGGCCGCACGCCGCGCACCGCGCCGAAGCCCGCCGCGCGCGCCGCGTCGGCGATGCGCGGATGGGTCGCCAGCGCCCGCGCCGCGGACCAGTCCTGGCCGGGGCGCAGCGCCCGCAGCCGCGCGATCGCTTCCGAGCTGCTGAAGAGCCAGACCGCGTCGCCGCCGGCGGCGCGCGCGGCCAGGGCATGGTCCTCCGCGCTCCAGTCCGGCGCGCCGCGCTGGTAGGCCGCCACCAGCGCCACGCCGGCGCCGGCCGCCTGGAGCCGGGCGGTCAGCCATTCGCGGCCGGTGCCGGCATCGGCGGCATCGCCGGCGGACGGCGCATCGGCGTCGCGGCCGCGCACGATCAGCACCCGGTCGCCGGACCGGACCTGCGGCGCCACCACCTGCCAGAGGGATTCGGAATCGAACTGGCCGGCCGCGGGCGGCGGGGTGTCGACGGCCTCCGGCGCGAAGCCGGCGGTCCGCAGCGCGGCGGCGGTGCCCGGGCCGGGCGCCCACAGGCGCGGTCCGGGCGGGGTCCGCAGGCGCGGAACGGCCTCGGGCGGGCAGGCGTCGCGGAAATGCTCCACCGCGTTGGCGCTGACGAACATCAGCGCGCGGTAGCGGTCGCGCTCCCGCCAGGCCTGGCGCAGCGGCCGGAGGTCGGCGGGCGGGAAGATGCCGATCAGCGGCAGCGCGCGGGCCGGCAGGCCCTGTGCGCGCAGCGCCTCCACCCAGCCGGCGGCTTCGCGCGCGGGGCGGGTCACCAGGACCAGGGACGGCGGGGGCATGCGGCGCGGCGTGGGAACGGGGGGCGCGGGCCGGCGTTCAGTGCGCGCCGCCGTCGCGCAGCCGCTGCGCCGCCCGCGTGCCCAGCGCGGCGGCGGTGTCCAGGTCCGGCGCGGGGCCGGTGGCTTCGGCGGTCACCAGCGGTCCGGGCCGGTCCGGGTCGCCCCAGGCGGCGTCGATGCGCAGCAGGCCGGTGCCTCCGGGGCCGCCGTCCTGCCAGGTGGCATGCGCGGCCAGCGGCATCGAGCAGCTGCCGCCCATGGCCCGGCTCACCGCGCGCTCGGCCGCGACCCGCAGCCAGGTGCCGCGGTCGGCCAGCGGCGCCAGGGCGTCGCGCAGGTCCTGCCGGTCGGCGCGGATCTCGATGCCCAGCGCGCCCTGGCCGGCGGCCGGCAGCATCCGCGCGGGCGTGAAGGTCTCGCGGATGCGCTCGCCGAGACCCAGCCGCAGCAGGCCGGCGGCGGCCAGCACGATGGCGTCGTAGCCGCCGCCGTCGAGCTTGCGCAGCCGGGTGTCGAGGTTGCCGCGCAGCGGCTCGATGCGCAGGTCGGGCCGGCGCGCGCGCAGCAGCACGGTGCGGCGCAGGCTGGAAGTGCCCACCAACGCGCCCTGCGGCAGTTCGTCGAGCGAGGCGAAGCGCGGCGAGACCAGCGCGTCGTGCGGGTCCTCGCGCTCCAGCACGCAGGCCAGGTCGAAACCTTCGGGCAGGTCCATCGGCACGTCCTTGAGCGAATGCACCGCGATGTCGGCGCGGCCGTCTTCCAGGGCGTTCTCGAGTTCCTTGACGAACAGGCCCTTGCCGCCGACCTTGCTCAGGGTGCGGTCCAGGATCTGGTCGCCGCGGGTGGTCATGCCCAGCAGTTCGACCCGGTGGCCGCGCGCCTGGAGCAGCGACTGCACGTGGCCGGCCTGCCACAGGGCGAGGCGGCTTTCGCGGGTGGCGATGACGATGGATGCGGGGACGGCAGGGCTCACGGGCAAGCGATCGGTGGTGGGGCAGGGGGGGCGGCGGCCCGGTGCGGGCCGGCGCCGTGGGGAAAAAGGGGCCGGAGGCCGCCGCGCGGGCGGGGCCGGCCGCGGAGCGGCGGATGCTAGCATGCACCGCTGGATGCGCCCGACCCGCCCCGGGACCGCGCGCCCGGCGCCGCCCCTCCCATCGTCTGCAGGATCCCCAGGACTCCCATGCCCGAGAACGCCGTGCCCCCCGACACCTCCCCCCAGGCGAGCTCCGCACCCGCCGATCCGCCGCAGGCCCAGGCCCTGATGGAGGACATCCGGCTGCTGGGCCGCATCCTCGGCGACGTGATCCGCGCCCAGGAAGGGGAGGACGCCTACGAACTGGTCGAGCAGGTGCGCAGCCTCTCGGTGGCCTTCCGCCGCGACGACGACCAGGGCTCGAACCAGGCGCTGCAGCGGCTGCTGCGCAGCCTGAGCACCGACCAGACGGTCAGCGTGATCCGCGCCTTCACCTACTTCAGCCACCTGGCCAACCTGGCCGAGGACCGGCACTACCTGCGCCGCCGGCAGGTCCACGAGCGCGCGGGCGACGTGCAGCGCGGCAGCATCGCCGCCGCCCTGGAGCGCATCGCCGCGGCCGGCATCGGGCCGGAGACGGTGGCCGACACCCTCGCGCACAGCCACGTCTCCCCGGTGCTGACCGCGCACCCCACCGAGGTGCAGCGCAAGAGCATCCTCGACGCCGAGCGCGACATCGCCCGCCTGCTGGCCGAGCGCGACGCGCTGCGCGACCGGGTCGTCGCGCCCGGCACCGAGGCGGCGCTGCGGCGCGAGTTCGACGCCAACGAGCAGCGCATCCAGGTCCGGGTGGTGCAGCTCTGGCACACCCGCCTGCTGCGGCCGACCAAGCTGACGGTGGCCGACGAGGTCGAGAACGCGCTGAGCTACTACGAGACCACCTTCCTGCACCAGGTGCCGCGCCTCTACGACGACCTGGAAGCGGCGCTGCCCAGCCAGCCGGTGGCCAGCTTCTTCCGCATGGGGCAATGGATCGGCGGCGACCGCGACGGCAACCCCAACGTCGGCGCCGCCACGCTCGACCACGCGCTGCGGCGCCAGGCCGAGGTGGTGCTGCGCCACTACCTGACCGAGGTGCACCGGCTGGGCGCCGAGCTGTCGGTGTCGGGCGCGCTGTCGGCGGTGTCGCCGGCGATGCAGGCGCTGGCCGACGCCTCGCCCGACACCAGCGAGCACCGGGCCGACGAGCCCTACCGCCGCGCGCTGGCCGGCATCTATGCGCGCCTGGCCGCCACGCTCAAGGACCTGACCGGCGGCGACGCCGCGCGCCACGCGGTCGCGCCGCAGAACCCCTACGCGCGCGCCGAGGAACTGGCGGCCGACCTGCGCACCATCGACGGGTCGCTGCGCGACCACAAGCTCTCGGCGCTGGCCGCGCCGCGCCTGTCGCAGCTGCGGCGCGCGGTGGAGGTGTTCGGCTTCCACCTGGCGACGGTGGACCTGCGGCAGAGCTCCGACCAGCACGAGCTGGCGGTGGCCGAACTGCTGGCGGTGGCGCGCGTCTGCCCGGACTACGCGGCGCTCGACGAGGAGGCCCGCCGCGCCCTGCTGCTGGACCTGCTGCGCGACGCCCGCGCGCTGCGGGTGCGCGGGGCCGAATACTCGGAGCTGGCGCGGGGCGAGATCGCCGTCTTCGACACTGCCTTCGAGGCCCTGCGCACCTTCGGACCGCAGGCGCTGCGCCACTACATCATCAGCCACACCGAGA
>JAKOND010000251.1 GCA_022702125.1 Burkholderiaceae bacterium
AGAGTTCGCCGGGATAGGCCGCTTCCTTGTGCGACAGGCGCACCTTGTCGAGCAGCTCGCGCGCCTCGCGCTCGGCCGCGGCGCGGTCGCGGCCGGCCACGCGCGTCGGCGCGATCACCAGGTTCTCCAGCACCGTGAGGTGCGGGAACAGGTTGTATTGCTGGAAGACGAAGCCCACGCGCTTGCGCAGCGCGATCAGCTCGGCCTCGGTGCGCAGGGCGTCGACCTGCGTCCCGCCCACCGCGATGCCGCCGCGCTGCGGCCGCAGCAGGCCGGTGATGCAGCGCAGGATGGTCGATTTGCCCGAGCCCGAAGGACCGATGATCGACACCGCCTCACCGCGCCGCACTTCTAGGTCGATGCCCCGGAGCACCGCGTTGTCGCCGAAAGCGAGGTGCACGTCGTGCAGCCGCACAAGCGGCGCGGCGGCCGGCGCGCCCGCAGTCGCGGACGGGAGGAAGGCGTCAGGGGCGTTCATGGCGTTTCTCCAAAGCGCGGGTGGCTCGCGCGATCGGGTAGCAGTAGGCGAAGAAGAGGGCCAGCAGCGTGAAGTACACCAGGATGGTGAAGTCGGTGCGCGCGACGGTGTTGCTGGCGATCTGCGCGGTGTCCACCACGTCGTGCACACCGACCAGCGAGGCCAGCGAGGTGCTCATGGTGATGCTGGCGTACAGGTTCATCCATGGCGGCAGCATGCGACGCACGCATTGCGGCAGCACCACCAGGCGGAAGATCTGGCTGCGCCGGAAGGCCAGCGACTGCGCGGCTTCCCACTGCGCGCTGGGGATGGACTGGATGGCCCCGCGGAAGATCTCCGCCACATTGGCGCTAGTGGGCAGGGCGAGCCCCAGCACCACCTTCATCCAGTCGGGGAAAGGGATGGTCCATTGCGCCAGGCGCCATTCGAAAGGGAACACGTAGGTGGCGAAGTACACGAGCACCAGGATCGGCGCGTTGCGGAAGGCCTGCACGTAGCAGCGCACCGGCACCCGCACGGCGGGCGCGGGCGAGAGCGACAGCGCCCCGACCACCAGGCCGACAGCGGTGCCGAGGGCGACCGCCAGCACGCTGATCTCGATGTTCATCCACAGGCCGCGCAGCAAGGCCGGCAGCCAGGTCCACAGGTGGGCGACGGCGCGCGGCGTGGTGCCGGTGGCGCTCCAGGCGGCGGCCACCGCAAGCGTCGCCATCGCCGCGACCAGCCAGGGGTTGCGAAAAACGCGCCACGGGATACTCCAGGCGGACGGGGCGAGGCGTGGGCGGTCCAGGACGGCGTCATTGGCCATAGCCGGGCATCCTCCAATGGTGTTCCAGCCAGCGGCCCGCCCGGCTCACCGCCCAGGTGAGCAGGCCGAACCAGAGCAGGATCAGCACCAGCAATTCCAGCACGTTGTCCCGCTGGGACCAGATCATGATGGATTCGTAGGTCACGTCGCCCACCGCGATGGCCGAGGCGACGGCCGTCATCTTCACCAGATCCACCAGGTTGTTGACCAGCGAAGGCAGGGCGAAGCGGACCGCCAGCGGCAGCTGCACCCGGGCCAGCAGCTGCCGCCGCGAGAATCCCAGCGAGCGCGCGGCCTCGAGCGTGGTGGCCGGCACGGCCTCAATGCCGGCGCGCAGCGCTTCGGCGTGGAACACGCCCTTGTGCAGCGAGACGACCACCACCACCCACACGAAGGGCGTCAGCGGGTTGTTGCCCGCGCCCCAGTCGCGCAGCAGCTGCGTCAGCAGCATGTTGAGGACGAGGAAGGCGCAGTACAGCTGCACCAGCGTCGGCGTGTTGCGCGTCACCTCGACGAAGGCCCGGGCCGGGCCGGCCAGCCAGCGCCGGCCTGAGGCCATCGCCGCCGCCAGCGCGACCCCGGCGACCAAGCTGCAGGGAATGGTGAGAAGTGCGAGTTGCACCGTCACCCCCATGCCGCGCACGAAGGCCCGGCGCTCGGTGTCGTCGAGCACGAAGGCGTAGTTCAGGCCGAGGCCCTTGAGCGCGCCCACGCCCTGCGCGAGCAGGCCGGCGTCGCTCATGCGACGGCCTCGGCGCCGGGAGCGCGCACCGGCGCCAGCCCCGGCGGCGGGGACAGGGCGGCCACGGCGCGGGCGATGCGCGCGACGGCTTCGGCGAGCGTCGCATCACTCGCTGCGGTGGAGATGCGGAAATACGGCGATAGCCCGTAGGAGGGGCCGTCCACCGCCGCCACGCCCTCCGATTCGAGCAGCCACTCGGTCAGGTCCGAATCGGTCCGGATCGCCCGGCCGTCCGGACGCAGCCTGCCCAGCAGGGCGCCGCAATGCACGAAGGCGAAGAACGATCCGCCCGGGGGCAGCAACGACAGGCCCGGCACCGCGTCGATCGCCCGCGTGACCTGCGCGGCGCGCCGCGCATAGGCTTTGCGGGCCATGGTGGGGAAGGATTGGTCAGCCGACTCCAGTGCCGCCACCACGGCGGCCTGCGCGATCGCGTTCGGGCCGGAGGATGCCTGGGACTGGATCACCACCATGGCTTCTACCAGCGCGGCGGGCCCTG
>JAKOND010000260.1 GCA_022702125.1 Burkholderiaceae bacterium
GCCGTGGCGCTGGAGGCAGCGGCGCAGCGAAGAACGCGTCAGGGGCGGCAGCGCGGGCTGCAGCGAGGAAGAGGCAGTCGTCCAGCGGCAGCAGGGTGTGCCTGCGACAGGCGATGATCGCTGGCTCAGCCCCTGCGGATAAAACGGTGGAGCATGGCTGCCCGGCCCGCTCGGCGGGCCCGCAACGGAGGTGGTGGCGCTCCCGTGCAGAACCACGGACCATGGTGCCTCCTTCCGTTCAGGCGGGAAGATTAAGCCATCCAATCCTGGGATCGAACTTCTAAATCGAACGTGCACTTGAGGGTTGGGCAAAAACGGATCGCTGCTCCTCTGAATACAAGAGATTGCCCGGCACGCCCGGTGCCGTTGGCATGCCATTCGAAACTCGATTCCAGCTAGAAAATCAGGCAACCGAGGGCGTTCGAGCGCGGTGTTGTGTACGGTCCTGTTCGTCGTACGGTGTCATGCTGTCGAGTGCGTGAGGGCTATCCAGATCAGGCTCCGATAACGGCTTTAGCAGCGAGCTATGCAACAATGCTAGGAAAAATCTTGTGCTTACTAATTAAATTAGTCAATAGCGATTTGAAATGACCAAATCTAGAGGGATGAAGGCGCAACTCCCACGCGATTTCGCCCAGCTCGTTTGGCCGCATACAAGGCCGAGTCTGCGCGAACTAGTAGGCTTTGTTGGCTCTCCGAATTATTCAGTGTCGCAACACCTGCAGTGAAGGTAAAAGAAATATCGACACTGTTGTGCCATAGTTTATGACGTGTCAACAACTTCTGTATTCTCTCCACAACCATAATCGCACCGCCTTCTGCAGTGCCAGGCAGAACGATCACAAATTCGTCTCCACCATAACGTGCGAGAACATCGCAACCACGTAAAGCGGAATTCGCCAAGCCGGTGAAATGCTGCAAAGCCGCATCGCCCGCGGCATGGCCATAGCTGTCATTGATTAATTTAAAGTGATCGAGATCTAGCACTCCAATCGATAAAGGTTCGTTGTGCGCACGAGAATTTTCAATTTCACGACTCAACGCTGCCTCTAAAGCACGGCGATTGTCGCTTCCAGTCAGATGATCTTGCTCTAGAATTCTTCGTTCTTCCAATAAATGGGATTTTATTTGGTCCAGATCCTGGCGTATTACATGCAATTCTCCCTGCGAGCTCCTGACAACATTTAAGATCTCGCTGGTTGCGTTTAATACATTGATGAACCTAGATGAGGTTGAGGCCTGCAAATCCTCGGTCTCTTCGCCGACGAACATGGAAAGATGCATCTCGCGTGCCGAAAGTTCACTTGCAAGATGGTTGGTTGTGACGCAGGCTTTGTCGACCACATCCTCCATATGCGAAACCACCGAGCATTCTTTTTCGATGTCAGCCGTAGAAAATCCGCCTCTTGCACGCATTGCTTCCTCATAAAAACGTAGGAAGTTGCCTGGGTTGGGTGGGAGGCGAAGAGCGCTAATGCGCCGCAGAGCATAGCGCGCTAGATCAGTGCGGTAAGGCATTTAAGAAGATTTTCCAGAATTAGGAAGTGTGTAAGGCTTGCTTCAGCCGATATCACAGGGCTTTCACTGAAAAACTAAAATCATGACTTGACAGTGTCGCCATATACGTTGTGAGCTTAGGGCTTTTTTTAAAATTTAAGCGCAGCAATAACAATCCGGCTAGGGTGCGCATATGCACTGCAAGTCCTGCCCGACGGATATCAGCGACGAAGAATGGAGCTTTGCTGGCCCCCACACGACACCGTTGGAAGTGGCGCGGCCATAGCGCCGCCATGGTCCGCGCGAAGTCTTCAATGTCCTGCGCTGGCTGGTCTGTGCAGGAGCGCCCAGGCGCCTGTTGTCCGATGACTTCACCGTGTAGAAAGCGGTCTACTGGTACAGGCGCTGCTGGGTAAAGGCGGGTTGCTTTGAAGCGATAGTCTCGGACTTGCCGTCCATCATCCGCATGGCTCAGAGTCTCCCAAGCCTGCTGAGCGCGATCGTGCTCGGCGGCCGCCTGCTGCAGTCGAGCCGCGAGAGTGGACTTCGTGCACGCTTCGATGGCTACCAGCGCAGGCGCGGTAGCAAGGCGCACAGGGTGGTCGATACGGTCGGCCATCTTCTGTCAGTGCATGTCACGTCGGCGGTTAAACAGGAGCGCACCCAGATCGACCCCTTGTGCGCAGCAGTGCAACAGGCCATGGGCCAAACGGTCGAGTTGGCATGCGCAGACCAGGGCTACACCGGCGAGAGAGCGCAAGAGATCGCGCAAGAACAAGGCATCATGGCGCAAGTCGCAAGGCTGCTCGAAGCGGAGAAAGAATTCGTGGTGCTGCCCACGCGATGGGCGGTGGAGCGCAGCTGCGGTTGTCCGGCGCGTTTTCGGCGACTGTCTCACGACTACGGGCAATTGCCCGAGGTGCTCGGCGGATTGCACTTTCTCGTCTTTGCCGTACTTATGCATGCCCCAAGCCGCTCGGGTGTTGACTTCTGCCGGTAATGCTGAAACGCAGGAGCGGTTGTCAAATGCGAAGTCGAAGTTTTTCAGAAAACGCGGATCAATTCATCGGGGCGGGTTCGGAATACCGAAACTGCATCTACAAGCTGTGATGCTTGGGATTCCAACGACGCGGTTGCCGCCGCAGCTTCTTCCACAAGAGCTGCGTTTTGCTGAGTCACCTGGTCCATCTGTGAAATCGCAAGGTTGACTTGCTCCAGTCCCCGGGTCTGCTCAAGACTCGCCGACGTGATTTCACCCACCAGATCGGTCACGCGGCGAACGCCCGACACCACGTCCTGCATGACATTACCGGCTTGGTCGACCAATAAGTTGCCGGCGTCAACGCACTTCACAGAGTCGTCGATCAAGTTTTTGATTTCACGCGCGGCGGCAGAACTGCGATGGGCAAGAGTGCGGACCTCGCTAGCAACGACCGCAAATCCGCGGCCCTGTTCTCCGGCGCGTGCCGCCTCGACCGCTGCGTTGAGGGCAAGAATATTGGTTTGAAACGCAATTCCATCGATGACCGAAATGATGTCGACGATCTTGCGTGAGGAGGTATGGATCTCAGCCATCGTGGTGACGACGTTGCCGACGACCTCGCCGCCCCGTGTTGCCATCTCCGACGTCGATTGCGCCAGCTGATTGGCTTGTCGCGCGTTGTCGGCGTTCTGTCGTACCGTTGCCGTCATCTGCTCCATCGATGCAGCTGTCTGCTGCAGAGCGCTGGCTTGCTCTTCAGTGCGACCCGATAGATCCAGATTGCCGCTGGAGATCTGGCTGGACGCCGTTGCGATGCTGTCTGCGCCCTGGCGAACGTTGTTCACGGTCTGGCGGAGCTGCTGGCCCATCAAGTCAAGTGCATGCAGGAGCCGGCCAGTCTCATCGCGATTCGTAGTCCCCACCTCTGCCGTCAGATCTCCAGCCGCGACCGCTTGAGCAAGCGACAGGGCATGTTCAAGCGGCATCGTGATACTGCGAGTGATGTAGTAAGCGAGAGCGATAGCAGTCAGCAATGCGGCCGCGCCCAGTGCAAGCATCTGGGCAAGGCCATGCTCGTAACTTTGTCGTATTTCCAATGCCTTCTTATTCATGCTCATACGCTGATGCAAAAGCAAGTTTTTGAGACCTTCAACGTAACGTGCGCTAGCAGGACGAAATTCCGTGGCGAACAACCGTTCTGCTTCATCCATTCGACCGTCGAGCTTGGCGTTGCGTATTGCGTCTCGCACGACGATGTAGGCCTGCCGCCCTTGCACCAAGGTGGCAAAGAGTGCTTTTTCCTGCGGCGTTTCAAGCAATGGCTCCAATTTCGCCTGCGTTTCGGAATTGCTGCGATACGCTTGCATCATGTCGTCGGCAAAAAAGGCCGCCAATGCCGGCTCGGTGCTCTTCGCAACAGCTGTCACCCGCGTGGTGCTGGCTTGAATTGCTGCGTACCAGTCAGATACGAGCCGCTCCTTGGCGAGCGGTAACGCCATCATCTCTTTCGTATCGTTTGCGACTCCCTGCAAGCGAAGTGCACCTATGCCGAGGATCGTTGCAGTGAATAAAATAAGGACCGTGAAGGCGCTGGAGAGGCGGATGCCAATGCTGAGGTTCTGAATGCGCATGATGATCGGCACTGGTATATCTATATGTATGCTTCGGGGCTTGATCAAGCTTTTACGCTTGACCAATCGACTTTCGGCAATCGGCGAAACTCTGGCTTTGCAAACAAGTAACCTTGGTATAAATCAATGCCCAAGGTGCGGAGATAATCAAATTCTTCCTTGGTTTCAACGCCTTCAGCCAGTGGGCGTATGCTCAGTTGATTGAGAATATTTACAATGCCATTCACAACGATCATTTTTTCATTGCTGGAGATGATTCCGCGAATTAACGACATATCCAGCTTGACTATATTTGGCAGCAAATCAATCAGAAGTCCAAATCCTGCGTAGCCGGCGCCAAAATCATCAATGGCTGTATGAAAGCCGTGGCTTTCGTATTCTCTGAAAATTGATTTCAAATGACCGGCGTCCAGGCATTCCTCACTCTCAACAACTTCAAACATCAATCGATCCAAGGGAAAGCCGGTCTTGGAGGCAGTATGCAATGTTAAATTGATGCAGGCTCTGGCATTCAGTACGGCGCTAGGCAGAAAATTAATGCTAAGCCTAGAATCGATATTCAAATCAACTGCCTGTTCAATGGCTTTGACCCTGCACATCTGATCAAACAGATTGATATTTTCGCTGTTGACCAGGGCCATAACGGAGGCTGCGCTTTCGCCATTTGGGCCACGGGCAAGCGCTTCATACGCGAAAATCGTGCGATCACTTACATCAATTATCGGTTGAAATGCCATGTGGAAATCAAAATCAAGTGATTTTGAGTTTTGACACATCACACATGGGCTCGCAATTGAGCCTGCATAATCTAAGGTTATATCCGTCATATCGATGATATTTTCTCGCCGTTGCAGAGAAATGCCACAATCAACGACTTGATGGATGATATCTGAAGAGGAAATTCAGCAGCGCTAAATTTTGGCGATAAATTAAAAATTGTGCGTAAATCCTATAGTTGCAGCGCAAATCGCATAATCGATTTAACAAACGAGATCTATTCTCGCCGGATTTTCTGTTCTATGTGGTAATCCGGCTTTGCTGACCGCAGGAAGAAAGAGTCTGCGAAGCCTGTCGCCTCGTTTTCGGCCCCACATGCGAGGTCAAATGGATTGGCTGCGAGTCCGTAGCGATGGGTCTGCAGCGCCCAGCCCCCGGGGGGGCAGGAGACAGGGTCCCACTCCCACGGACCGGCGCCTAGCTCGGCTCCAAGCGTCACCCTGTCGTAGACGCTCGAGGCATCCCGTTGGTGGTATTGGTCAGTGGAGCCAACCGCCACGATTCGACGATGTTCGAGCGATGCATCGATGCCATGCCAGCCATCAGATTTCTGCCGGAACTGCCCCGTCAGCGACCCACGAAGTTGCATGCCGACAAGGGCTACGACTGCCTGCGATGCCGAGCGTATCTCTGGCGGCGCGGGATCACGAGCCGGATCGCTCGGCGAAGCGTCGAAGGCAGCGAGCGCCCGGGCAAGCATCGTCGGGTGGTCCAACGCACGCACGGATGGTTCACGGGCTCGGGCAAGCTGCGCATTCGCTTCGAGCGCCGGCTCGACATCCATCGCGCGTTGCTCTCGCTCGACGCTGCTTTCATCTGCCCGCGGTTCGTCGGCCGGTCGTGTTAGCGACTCCAAATCAGGCTTGCGCAGATAGTCTTGATGCTTCTGCACATTTTGAGGAGCACCAGGCCTGTCATAGCGTCGCTGGACAAGTTCGCAGGTTGCTCACCTACGACCATAACTGCGTCTCGAATCTGAGGCACCGCTTCGATCGATGTCCGAACACTAAAAGATGCCGATTTGTACGGGTTGGTGATCGTCGGCGCGCTCGCAATCCCTGCGATCGTTCCACCAGTCGCATCAATCTTCTTCTGCGGTTTTTCGTTTTGCGCCCTAGCGGGTACCGGCGTGATCGCAGCAAATGCGACGGCAGCGCTTTTGACAAGGCCTCGTAGTTTGATATCTCCCGATCGAATTGAATGTTGATTGGCAACGCAAGCTTGAAAGACCGTACGCTTTTCGTCAAATTGAAAGTCAACAGTACCCGATACAGAATTGATATGGTCGAGCCCTAACGATCCGCATATGAATTTTGCATTGACAACTGCTGAAGTTTGATTTGACTGCATGGACAGCCCATTGAAATACTCCATCCACTTCAATTGATCGAGCCATCATGGAATCCAAAATCAGTCGCCGCCTGAAAGAGCCGCTTGCTCCCGAGGTGGTCGAATACATATTCGCACCGCGTCTCAACAGGGAATTCTTCACGAATTTCGAACTGCTGAACGAAATCAACCAAGCGCACCTGCTGATGCTCGCTTGGCAAGGAATTCTCAATGAAGAATCTGCACGGCGACTGGCCTCGGCTTTGATCCGGATGCAGGACGAGGGCCCCAACGCGGTCGAACTCGATCCTGGACGTGAAGAGGCGTATTTCAATTACGAGGCACATCTCATCAAGATGGTCGGCGCCGACGTGGGCGGGCGTCTCCACACTGCACGCAGTCGCAACGACATGGGCGCGACAATCGACCGCATCCGCGTACGGGACTTCGCCGTGCGAATATCCAGGGCGCTGATCGCGTTGTCCCAGTCGGCGCTGGCTCAGGCGAAGCGCTACGCCTACCACGTGATGCCGGGTTACACGCATATGCAGGCGGCCCAACCGATCACCTACGGGTACTATCTGGCCGCGCTCGTGGATGCGTGGGGCAGGGACATCGGTCGCTTGCGCCACGTGCTCGAAAGCGTCGATGGATCACCGCTCGGTGCGTGCGCGCTCGCAGGAACGTCTTTTCCCATCGATCCGGCGATGACGAGCGAGTTGTTGGGCTTCACCCGTCCTCTGGGGAGTGCCCTCGATGGAGTCGCCTCGCGGGATTTCGCGCTCGAGATGAGCGCGGCCCTCTCCATCATGATGATCACCTGCAGTCGCATGGTGCAGGACTTCTACATCTGGTCCACGCCCGAATTCGGCTACATCGACTTCCCCGACAGCATCGCCAGCACGTCGAGCATCATGCCGCAGAAGAAAAATCCTGCGGTCCTGGAATTCTTGCGCGGGAAAACCGGCCATCTGATCGGCCTGACTACAGCTGCCTTCAGCACCGTCAAGTCGACCCATTTCACGCATTCCGGCGATAGCAGCAGGGAAAGCACCCGGACCTGCTTCGAGAGTTGCGAAGAGGCGCTTAAGGCCTTGGAACTGATGAAGCTGCTTGTCGAGAAGGTCGAACCCAACGAGAAGCGGATGGCATCCCGCGCTGCCGATGACTTCTCGACCGTGACAGATCTCGCCGACTTGCTGGTCCGCAAAGCAGACATCTCCTTCCGCGACGCGCATCACATCATCGGCGCAGTGGTCCGCGAATCGCTGGACAACGGCATCGCTGCCAAAGACATCACTGCGGAGACGGTGAATGCCGCTGCGACGGCCCAACTGGGACGGCCGGTCGCGATTCATTCCGAGGATCTCCACGCGTGCCTCGATCCGGTGCTCAACGTGTCCGCGCGTCGCGCACACGGCGGCCCGGCACCCGAAACGGTGCTCGCGCGTCTCGCTCGACAGGAAGAATCGCTCGCATTCGCCGACACGGCGATCGAAGGGACCACCCAGCGCTTGTCTGAGGCGCACACCATGCTACAGAAGAATATCCGTGCACTGGCAACTTCCCCGGTCGGTGTCCCGGCGCAAGCCGCGTTCGCCGCGCATTGATCGAGGAGCGGACATGTTCAAATTTCTGGCCATCACCGCCACCGCGTTCGGCATCTCGTTCGGCGCCAGTGCCCAGGCGCCGGCTTATCCAACCAAGCCGATCACGCTCGTGGTGCCATTTGCTCCGGGCGGCACGGTCAATCTGATGGGCCGTCTCGCTGCGGTGCGGCTGGGCGAAATCCTGGGACAGACCGTCATTGTCGATAACCGGCCAGGCGGCGGTGGAAGCATCGGGGCAGCTTTCGTCGCAAAGGCGCCGGCGGACGGCTACACGCTGCTCCTGGCCACCATGGGGCAGCAATCGATCCAGCCTCTGATCGCGAAGAAACTCACTTACGACGCGCAAAAGGATTTCGCTCCGATCGCTCTTTTCTCGACCGTTCCCAACGTGCTGGCGGTATCCGCCGACACGCCTGTCAACAGCATCGCCGAACTCGTCAAGTACGCCAAGGCGAATCCCGGGAAGCTCAACATGGGATCGGCCGGCATCGGATCGGTCAATCACATGACCGGCGAACTATTCGAATACCGCAGCGGTGCTCAATTCACGCATGTTCCCTACAAAGGCGCGGGACCGGCGACCAGCGATCTGCTGGCCGGGCAAATCCAAGTGCTGTTCGCGAATCTGCCCAATGTCCTGTCCTATGCGAAGGCAGGAAAGGTGAAACTGCTGGGAGTGGCGAGTGAGAAGCGGAGTCCCTCGATTCCTGACGTGCCGACGTTCTCCGAAGCAGGAGTCCAGGATGCCGATGTCGAATCGTGGTATGCATTCATGGCGCCAGCCAAGACGCCTCCCGAGGTCGTCAAGAAAATCGAGAGCGCCATTCTTTCCATGGCAAAAGACAGGCAAATGGCGACATTGCTGTCCGAGCAGGGAGCCGAGCCTTTTCCAGGCACGAGTCAAGACCTGATGAAGTTGTCTGACAAAGAATCCAAGAAGTGGAACGAGGTCATCAAGCACGCGAAGATTCAGCTCGATTGAACACAGGTCCTCCAACCAGGCAGCCTGCAGGCTGCCTTCATTTCCATCATGAACAAAGTCGGAATCATCGGAGGCATGGGACCCTATGCCGGACTGAACTATCTCCACGCTTTTCTCGATGAATGCTCGATTTTGATTCGATCCTCGAAAGGAGCCATCAATGACCAATGCTTTCCACCACATTACCTGATGCAGCATCCAGTTCCGGACAGGACCAGCGCCTTATCGGAAGGCGTAGGAGCGTACCGTCTGGTGCGTGAAGACGTCGCGAATCAACTGAGAGCGCTGGGCGGTATGGGCGTGCGGGCGGCTGCCATAGCCTGCAACACCGCCCACGCCTGGCATGAGGATTTGCAGGAGGCGGTTCCGGGAATTCATCTCCTCCACATCGCCGATGGCGCAGCTCAATGCCTGCTTGCCAGGTCCGTCGAACGGGTCGGACTGTTGTCGACCGCAGGGACTGTGCGTTCCGGCATGTATGCCCGGTCGTTGCGAGCCAAGGGTATCGAATGTATCGAGCCCGATGACGCCGAGATGGACACATTGATGATCGGCATCTACGACGGCGTCAAAGCAGGGAACCTCGATCTGGGAAAACATTGTTTCTCGACCGTCGTCTCTTGGATGAAGAACCGCGCAGGGATCACGTCGTTCCTGATGGCCTGCACAGAGATTCCGCTGGTGTTGTCCAGGATCGATGTGGATGACGATGTGTGCCTCCACGATCCCAGCCGGATCTCAGCGCAGATCCTGGCGCAAATCGCATTGGGGTCCAACGATTCGGCATGTGTTCAAACGCCCCTCAGCTTTCGTTGAGAAATTCAAAAGAATCTCTTACGCACTTCAGAATCTCCCCTGCCAGAACCCCGCTGGCGTAATGTTCGGGGACCACCGAATAACTACTGAAAGCCACTTTCCTATCCAGCGGGATTTCTTTGATTCGGCCCGGCCTGAGCGCGCGCGGCACGAACGAATTGACGATCGACACTCCCAGCCCCATGCCAACCAAAGTGCATATGGTCGAAGCATAATGGGTTTCGATGGACAGGAGCGTTTTGGTGTCTTTCAGGTAATCTTCGACTGCTGCTCGATTTGGACTTCCGCTGGGAAGCGCGATGAAAGGCTCGTTTTCAAAATCCTCGGAAGTGAGCAGCTCCTTGGATGAAAGCGAATGACCAGCGGGCACTATACCGACTCCGCTGTTGGTATTCATCAGTTCGTATCGAGCACCTGCCACATCGCCGACCATCGATACGAATCCGACGTCGCAGACTCCGCTGGCAACCCATTGGGCCACCTGGCCCGAGCTGCCTGTATTGATCAAGACCGGGCTATCCGGATAGATGGATTTGAAAGTCTTGATGGCCTGGGGCAGAACGCACTGGGTCAAAGATCCCACCGCTCCAACACGCACCACACCCATGCCCTTCTTCTTGATCGACACAGCGGTGTCTTTGAGAATCTCCAAGCCCCGAAAAGACCTTTCCACTTCGGAATAGAAGATATCCGCATCGCCTGTCGGAGTCAGTCTTGTTCCATTGCGCTGGAAAAGTTCGAAGCCTAATTCTTTTTCGAGAAGGGCTATCCATCGGCTGATATTGGGCTGGGAGGTATGCAAAAGTACCGCAGCGGTGGTCATGGAACGACTGATCATGACCGCACGAAAGGCTTCTACTTGCTTGAAGTTCATAGGGTAATCTTAACAACCAGATAGAGTCACGAATACTCATTATTTCTTATTGAAGCGATTTCCTCATAAAGTCGATTAGCAGATCCAGTCCATCGACTGTGCAACCGGGTCCAGTTCCTGTCTTTTCCAGAAGCGCCAACACGACCGGCCGACCAATCGCGGGCAGATGACGGCAGCGTTCATCGAGAGCAACGCGCGATGGATGACGAGCCGACGCGCGAAGCGAATGCGCAGCTTGCCCGAGCCCGCGAACCATCCGTGCGTGCGTTGGACCACCCGACGATGCCTGCCCGGGCGCTCGCTGCCTTCGACGCTTCGCCGAGCGGTCCGGCTCGTGACCCCGCACTGCCAGAGATACGCTCAGCACCGCTGGCAGTCGTAGACCTTGTCGGCATGCAACTTCGTCGGTCAAGTGAGGTTCGGCGCGGGTGGTGGGGTTGCACGAAGTCGGGCCTGTCCGGCTCGACTTCCCATGCACTCCAACACGGACCTGCTGCCATGGATCCGACGTTCACGTTGACATTCGACGATGGGCATGCCGAGGTCTGCCGGGGGCCGACCGTAGCCCGGTGCAGACGGGTGCGATGATCCCGAAGCAGTCGTGGTCTCAAACCGTCTCCGTTTCCCAGGACATGCTCTGGCGACCCCGTCTGCGGTCTTCAGGCCGGGAGGGGGAGTCGGTCCCACGGCGCGACTTCACCGCCGAAGCGATCCGCCAGGAAGTCGATCAACAGCCTGAGCGGCAGCGGCTGGTGGCGGCGCGACAGGTAGACCGCCTGGATGTCCAGCGGCTCAAGGCCGTACTCCGGCAGCACTTTCCGCAGCGCTCCGTCCGCCAGCGAGTCGCCCACGAAATAGGTGGGCAGCATCGCGATGCCCGCGCCGGCCAGCACCGCGGCACGCACCACCGACGTCTCGTTGGCCGTGACCAGGCCGCGAACCGCGACCGTCGTCCACTGGCCTGCGCGATGGAGCCGGTATTCGGGTGAGAAGCCGGCGTTGTGGACGATGCACTGGTGATGCTGCAAATCCTCGGGCGCCTGGGGCGCACCCATGCGCTCCAGGTAGGCAGGGGACGCGCACAGAACCGAGTGGCACCGTGCCAGCCGGCGCGCCACGAGATTGGGGTCGATGACGTTGCTCAAGCGGACGGCCAGGTCGATACGGTCCTGAACCAGATCGACGGTCCGGTCCACCATCACCAGGTCGATGCTCACCCCGGGATGCGACACCTGGAATTCCACGACGGCCGCCGTGAGCTGGGCCACCGCGAACGAAGGCGACGATGTCAGCCGCAGGCGACCCTGCGCCTCGGCGCTCCCCTGTCCCGCCTGCGCCACCACATCGCTCGCCAATGCGAGCATTTCCCGGCAAGTCACGAGCGAATTCTGCCCGGCGTCCGTAAGCGTCAGCCGGCGCGTGGTGCGGTGGAGCAATCGTGCGCCCAGCCAGTCCTCCAATCCTTCGAGGTAGCGGCTCGCCATGGCACGCGACATGTCCATCGCCTCGGCCGCGGCGCTGACGCTGCCGCGATCCACGGTCTCGACGAAGACGCGCACAGCGGTAAGACGATCCATATCTGCTCGATTCAGTTGACAAACATTCAATCGAATCAGAGTTTATCTGCCTGGAACGGACGAATAAAGTTCATTCCATCGCAGCAATGCTGTGTCATCCCGGAGATTCGAATGTCCATCACCCGCACCGCCACCACCTTCGCCGCCGCCGCATCGCTCGCCCTCGTCGCCGCTGCGGCGCATTCGCAAGACGCTCCGCTGACCCTCAAGGTCTACCACGCCGATGCGGACAGCTTCCACGCCAATGCGGTGCTGGTGTCCGGCACGACCGACGCCATCCTGCTGGATACGGGCTTCACCCGCGCCGATGCGCTGCGCATCGCGGCGATGGTCCTGGACAGCCGCAAGACGCTCAAGACCATCTACATCAGCCAGCCCGACCCCGACTACTACTTCGGCGTCGACATCCTCAAGTCGTATTTCCCCGAGGTGAAGGTCGTCGCCACGGCACCGACCATCAAGAAGATCGAGGCGACGCTGCCGGCCAAGCTCGCTTTCTGGCAGCCCAAGATGGGTGCCAATGCTCCGAAGAGCGTCAGCGTGCCCGAAGCGCTGTCCGGCAACGCCCTCACGCTCGAAGGCCGGACCCTGGAGATTCGCGGGGTGGACGATCGTCTGCCGCACCGCAGCTATGTGTGGATCCCGTCCATCCAGGCCGTGGTCGGCGGTGTCAACGTCTTTGCCGGCCTGCATGTCTGGACCGCCGATGCGGCAAGCGCCGAGGACCGCGCTGCCTGGTCGAAAAAGCTCGCCGGGATCGCCGCGCTGCGGCCGGCGGTGGTGGTGCCGGGCCACTCGGCGCCCGGCGAAGCCCAGGACGTCTCGCAGGTCGCCTTCACGCAGGCCTACCTGCAGCGCTGGGACGCCGAGCTGACGAAGGCCAACGACAGCGCGGAACTCATCGGCGCGATGAAAGCCGCGTACCCGACCGCCGGTCTGGGCATCGCCCTGGACATCGGCGCCAAGGTCGGCAAGGGCGAGATGAAGTGGTGAGCGATTCGAAGGAGCCAGCCATGAACGAGTTCGTGCTTCCCGGCCAAGCGGTCGTCTACGTCATGGATGCCTACTGCGGCTGGTGCTGGGGCTTCTCCGGACGTATGCGGGAATTCGAAGCCGCCAACCGGCACCGGGTGGCCTTCACCGCCATCAGCGGAGGCCTCTTCGTAGGCGAGCGGGCTGGTGCCATCGCCAACTACCCGCACATCGCCGAGGCCAACCAGCGCATCTCGCAGCTGACAGGGGCGGTGTTCGGCGACGGCTACCAGGCGCTGCTCACGCGGGGGGATATGGTGATGGACTCCCTCGATGCCGGTGCCGCCCTGGCCGCGCTGCGTGCCCAAGCGCCTGAGCGCGCGGTGCATTGGGCGCACGAGCTGCAGGCGGCCTTCTACGGCCGCGGCCAGAGCCTGTCGGATGCATCGGCCGTCGCGGCCATCGCACAGGCGAACGGCCTGGACGACGCCCTGGTGCTGCGCCAGCTCGCCGATGGTTCGGCCGAAGCCCGGGCACGGATGGATTTCAATATGGCGCGCAACACGCTGGGGGCCCGTTCGTATCCGACGCTGCTGTTCAGGAGCGGCAGCGAAATCCACCGGCTGCCGGCGACAGGCACGGCGTTGTCCATCCTGAACCAAAAGCTCGACGCTTTGCTGGGTTGAGCGACGCACCGCGTGCCGAAAGTGATTTCTACGGCTTGAGCAGGTCGTGGACGATCCAGACTGAATGTCCGTTTCCGGCTGAGGCTGTGTGCAACCACGAT
>JAKOND010000277.1 GCA_022702125.1 Burkholderiaceae bacterium
GAAGGCGCCGATCACCGCGCCCATCACCTTGCCGACGCCGCCCGAGGCCGACGCGCCGCCGATGAAGCAGGCCGCGATCACGTCGAGCTCGAAGCCCAGGCCGGCCTTGGGCGTCGCGGTGTTGAGCCGCGCCGCGAACACCAGGCCGGCCAGCGCCGCCAGCGCGCCCATGTTCACGAAGGTCAGGAAGGCCAGGCGCTGCGTCTTGATGCCCGAGAGCCGCGCCGCCTTCTCGTTGCCGCCGAGCGCGTAGATGCGCCGGCCGACGGTGGTGCGGTTGGTCACGAAGTCGTAGACCATGATCAGCACCGCCATCACCACCAGCACGTTCGGCAGGCCCTTGTACGAGGCCAGCAGCCAGCTGAAGAACAGGATGACGACCGCGAAGAAGGCGTTCTTCATCAGGAAGAAGGCGTAGGGCTCCTGCTCCATGCCGTACCGCGCGAGCTTGGCGCGGCCCCGCAGCTTGAAGACGACCAGCGCCACGGCCGCCAGCGCGCCGACCACGAGCGAGGTGGTGCGCAGCGCCTCGCCGCCGAACGGATCGGGGATGAAGCCGGAGCTGAGCTTCTGGAAGGTGTCCGGGAAGGGGCCGAGCGACTGGCCCTGCAGCAGCGCCAGCGTCAGGCCCTTGAACACCAGCATGCCGGCCAGCGTGACGATGAAGGACGGGATCTTGTGGTACGCCACGAACCAGCCCTGCGCCGCGCCGATGAGCGCGCCGGCGCCGATGCTGACGACGGCGGTGGGCAGGTAGCCCCAGTCGTACTGCACCATCAGCACCGCGGCGAGCGCGCCGACGAAGCCGCAGACCGAGCCGACCGAGAGGTCGATGTGGCCGGCCACGATCACCAGCAGCATGCCCAGCGCCATGATCACCACGTAGCTGTTCTGCAGCACTAGGTTGGTCAGGTTCAGCGGCCGCATCAGCGTGCCGTCGGTCAGCACCTGGAACAGCGCCATGATCGCGACCAGCGAGATCAGCATGCCGTATTCGCGCAGGTTGTTCTTGATGAAGCCTGCGTGCAGCGCGCCGGTCTTGGCGGCGGGCGGCAGGGCGGCGGCCGGTGCCGCCTGGTTGTCATTGGGGGACATGGACAGAACTTCCTGAATTCACGATCGCGCGCATGATGCGCTCCTGCGAGGCCTCGGCCACCGGGTATTCGGCGACGAAGCGGCCTTCGTTCATCACATAGATCCGGTCGCACATGCCGAGCAATTCGGGCAGTTCCGACGAGATCATCAGAATGCCTTTGCCCTCGCTGGCGAGCTGGTCGATGATGGTGTAGATCTCGTACTTGGCGCCGACGTCGATGCCGCGCGTCGGCTCGTCGAGGATCAGCAGCTCGGGCTTGGCGAACAGCCACTTGCTGAGCACCACCTTCTGCTGGTTGCCGCCCGAGAGGTTGACCACCTGCTGGTCGGTGCCGGAGCAGCGGATCTTGAGCGCCCGGCGGTAGTCGCCGGCCACCGCGAACTCGCGGCCCTCGTCGATCACCGACGCGCTCGACACCGCCTCCAGGTTCGCCAGCGTCACGTTCTTGCGGATGTCTTCGTCGAGCACCAGGCCGTAGCCCTTGCGGTCCTCGGTGACGTAGGCGATGCCGTGGTCGATGGCCTTGCGGATGCTGCCCACGTCCACCGGCTTGCCCTGCATCAGTACCGTGCCGCTGATGCGCTGGCCCCAGGACCGGCCGAACACGCTCATCGCGAATTCGGTGCGGCCCGAGCCCATGAGCCCGGCGATGCCGACGATCTCGCCGCGGCGCACGTTCAGGTTCACCCGCTTGATCGTCTCGCGCTCGGCGTGCAGCGCGTGGTGGACCTGCCAGTCGCGCACCTCGAACACCGTCTCGCCGATGGACGGGGTGCGCTGCGGGTAGCGGTGCTCCATGTCGCGGCCGACCATGCCGCGCACGATGCGGTCCTCGCTGATCGGTTGCGCGCGGCAGTCCATGGTCTCGACGGTCGTGCCGTCGCGCAGCACCGTGATGGCGTCGGCCACCTTGGCGATCTCGTTGAGTTTGTGCGAGATCAGGATCGACGCGATGCCCTGGCGCTTGAGTTCGAGCAGCAGCATCAGGAGCGCGTCGCTGTCGCGCTCGTTGAGGCTGGCGGTCGGCTCGTCGAGGATCAGCAGCTTCACCTGCTTGGACAGCGCCTTGGCGATCTCCACCAGCTGCTGCTTGCCCACGCCGAGGTCGGTGACCAGCGTGGTGGGCGACTCGTGGAGGCCCACCTTGGCGAGCAGTTCGCGCGTCTTCGCGTGCGCGGCGAACCAGTCGATCACGCCGCCGCGCACGATCTCGTTGCCGAGGAAGATGTTCTCGGTGATCGAGAGCAGCGGCACCAGCGCGAGCTCCTGGTGGATGATGATGATGCCCAGCTTCTCGCTGTCCGCGATGCCGCGGAACTGGCGCAGCTCGCCCTCGAAGTGGATCTCGCCGTCGTAGCTGTCGCACGGGTAGACGCCGCTGAGCACCTTCATCAGCGTCGACTTGCCGGCGCCGTTCTCGCCGACCACCGCGTGGATCTCTCCCGCGCGCACGGCCAGCCGGACGTTGCTCAGCGCCTTCACACCGGGAAACGTCTTGGTGATGCCGCGCATCTCCAGGATGGTGTCCGGGGACTCGTCCGCTTTCACTTGAGCTGGCTTTCCTTGTAGTAGCCGCTGTCGACCAGCGTCTGCTTCCAGTTGGAGAGGTCCACGCTCACCGGCTTGAGCAGGTAGGAGGGCACCACCTTCACGCCGTTGTTGTAGGTCTTGGTGTCGTTGACTTCCGGGGCCTTGCCGGCCAGCATGGCATCGACCATCGCCACCGTGACCTTGGCCAGTTCGCGCGTGTCCTTGAACACGGTCGCGGTCTGCTCCTTCTTCAGGATCGACTTGACCGACGGGATCTCGGCGTCCTGGCCGGTGATGACCGGCATCGGCAGCTTCGGCGAGCCGTAGCCCACGCCCTTGAGCGAGGAGATGATGCCGATCGAGATGCCGTCGTAGGGCGAGAGCACCGCGTCGACGCGGTCCTTGGTGTAGTAGGCCGACAGCAGGTTGTCCATGCGGGCCTGCGCCACCGCGCCGTCCCAGCGCAGGGTCGAGACCTTGTCCATGCCGACCTGCTTGCTGCGCACCGCCAGCTTGCCGCTGTCGATGTAGGGCTTGAGCACCGACATCGCGCCGTTGTAGAAGAAGAAGGCGTTGTTGTCGTCCGGCGAGCCGCCGAAGATCTCGATGTTGAACGGGCCCTTGCCGCCCTTGAGGTCGAGCGCCTTCTCGATGTAGCCGGCCTGCAGCACGCCGACCTGGAAGTTGTCGAAGGTGGCGTAGTAGTCGACGTTCTTCGAGCCCTTGATGAGCCGGTCGTAGGCGATCACTTTCACGCCCTTGTCGGCCGCCTTCTGCAGCACGTCGGACAGCGTGGTGCCGTCGATGGCCGCGATCACCAGCACCTTGGAGCCCTTGGTGACCATGTTCTCGATCTGCGCGAGCTGGTTCGGGATGTCGTCGTCCGCGTACTGCAGGTCGGTCTTGTAGCCCTTCTCCTTGAAGTACCGGACCATGTTGGTGCCGTCCGCGATCCAGCGGGCGGACGACTTCGTCGGCATCGAGATGGCGACCGGACCCTTGTCCTGGGCCTGGGCCAGCGGGGCGATGCCCAGGGTGCCGGCGGCGGCGGCGGCGAGGAGAGTCTTGAGGAAGATGCGTTTCATGGGGTCCCTCTGGTGGTTCTGGGTTTTGTCGTTGCGCCCCCGTGCAGGACGGGGGCTGCGCCTTCAGCCGGAAGCTGCGGGCGCGGCGAGGGTTTTCGTGCTTGGTTGCTCAGTACTTCCGCGACGGGAATTCCTTGGAGGCCACTTCCATGGGGAAGATGCCTTCTTCGGTGACGATGCGCTTGGGCAGCGGCTTGTCGGCCTTGATGTCCTTGACCGCCTGCATGAGCTGCGGCCCGAGCAGCGGGCTGCATTCGACGGTGACGTTGAGCTTGCCGGCGATCATGGCTTCGAAGGCGCCCTTGACGCCGTCGATCGAGATGATGGTGATGTCCTTGGCGGGCTTGAGGCCGGCTTCCTCGATCGCCTGGATGGCCCCGATCGCCATGTCGTCGTTGTGCGCGAAGAGCACGTTGATCTTCTTGCCGTCGGCCTTGAGGAAGGCCTCCATCACCTCCTTGCCCTTGACGCGGGTGAAGTCGCCGGTCTTCGAGCGGATGATCTTGAATTTGGGATCGGCCTTGACGATTTCCTCGAAGCCCTTCTTGCGGTCGATGGCGGGCGCGGAGCCGACCGTGCCCTGCAGCTCGACGATGTTGACCTCGCCCTTCTGGTCCTTCATCTTCTCGACCAGCCAGCGGCCGGCCTTGCGGCCCTCTTCCACGAAGTCCGAGCCCATGAAGGTCACGTAGAGCGAGTCGTCCTTGGTGCTGACGGCGCGATCGGTCAGGATGACGGGGATCTTGGCGGCCTTGGCTTCGCGCAGCACCGTTTCCCAGCCCGACTCGACCACCGGCGAGAAGGCGATCACGTCCACCTTCTGGGCGATGTACGAGCGGATCGCCTTGATCTGGTTCTCCTGCTTCTGCTGGGCATCGGAGAACTTGAGTTCGATGCCCGCCTCCTTCGCCGCCGACTTGATCGACTCCGTGTTGGCCGTGCGCCATTCGCTCTCGGCACCGACCTGGGCAAAGCCCAGGACCAGCTTCTTCTGGGCCAGGGCATTGGAAGGCAGCCAGCCCGCGAGGGCGAGGGTTGCCACTGCGCCAGTGAATGCACGTCGGTCGATGGTCATGTCAGGGTCTCCGATGTTGTGAATGAAAATATTGTTACTGCTTCTAACAGTTTGCTCTTCCGTGTACTGTGAAGCTGCGCCGAGTCTAAAAATGAATTTCGTATCAATCAAATCAATTTTTGGCGAAAATCGATATAGATAGCCAAATTCTGGAAAACCCGATGAACCCTTCGAACCACTGGTTCCTGCGCGCGCGCCTCAAGACCCGACAACTGCTTCTGCTGGTGACCCTGGCCGAGGAGGGCAACATCCACCGCACCGCGCAGGTGCTGGCCATGACGCAGCCCGCGGCGTCCAAGCTGCTCAAGGATCTGGAGGATGTGCTGGAGGTGCCGCTCTTCGAGCGCCTGCCGCGCGGCATGCGCCCGACCTGGTACGGCGAAACCATGATCCGGCATGCGCGCGTCGCGCTGGCCAGCCTGAACCAGGCGCACGAGGAGCTGCAGGCCGTCAAGTCCGGCAGCTTCGGCCAGGTGCGCGTGGGGGCGATCACCGCGCCGGGCCTGGCGCTGATGCCGCCGGCGGTGGCGATGGTCAAGCAGGAGCATCCGAGCCTGCGCGTGTCGCTCGAGATCGAGACCAGCCCGATGCTGCTGGACCGGCTGGAGCAGGGCCGGCTCGACATCCTGGTCGCGCGGCTGTTCGAGGAGCACGACAAGTCGCGGCTGCGCTACCAGGCACTCACCGAGGAGTCGGTCTGCGCCATCGTGCGTCCGGGGCATCCCCTGTTGGGCACCGAGAGCCTGGGCCTGGGCGACATCGTCGGCTCCAGCTGGATCGTCCCGCCCGCGGGCAGCGTGCTGCGCCACCGCTTCGAACTGATGTTCCAGGAGGCCGGCCTGACGCCGCCTTCCGACATCATCGAGACGGCGGCGCTGCTGTTCCTCACCAGCATGCTGCAGCGCAGCGACATGGTCGCGGTGGTCGCGACCGACGTCGCCCGCTACTACGCGGCCCACGGCATCGTCGCGCTGCTGCCGATCGACATGCCCTGCCACATGGACAACTTCGGGATCATCACGCGCACGGACCGGCTGCTTTCGCCCGCGGCCAACGTGATGCTGAAGGCGATCAAGATGGCGAGCCTGTCGGTCTACAACTGCCGGCTTGATTTCCAGGAGTGACCGCCCGGGGCCCGGCCCCGGACGATCGCCGGGGGCTCAGGTCCAGCCGGCGTCGACGACGAATTCCTGGGCCGTGCACATCGCCGCGTCGTCCGATGCGAGGAACAGCACCATGCGCGCGATGTCCTCCGGCATCAGCTTGTCCGGCAGGCACTGGTTGCGCTTGAGCGCCTGCTCGCCTTCCTCGTCCAGCCAGAGGGCGACCTGGCGCTCGGTCATGACCCAGCCGGGCGACACCGTGTTGATGCGGATGCGGTCGCGGCCCAGGTCGACCGCGAGCCCGCGGGTCAGGCCGTTCACCGAGGACTTGGCGATCGCATAGCAGGGGTAGCCGGATCCCTTGCCCTGCCAGCCCGTCGATCCGAGATTGATCACCGAGCCGTGGCCGAGGCGTTTCATGCCCGGCACCACCGACTGGATCGCGAACAGCGCCGGCCGCTCGTTGATGGCCATGCGCTCGTCGTAGTAGCTCTGCGTGACCGATTCGAGCGTGTGCCGGTCGTCGCTCGCCACGTTGTTCACCAGGACCGCGAAATGGCCCAGCTCGGCCGCCGCGTCGGCGATGGCGGCCTGCAGCGCGCGGATGTCGCGCACGTCGCAGCGGCGCCACCAGGGCGCCGGATGGCCTTCGGCGGCGATGCGCCGCACCAGGGCGTTGCTGGACTCCTCGGCGACGTCGATGAAGGCGACCCGGGCGCCCTGCGCGGCGAAGGCCGACACGATGGCCGCGCCGATGCCGCTGCCGCCACCGGTCACGAAGACCGCACGGTCGCGCAGGCTCGGGAACACCGCGTTCTTGGAAAGGGGAGCGGGGGAAGGATTCAAGCAGGTCTCCAGTTCGTTGATTGATTGCAATTTAAATATCTAATAATACGAAATTATTATTTTTCTTATATCAATATGCCCTGATACGATCCGCCGCGTCAAGGGCCCGGGACTGTCCGCGGCGCAGAAAACGATGGAGACGACCATGAACGCATCCCCTCCGCGCGCCGCGTCCGCGCCCCGCATGCTCGGCGCGCCCGAGTGCGTCTGGTCCGCCGGCGCCACGCTCGGCGAAGGCGTGGCGTGGTCGATCCGCGAACAGGCGGTCTACTGGGTCGACATCCTCGGGCACCGGCTCTACCGCTGGCACCCCGCGACGGGCCAGCGCCGCAGCTGGCAGTTCGGCGAGGAGATCTCGGCCGTCGCCGAGCGCGCGCAGGCGCCGGGCCTGCTGGTCACCCTGCGCCACGGTTTCGCGTTCTTCGACCCCGCGCAGCCGGACACGCCGCCCCGGCTGCTGCACCGGCCGGAGCCGGACCAGCCCGGCAACCGCTTCAACGACGGGAAATGCGACGCGCGGGGCCGCTTCTGGGGCGGCACGATGGACTTCGCCTGCGAGGCCCCGACCGGCGCGCTCTACCGTTTCGATCCGGACGGAAGCTGCTCGCGCCACGACCACGGCTTTCCGGTGACCAACGGACCGACCTGGTCGGCCGACGGCCGCACGCTCTATTTCAACGACACGGTGCGGGGCTGCGTGCTGGCCTACGATTTCGACATGGACGCCGGCACGCTCTCCGGCCGCCGCGAGTGGCTGCGCTTCGGGCCGGGCGACGGCGTGCCCGACGGCATGACGACCGATGCCGCGGGGCGCCTCTGGATCGCGCACTGGGGCGGCGCCTGCGTCAGCTGCCACGACCCGGACAGCGGTGCCGAACTCGGCCGCATCGCGCTGCCGACCTCGCACATCACGAACTGCGCGTTCGGCGGCGAGGACCTGCGGACCCTGTTCGTCACCAGCGCCTGCAGCGGGCTCGATGCGGCGCAGCGGGCGGCCGAGCCGCTGGCGGGCGGCCTGTTCGCCGTGCGCACCGACAGCCCCGGCCGACCCGCGCACCGTTTCGGCGGCTGAATACCCGCCCGGCCCGGGCGGACGCGGCATGCGCCGGGCCGGCATCAGCACACGCCGAAGCGGTGCAGCGTCGAACTCCGGAAGGTCTCACCCGGTCGCAGCACCGTCGACGGGAACGCCGGCTGGTTCGGCGCATCGGGGAAATGCTGGGTTTCCAGGCACAGGCCGTCGCCCTGGCGCACCACCGCGCCCGCGGTGCCGACCAGCGTGCCGTCCAGGAAGTTGCCCGAATAGAACTGCACGCCGGGCTCGGTGGTGAAGACCTCCATCGCGCGGCCCGAGCCCGGGTGCTCCAGCCGGGCCGCCAGGGCCAGGCCCTCCGCAGGCCGGTCGAGCACCCAGTTGTGGTCGTAGCCCCGGGCGCGCACCAGCTGCGGGTGCGGCGTGCGGATGCGCTCGCCGATGGGCGTGGGCACCCGGAAATCGAAGGGCGTGCCCGCGACCTCGGCGATGCCGGTCGGGATCAGCGTCGCGTCGACCGGCAGGTAGCGCGCCGCCGGCAGGGTCAGCCGGTGGTCGAGCACCGAACCGTGGCCCGCGAGGTTGAAGTAGTCGTGGTGGCTCAGGTTGAGCACGGTGGCGCGGTCGGTGCGGGCAAGGTAGTCGATGCGCCAGCCGCAGGCGGCGTCGAGCGTGTAGCGCACCTCCACCTCCAGCCGGCCCGGGTAGCCTTCCTCGCCGTCGGCGCTGGTGCGGCGCAGGACCAGCGCGGCTTCGCCCGGCACGCCGGTGTCGAGGGGGGCGATGTCCCACCACCGCAGGCCGAAGCCGGCGACGCCGCCGTGCAGCGCGTTCGGCCCGTCGTTGATCGGCAGCTGGAAGTCCTCGCCGTCGAGCGTGAAGCGACCGCGCGCGATCCGGTTGGCGTAGCGGCCGACGATCGTGCCGAAATGCGGACTGCGCGTCAGGTAGTCGTCCAGGGTGGGCAGCCCCAGCACCACGCTCGCGGAGGTGCCTTCCCGGTCGGGCGCTTCCAGCGACGTGACGATGCCGCCGAGGTTGATGGCGCGCAGGCGCAGCCCGGCGCCGTTGTCGAGGGTGAATTCGGTGACGGGGCGTCCGTCGGGCATCGTGCCGAAGGGTGTCTGCGTGATGGGGGGCATCGTCGTCGGCTGGTTCGTGTCTCGGAAGCATGGGGCGGCGTCCGGGCCGTGCGGGCACGCCACGGCCCGCCGGCGGCCGGATCAGGTGGCGCGGATGTTGTTCTTGCGCACGATCTCGCCCCAGAGCTTGTAGTTGTCCCGGGTCACCGTGCCCAGCCGCTCCGGGGTGCCGCCGCCGACCAGGTCGCCGTTCTTGGTGATCAGCGCGCTGACCGCGGGGCTGGCGAGCGTGCCGTTGAGCGCGGCGTTGAGCTGCTTCACGATGGCCGGGTCCAGCCGGGGCGGTCCGTACAGGCCGACGAACACGGTCACGTTGAAGTCCTTCACGCCCAGCTCCGTCGCGGTGGGCACGTCGGGGAGCGCCGGCAGGCGGCGGCCGCCGGTGACGACGACGGGGCGCACCTTGCCGGCCTGGATGAAGGGAATCAGCAGCGAGGCCGCGTCCATGATGCAGGGCACCTGGTTGCCCACCACGTCCTGGATGGCGGGCGCGCTGCCCTTGTACGGCACCTGGGTCATCGCCGGCAGGCCGGTGCGTTCGCGGAAATGCTCCATCGCCAGGTGGGTGTTGCCGCCGCTGCCGCCGGTGGCGTAGCTGAGGCCGCCGTCCTGGGTCTGGGCCCTGGCCCAGGCGACGAACTCGGCGAGGGTCTTCACCGGCAGGGAGGGGTTGACGCACAGCACCAGCTGCGACTCCAGGATCATGCCGACCGGCGTGAAGTCGGTCGGGCTCGGCGGCGCGGGCGAGGTGAAGGTGTGCGGGTTGATGGTGAAGCTGGTGTTGGCCACCAGCAGCTTGTAGGGATCGTTGGCCCGCATCACCTCTGCCGCGGCCAGGTTGCCCGAGGCGCCGGGCTTGTTTTCCACCAGCACGGTCTGGTGCAGGGCGGTGCTCAGTCCGGTGGTGACGAAGCGCGCGCCCATGTCGGTCAGGCCGCCGGGCGGGTAGCCGACGATCAGCGACACCGGCTTGGCCGGCCACTGCGGGTCCGCGCGGGCGGGGACGGGGGACAGCATCGCCAGGCCGCTGCCGACGGTGGCGGCGGCCGCGGCGCCGGCGACGGCCATGTGCATGAAATCGCGTCGGCTGGCGCGTCGGTTGGCGTGGTGCACGATGGAATCTCCTTGCGTGAGCGCGGGTGGGTTGCGAGAACGCGGATCAGCGCGCCCAGCGCAGCACCAGCGGGTCGAGGCGCCGGGCGATGTCGATCAGCTCGGCGCGCGCCGCCGGGCGGATGTGCGGCCAGGGATGGCGCGGCGCTTCGCAAGCGATCACGCCGCCTTCCTTCATCAGGGCCTTGGCCGCCAGGAAGCCGGCCTGCCGGTTCTCGTGGTTGATCAGCGGCAGCCAGCGCTGGTACGCGGCGAAGGTGGCGTCGCGGTCGCCGGCCCGGTGGGCGCGCACGATGGTCTGGATGCCGTCCGGGAAGCCGCCGCCGGTCATGGCCCCGGTGGCGCCGGCCTCCAGGTCGGCCAGCAGCGTGATGGCTTCCTCGCCGTCCCACGGGCCTTCGACGGCGTTGCCGCCCAGGCGGATCAGCTCGCGCAGCTTGTCGGCCGCGCCGGCCGTCTCGATCTTGAAATAGCGCACCTGCTCGATCTCGCGGGCCATGCGCGCCAGGAAGGGGGCCGACAGCGGCGTGCCGGCGGCGGGCGCGTCCTGGACCATGATGGGGATGCCGAGCCCGTCCGACAGCCGGCGGTAGAAGCCCTCGACCGCCGCCTCGGGGACGCGGAAGGTGGCGCCGTGGTAGGGCGGCATCACCATCACCATGGCCGCGCCGTAGCGTTCGGCCTGCTGGCTGCGCGCCAGGCAGACGTCGGTGCTGAAGTGGGTGGTGGTGACGATCACCGGCACCCGGCCCGCCACGTGCTCCAGCACGGTGCGGGTGAGGATGTCGCGCTCCTCGTCGGACAGCAGGAACTGCTCGGAGAAGTTGGCCAGGATGCACAGGCCGTCCGAGCCGGCGTCGATCATGAAATCGACCGCGCGCTTCTGGCTCTCCAGGTCCAGGGCGCCGTGCTCGGTGAAGGTGGTGGGGACGACGGGGAAGACGCCGCGGTAGCGGGGGGTGGTGGCGGGCATGTCGGGTTCGGTGGCTCGGGGGCTCAATGGGAATGGCGGGGCACGGCGTTGCCGCGGCAGCCGACCAGGAAGTCCAGGTCGCAGCCCTCGTCGGCCTGCAGCACGTGGTTGACGTAGAGCTTTCGGTAGCCGCCGTCGGCCGGGGCCGCCAGGGGAGTCACCGCGCGCAGGCGCTCTTCCAGTTCCGCGTCGCTGATGTCCAGCCGCAGCAGGCCGGCGTCGCAGTCGAGCTCGATCCAGTCGCCGTCGCGCACCGTGGCCAGCGGGCCGCCGGCGGCCGCCTCGGGCGCCACGTGCAGCACCACGGTGCCGTAGGCGGTGCCGCTCATGCGGGCGTCGGAGATGCGCACCATGTCCTTCACGCCGGCGCGCAGCAGCTTGGGCGGCAGGCCCATGTTGCCGACCTCGGCCATGCCCGGGTAGCCGCGCGGGCCGCAGTTCTTGAGCACCAGCACCGAGTCGGCGTCCACGTCGAGCGACTCGTCGACGATGCGTTCCTTGTAGTGCTCCAGGTTCTCGAAGACCACCGCCCGGCCGCGGTGCTTGAGCAGTTCCGGCGTGGCGGCCGAGGGCTTGAGCACCGCGCCGCGCGGCGCCAGGTTGCCGCGCAGCACGCGGATGCCGCCGTCGGCGATCAGCGGCTTGTCCAGGGGGCGGATCACTTCGTCGTCGTAGTGGGGCGCCTCGCGCACGTTGTCCCACAGGCTCTTGCCGTTGACGGTGAGCGCGTCGGGATGCGGCAGCAGCCCGGCCTCGCCCAGCCGGCGCAGCACCGCGGGCAGGCCGCCGGCGTAGTAGAACTCCTCCATCAGGAAGCGGCCCGAGGGCATCAGGTCGACGATGGTGGGGGTGTCGCGGCCGATGCGGGTCCAGTCCTCCAGCTCCAGCGGCACGCCCATGCGGCCGGCGATGGCCTTGAGGTGGATCACCGCGTTGGTCGAGCCGCCGATGGCGGCGTTGGCGCGGATGGCGTTCTCGAAGGCCGCGCGGGTCAGCACCTTCGACAGCGTCAGGTCCTCGCGGGCCATCTCGACGATGCGGCTGCCCGACAGGTGCGCCAGCACGTAGCGGCGCGCGTCCACCGCCGGGATCGCGGCGTTGTGCGGCAGCGTGACGCCCAGCGCCTCGGCCATGCAGGCCATGGTGGAGGCGGTGCCCATGGTGTTGCAGGTGCCGGCCGAGCGCGACATGCCCGCCTCGGCCGAGAGGAACTGGTGCAGCTGGATCTCGCCGGCCTTGAGCTGCTCGTGGAGCTGCCAGACCGCGGTGCCGGAGCCGATGTTCTTGCCGTCGAGCTTGCCGTTGAGCATCGGCCCGCCCGAGACGACGATGGCCGGCACGTCGCAGCTCGCCGCGCCCATCAGCAGCGCGGGCGTGGTCTTGTCGCAGCCGGCCAGCAGCACCACCGCGTCGATCGGGTTGCCGCGGATGGCCTCCTCGACGTCCATGGCGGCCAGGTTGCGCGTCAGCATGGCGGTGGGGCGCAGGTTGGATTCGCCCGAAGAGAACACCGGGAACTCGACCGGGAAGCCGCCGGCCTCGTAGACGCCGCGCTTGACGTGCTCGGCGATCTTGCGGAAGTGCGCGTTGCAGGGAGTCAGCTCGGACCAGGTGTTGCAGATGCCGATGACCGGGCGACCGTCGAATTCATGGTCCGGGATACCCTGGTTCTTCATCCAGCTGCGGTACATGAAGCCATTCTTGTCGGCGCTGCCGAACCATTCGGTGGAGCGCAGCTTGCGTGGGGGGGGACGGGTCATGGAAAGGGCGCATTCAGGATAGGAATGGCTCAGAGTCTAGATAACGATTTGTTATCTTTAAAATGAAAAATTGGCTGTTTTTGATATCTTTCTGAATATTCTGGTGAACCCCATGTTTTCCGCAGGGGGAGCGGCGGAAGGTCCGTGGCAGGATGCGGGCGTGCCCGGCCCGAAGCGCTCCACCCGCCCGGCCGGGGCCCGTCCATTCCTGCCAGGAGACCATGCCCTATGGCCATCTACGAACTCGACGGCGTGCAGCCGCAGGTCGATCCCACCGCCTGGATCGCCGACAGCGCCGAAGTCATCGGCGACGTGCGCCTGGAGGCGGACGCCAGCGTCTGGTTCGGCGTGGTGGTGCGCGGCGACAACCACGCGATCACCATCGGCGCCGGCAGCAACCTGCAGGAGAACGCGGTGCTGCACACCGATGCGGGCGTGCCGCTGACCATCGGCCGGAACGTGACCGTCGGGCACCAGGCGATGCTGCACGGCTGCACCGTCGGCGACCATTCGCTGATCGGCATCGGCGCGGTGGTGCTCAACGGCGCGCGCATCGGCCGCGACAGCCTGGTCGGCGCCGGCGCGCTGGTGACCGAAGGCAAGGAATTCCCCGACGGCTCGCTGATCGTCGGCAGCCCGGCCAAGGCCGTGCGCGCCCTGACGCCCGAGCAGATCGAGGGCCTGCGCCGCAGCGCCGCGGGCTACGTGCGCAATGCCGGGCGCTTCAGGAACGGGTTGCGCCGGATCGGCTGAGACGCCGCCCGCGCGCCCCCGCGGCCCCGGAATGCGGGGCGTCCGGCGCTATCGAAAAAAGAGCTTGTAACCAAGATGGAACAAGGGCCGGGAGTGGAAAACGCTTTCGGATATTCGTCCCCGGCGAGGCGCGCCCTGCCGATCGCTCGGGATAATCCGCCGGAATGGACAAGTTCAAGCAAATCGAATCCTTCGTCTCGGTCGCGCAACGGGGCAGCCTGACCGCGGCCGCGCAGGCCGAGGGCGTGGCGCCGGCCATCATGGGCCGCCGGCTCGACGCGCTGGAGGAGCACCTGGGCGTCAAGCTGATGGTGCGCACCACCCGGCGCCTGAGCCTGACGCACGAGGGCAGCGCCTTCCTGGAGGACTGCCAGCGCATCCTGGCCGAGCTGGCCGACGCGGAATCCGGCGTCAGCGCCGGCGGCGTGCGCGCCCGCGGCCACCTGCGCATCACCGCGCCCGCCGGCTTCGGCCGCCGCCACGTCGCGCCGCTGGTGCCGCGCTTCCGGTCCGAGCATGCCGACGTCACCGTCTCGCTCAACCTCGGCGACCGGGTGGTGGACCTGGCCGGCGAGGGCTTCGACTGCGCGGTGCGGGTGGGCGACCTGCCCGACTCGTCGCTGGTCAGCGTCCGCCTGGCCGACAACCGCCGGCTGTGCGTGGCCGCGCCCGCCTACCTGCGCCGCCACGGCCGGCCGGAGCACCCGTCGGACCTGGCGCGCCACGACTGCCTGACGCTGTCGAGCGACGCCTCGCAGACCCGTGGATGGGCCTTCCGCCTGCCCGCCCCCGGCGCGGAGGCCGAGGGCGGGGACGGCGGCATGGAGGGCGGCGCGGGCGAGGTGGTCCACCTCAAGCCCGGCGGGCCGCTCGACTGCTCCGACGGGCAGGTGCTGCACGACTGGTGCCTGGCCGGCCACGGCATCGCCTGGCGCAGCACCTGGGAGGTGGAGGCCGACATCGCCGCCGGCCGGCTCGAAGCCCTGCTGCAGGACTTCGCCGCGCCGCCCAACGGCATCTACGCGGTGGTGCCGCAGCGCAAGCACCTGCCGCTGCGGGTGCGCCTGTGGATCGACTTCCTCAAGCGCCACTACGGCCGGACGGATTTCTGGACGGCCGGGCCGCGGGCCTGAGACGCGGGCGGCCGCGCCCCGCGGCAGCGGCGAAAGCGCAACAAACGGTAATCGCCCGCATCCGGACGGCGTCCCGGTGGGTAGTGTGCGCATGCCCGCGTCTGCACGACAAAAAATTCCAGACCATCGGTCGCACGGCATACCCGTCCAATCCCTCCTTCCAAGGAATGCCGCCATGCGTACCCCCTCCATCGTTTCCTCCTCCCGTGCCGCCCTGGGCACCCTCGCCGCCGCCGCCCTGGTCGCCTGCGGGGGCGGCGGCGGAGGCGGCGAATCCGCGCCGGACGCGCGGCTGGGCGACACCATCGCCCTCACCGCCTCGGGCCGGGTCGTCTCCTTCGACCGCGCCGCGCCCGCGACCCTGACCAGCAGCCGCACCGTCATCGGCCTGGACCCGGGCGAGAGCCTGGTGGGCCTCGACATCCGTCCCGCCGACAACGCGGTCTACACCGTCAGCAGCCGGGGCCGCATCCACACCCTCGACCCCGCCACCGGCGTGCTCACGCCGCGCGCGACGATCTCGGTGCCGCTGGCCGGCAACCGCTTCGGGGTGGACTTCAACCCGGTGGCCGACCGGCTGCGGGTGGTGAGCGACACCGGCCAGAACCTGCGCATCGACGTATCCACCGGCGCGGCGGTGGTCGACGGCGCGATCAACGGCGCCCCCGCCGGCACGACGGCGCGCATCACCGCCTCGGCCTACACCAACAGCTTCGCCGGCGCCACCGCCACCCAGCTCTACGACCTGGACGCCGCCGGCACGCTCTACCTCCAGGACCCGCCCAACAACGGCACCCTGGCCGCCCCGGTGGCGCTCGGCGTGCGCTTCACCGACGACAACGGCTTCGACATCGACGCGCGCACCAACCGGGCCTACGCCGCGCTGACCGTCGACGGCGCCACCCGGCTCTACACCGTGCCGCTGTCCGGCACCGCCGGCGCGGCCCTGGTGGGGCCCATCGGCGGCGGCGAGGCCCTGACCGGCCTGACGCTGGTGCAGCCCGCGGCGGCGCGCGCCTATGCGCTGACCCCCGACGCCCGCCTGGTCCGCTTCGCGCCCGCCACCCCCGGCACCCTGGACGCGTCGGTCGCCATCGGCGGGCTGGCGGCCGGCGAGTCGGTCCTGGGCATCGATTTCCGCCCGGCCAACGGCCGCCTCTACGCGCTGACCTCCACCGGCCGGCTGCTGACGGTGGACCCGGACACCGGCGCCGCGACCGCCGCGGTCGCGCTGGCCGCGGACGCCACCGACACCACGCTGCCCTACGCCGGCCTCGCGGGCAGCCGCTTCGCGGTGGACTTCAACCCGGTGGCCGACCGGCTGCGGGTGGTGGGCGACACCGGCCAGAACCTGCGCATCAACGTCGACACCGGCGCCACCACCACCGACGGCGCCATCAACCGCGTCGTGCCGGCCCAGGTGGTGGCCGGGACCTACACCAACAGCTTCGCGGGCGCCGCCGCGACCGACCTGTTCAATCTCGACGCGGCCGCCAACGTGCTGACCCGGCAGGCACCGCCCAACGACGGCACCCAGGTCAACGTCGGCCCGCTGGGCGTGGCGCTCGGCGGCCAGGGCGCCCTCGACATCGCCGGCGGCGCCAACGGCCTGGTGCTGGCCGCGCTGCGCAGCGGCGCCAGCGGGCCGTTCAGCCTCTACACCGTCTCGCTGACCACCGGCGCGGCGACGCTCTACCGCAACACCTCGGGCGATGCCGGCCTGTCGTTCATCGGCGGGGCGAACGGCCCGGCGGTGCGCGACATCGCCATCCGGTACTGACAGACGGGGCAGGAGGGAGCAGGAAGGGGCAGGGCGGGATTTTCCGGGGACCGCGGGCGGGATTTCTGGCAGGCTCGGGTTTCCCCACCCGAAGGAAAGCCGTCCCATGGTCCTCGAATCCCTCCTCGCCTACCTGCACCTGCTCGCCATCCTGACGATGGTGGTCTTCCTCGCCAGCGAGGCCGCGCTGTGCCGCGGCGAATGGCTCAACGCCCCGGTCGTCGCCCGGCTGGCGAAGGTCGACCTGGTCTACGGCATCGCGGCGGTGGCGGTGCTGGCCACCGGCGTCGCCCGCATCGTCTGGGGCATCAAGGGACCGGGCTACTACGGCGGCAACTGGCTGCTGCACCTGAAGGTGGGGCTGTTCGTGCTGGTGGGGCTGGTCTCGATCCGCCCGACGCTGACCTTCCGGCGCTGGGCGCGCAGCGCGCAGGCCGGCGGCCCGCTGCCCACCACGGACGAGGTGCGCGCCACCCGGCGCCTGGTGATGCTGCAGGCGCACCTGGTGCCGCTGATCCCGCTGGCCGCCACCTTCCTCGCGCGCGGCTTCGGCGCGAAAGGCTAGGCGCGCCGCGCGTCAGGCCGCCGGCTTGGCGCCGGACAGGCACTCCTTCATGAAGGCCTGGCGCTCCTTGCCGTCCTTGCCGGTGGCCTTGAAGTCGGCGCTGCAGCTCGACATCCTGTTGTTCTGCGCCTTCTTCTTGTCGGTCAGGCAGTCCTTCATGAAGGCCTGGCGTTCCTTGCCGTCCCTGCCGGTCTCCTTGAAATCGGCGCTGCAGGCGGCCATGCGGCTGTTCTGCGCGGAGGGTGCCGGATCGGCGGCCCGGGCGGCGCCGCCCAGGGCGAGCGCCAGGGCCATCGCGCAGGCGGCGGCCGGGCGGGTGGAGCGCTTCGTCATCTGCATCGTCTTCATGGGGGTTCTCCTGCAAAGGCGCATCGGAAAAAGTTCCGGGGAAGATTGCACTCCAGAACCCGCCGGTCGGCAAGCCGTGCCGGCCGTCCTGCCGGAACCGGCCCCGTAAAATCCCGCGATGCCCTCCGTCAAACACGACCTGCTCGCCGCGCTCGCCGGCGCGCTCGATACCCTCTCGCCCGGCGCCGGTGCCCGGGCCGCCTTCGAATCCCCCAAGGTCGCCGCGCACGGCGACTTCGCCGTCACCGCCGCGATGCAGCTGGCCAAGCCGCTGCGCCAGAACCCGCGCCAGCTGGGCGAGGCGCTCAAGCAGGCGCTGGAGGCCACCGAGGCCTTCCGCCGCTGGACCGCCGCGGTCGAGCTGGCCGGCCCCGGCTTCCTCAACATCCGCCTCACGCCCGAGGCCAAGCAGCAGACGGTGCGCGAGATCCTCGCGGCGGGCGAGCGCTACGGCGACCAGCCCGCCACCGGCGAGCGGGTGCTGGTCGAGTTCGTCTCGGCCAACCCGACCGGCCCGCTGCACGTGGGCCACGGCCGCCAAGCGGCGCTCGGCGACGCCATCTGCAACCTGCTGGCCACGCAGGGCGCGCAGGTGCACCGCGAGTACTACTACAACGACGCCGGCGTGCAGATCCAGACCCTGACGCACAGCACCCAGCTGCGCGCCAAAGGCTTCAAGCCCGGCGACGACTGCTGGCCGACCGATCCGGAGAATCCGGCCAGCAAGGCCTTCTACAACGGCGACTACATCCAGGACATCGCCGACGACTTCCTCGCGAAGAAGACCGTCAAGGCCACCGACCGCGAGACCACCGCCAGCGGCGACCCGGACGACGCCGCGTCGATCCGCGAGTTCGCGGTCGCCTACCTGCGCCACGAGCAGGACAAGGACCTGCAGGCCTTCAACCTCGCCTTCGACGAGTACTACCTCGAATCCAGCCTCTACACCAGCGGCCGGGTGCAGCGGGCGGTGGACCGGCTGGTCGCCAACGGCAAGACCTACGAGCAGGACGGCGCGCTGTGGCTGCGCTCCACCGACTACGGCGACGACAAGGACCGCGTCATGCGCAAGCAGGACGGCAGCTACACCTACTTCGTGCCCGACGTGGCCTACCACATCGCCAAGTGGGAACGCGGCTACCGCACGGTGGTCAACATCCAGGGCACTGACCACCACGGCACCATCGCCCGGGTCCGGGCCGGCCTGCAGGCGTCCGACGTGGGCATCCCGCAGGGCTACCCCGATTACGTGCTCCACACCATGGTGCGGGTGGTGCGCGGCGGCCAGGAGGTCAAGATCAGCAAGCGCGCCGGCAGCTACGTGACGCTGCGCGACCTGATCGAGTGGACCAGCACCGACGCGGTGCGCTTCTTCCTGCTCAGCCGCAAGCCCGACACCGAGTACACCTTCGACATCGACCTGGCGCTGGCGCAGAACAACGACAACCCGGTCTACTACGTGCAGTACGCGCATGCGCGCATCTGCTCGGTGCTGGCCGCCTGGCAGGAGAAGCACCAGGGCGACGAGGCCGCGCTGGCCGGCGCCGACCTGTCCGCGCTCGACACCCCGGCCGCCCAGGCGCTGATGCTGCTGCTGGCCAAGTACCCCGAGATGCTGACCGCCGCGGCCCAGGACTTCGCGCCGCACGACGTCACCTTCTACCTGCGCGAGCTGGCGTCGGCCTACCACAGCTACTACGATGCCGAGCGCATCCTGGTGGACGATCCGGCGGTGCGCGCCGCGCGGCTGGCGCTGGTCGCCGCCGTGGCCCAGGTGCTGCGCAACGGCCTGGCGGTGCTGGGCGTGTCGGCACCGCGCAAGATGTGATGGCCGCCCGGTCGAGCCGCCCGGACGCCCGGCGGCATCCCTCCCCCGAACCCGAGATCCCCATGAACCCGCAGACGACGAATCCGCAGCCTGACCGCCGTGCGCCCCGCGCGGCGGCCGGCATCGCCCCCGCGGCGCAGCGCACCGGCCAGGCCGGCGGCACGGTGCTGGGCGTGATCCTCGGCGTGGTGCTGGGCCTGGGCGTGGCGCTGGCGGTGGCGATCTACGTCACCAAGGTGCCGGTGCCCTTCCTGACCAAGGGCGCGACCCGCAGCACCGCGCAGGACGAGGACGATGCCCGGCGCAACCGCGACTGGGACCCGAACTCGGCGCTCGCCAGCAAGCGCGCCGCCGCCCGCAACGCCGCCGCGCCCGGCGCGGCGCAGGGCGTGACGCCGCCGGCCGCCACCTCGGCGCTGCCCGCGCCCGAGGCGCCCCAGGCCGCCGCGCCCGCACTCGCGCCCGCGACGGCGCCCGCCGCCGCGCCCGCGGCCGCCCGCCCGGCGGCTCCCCCGGTCGCCGCCGCGACGCCGGCCCGTCCGGCCGCGCCGCGCGCCGGCTCGGACGACCCGCTGGGCGATCTGGCGCGGGCCCGGTCCGAGCGCGCCCCGTCCACCACCGTGGCCTCGGCCCGCCCGGAAGCGCCCGCGCCCGCCGCGTCCCCGGATGCCGACGGCTACAGCTACTTCGTGCAGGCCGGCGCCTACCGCAGCACGACCGACGCCGAATCCCAGCGTGCCCGCCTGGCCATCATGGGCTGGGAGGCCCGCGTCACCGAGCGCGAGCAGGCCGGCCGCACCGTCTACCGGGTCCGCGTCGGCCCCTTCGCCAAGCGCGACGACGCCGACCGGCTCAAGGACCGGCTCGACGGCTCGGGCGTCGAATCCACCCTGGTCCGCGTCCAGCGCTGACCCGCACCGACCGGCCCGCGCATTCCGGCCCCACCCATCCCGCACCGTCGCGCGCGCCCGGCAGAACTTTTTCGCGCCGGCATGCTCTGACCGCCCATCAAGGAGGACCCCTGTCCATGTTCATGAACCGCCGCGATTTTTCCCTGTCCACCACCGCCGTGCTGGCCGCCACCGCGCTGCCGCTCGGGCTGCTGTCCGAGGCGGCCCGCGCCCAGGCCAAGCCGCCGCAGTCCGGCAAGGACTACCTGACGCTCGACAAGCGCGTCGCCACCGACGCGCCGGCCGGCAAGATCGAGGTGATCGAGTTCTTCTGGTACAGCTGCCCGCACTGCAACGCCTTCGAGCCCGCCTTCGAGGCCTGGATGAAGGCCGCGCCGGCGGACCTGGCCGTCAAGCGGGTGCCGGTGATGTTCCGCGACGACTTCGTGCCGCAGCAGAAGCTCTACTACACGCTGGAGGCCATGGGCCGGCTCGGCGACACCCATGCCAAGGTGTTCCGCGCGATCCACGTCGAGCGCCAGCCGCTCAACCGCGACGCCGCCGTCATCGACTGGGCCGCCAAGAACGGCCTGGACAAGGCGAAGTTCACCGAGACCTACAACTCCTTCGCCGTGTCCGGCAAGGTCAAGCGCGCCGCGCAGCTGCAGGACCAGTACAAGGTCGAGGGCGTGCCCGCGCTCGGCATCGCCGGCCGCTACTACACCGACGGCTCGCTCGCCGGCAGCATGGAACGCGCGCTGCAGGTGACCGACGCGCTGGTCGCCGGCATCCGCAAGGGCGCCTGACCGCGCGGGGCAGCCGCCGCCGTCCCGGGGCCCGCTTCGGCGGGCCTTTCGCATGGGCGACCGGGCGGGGTTATTCGGGGAGCGGTCCTGTAGAGCAGCATGCAACCGTACAATGGTTTGCAAGTTTCGTGCCCCTCCATGAATAATCCCTTCCTTCCCTGTGCCCTGGCGCTCTGCGCCGTCCTCGCGGGTGGTGCCGCGCATGCCGAGAAGGCCGACAAGGCCCAGCCCACCAACATCGAGGCCGACGCCCTGCGCTACGACGATCTGCGCCAGACCAGCGTCTTCACCGGCAACGTGGTGCTGACCAAGGGCACCATCGTGCTGCGCGGGGCGCGCCTGGAGATCCGCCAGGACCCCGAGGGCTACCAGTACGGCGTCGTCACCGCCGCGGCCGGCAAGCGCGCCTTCTTCCGGCAGAAGCGCGACGCGCCCGGCGAGGAGTACATGGAAGGCGAGGGCGAGACCATCGACTACGACGGCAAGGCCGACCGGGTGAAGTTCATCCGCCGCGCCGAAATGCGCCGCCTGAGCGGCTCCACCGTCAGCGACCGCATCGTCGGCGACCTGATCGTCTACAACAGCGTGACCGAGGTCTACACGGTGGACGGCAACCCGGCCACCTCCAGCGCCGCCAACCCGGGCGGACGGGTGCGCGCCACGCTGGCGCCGCGCGCCGAGACCGGCGCCGCGCCCGCGCCGTCCTCCGGCGCGGCCCCGGCGCTGCAGCCCAGCGGCACCTTGTCCGGCCCGGGCGGCGCGCCGTCGGGCGCTTCCGGCGCGGGGGCCCGCCGCTGATGGGCGCCGCCGCGACCCCGGCCGGCACCGCCCGGCCCGCCGACCCCGCCGGTCCCGTCAGCCGGCTCGAAGCCCGCGCGCTGCAGAAGTCCTACGGCAGCCGCAAGGTGGTGAAGAACGTCTCGCTGGCGGTGGACAAGGGCGAGGTCGTCGGCCTGCTCGGCCCCAACGGCGCCGGCAAGACCACCTCGTTCTACATGATCGTCGGCCTGGTGCGGGCCGACGGCGGCAGCATTTCCATCGACGGCCACGACGTCAGCCAGATGCCGATCCACCGGCGCTCGCGCCTCGGGCTGTCCTACCTCCCGCAGGAGGCGTCGATCTTCCGCAAGCTCAACGTCGAGCAGAACGTGCGCGCGGTGCTGGAGCTGCAGCAGGACGAGCGCGGCCGCCCGCTGGCCAAGGACGAGATCGAGCGGCGCCTGACCGCGCTGCTGCAGGACCTGCGGGTCGAGCACCTGCGCGCCTCGCCCTCGCTGGCCCTCTCGGGCGGCGAGCGGCGCCGGGTGGAGATCGCCCGCGCGCTGGCCACCGAGCCGCGCTTCATCCTGCTCGACGAGCCCTTCGCCGGCATCGACCCGATCGCGGTCATCGAGATCCAGCGCATCATCGGCTTCCTCAAGGAGCGCGGCATCGGCGTGCTGATCACCGACCACAACGTGCGCGAGACGCTGGGCATCTGCGACCGCGCCTTCATCATCAGCGACGGCCAGGTGCTGGCCCAGGGCACGCCCGCGGAGATCGTGGAGAACGCCGACGTGCGCCGCGTCTACCTCGGCGAGCATTTCAGGATGTGATGACGACGCACCGCTCCCCGCTCTCCCGCCCGCCGCGCGCCGGGGGCCCGCCATGAAGCAGGGCCTGTCGCTGCGCGTCTCGCAGCACCTCGCGCTCACCCCGCAGCTGCAGCAGTCGATCCGACTGCTGCAGCTCTCCACGCTCGAACTCAGCCAGGAAGTCGGGCAGATGCTCGACGACAACCCCTTCCTCGAACTCGCCGCCGACGAGGCCGCGGGAGAAGGCCCGAGCGAGGTCACCACGCCCGAGCCCGCGCCGTCTTCGCATGACGAGGACCGCGGCACGCTGGACGAATCGCCCTACGCCGCCGAGCCGGTCGAATCCGCGGGGCCCGACCTCTCCGTGCCGACCGCCGGCACGACCGGCAGCGCCGAGACCGAATCCGACCGCGCCGGCGGCGCCGACGACGACAGCGCCTGGGACGGCGCGGTGGACCGCGACACCGGCACGGGCAGCGACGACGGCGACTGGGGCAGCGGCGGCGACGCGCCGGGACGCAACAACGCGTCCTCCGGCGGCGACGACGAGACCGACGCCACCGACCTCGCCAGCGAGCACGAATCGCTCACCGCCTTCCTGCACCGCCAGGCCCTGTCGCTGCGGCTGTCCGACGAGGACCGGGCCGCGCTGCGCTTCCTGATCGAATCGCTCGACGACGACGGCTACCTGGAGGACTCGCTGGCGGTGCTGGCCGCCGGCCTGGCCGGCGAGGACGCCGACCACGAGGAGATCGAGTCGCTGGTGCACCATTTCACGGTGGGGCTGCGGCTGCTGCAGAGCCTGGAGCCCGCCGGCGTCGGCGCGCGCGACCTGGCCGAATGCCTGACCCTGCAGGTGCGCGCGCTGCAGCACGCCGCCGAGGAGGGCCTGCCCGGCGTCGCGCTGGCCGACATGGCCTCGCCCGCGGTGCTGGACGCGGCGCTCGCCATCTGCGCCCAGCCGATCGACCTGCTCGCCAAGCGCGACGTCAAGCGGCTCGCCAGCCTGGCGCGCACCGACGAGGCCACCGCCCGCGAGGCGATGGCGCTGATCGCCCGGCTGGAGCCCAAGCCCGGCCGGCGCTTCGTGAACGTGGAGCGCAACATCGTCGTGCCCGACGTGCTGGTGCGCCCGGTCGGCCGCGGCGCGGCGATGCGCATGCAGGTGCAGCTCAACCCCGAGGTGATGCCCCGCCTGCGGGTGCACGACATCTACGCCAACGCGCTGCGCCAGCACAAGGGCGAGGGCAGCGCCGCGCTGCAGCAGCGGCTGCAGGAGGCGCGCTGGTTCATCAAGAACATCCAGCAGCGCTTCGACACCATCCTGCGGGTGTCCAACGCCATCGTCGAGCGGCAGA
>JAKOND010000282.1 GCA_022702125.1 Burkholderiaceae bacterium
GCGACACCGAGGACTTCCGGGAGCTTGCCCAGAAGCGTGAAGCACGCATAGGCCCAAGCCCCCCGCCCATCGGTGCCCCGGCGGCGCGCGATGCGGACGATCTGGACCGGGTAGAGCAGCGTGAGCAGCGCCGCGGCCGGATGGAGGAGCAGACCGAGTCCGCTCAGCACCGGCAGGCACGCGCCCCAGAAGACCGCCCGCGGCACTGCCGCCCGCCAGATGCCGTGGGGCGAACCGCGATGGGCCCGTGCCACCTGGGCGAAGGCATGGCCGCTGCGGACGGTGCGCCACCACCACTGACGCAGGCTCGTGATGTTGGCGTCGTGGAGGGTCATCTCGGCGTCGAGGCGCCAGATCCGCCGGCCGTCCGCACGCAGGCGGACGCAGAGTTCCGGCTCCTCGCCGGCGATGAGGCCACCGTCGAAGCCGCCGACCGCCGCGAAGGCTTCCGCCCGGACGAGGAAATCGCCCCCGCATTCGAGGGCTTCGCCGGGGGCCGTGTCCCATTCGAGGTCGCACAGGCGGTTGAAGACGGACCGGTCGGGATAGCGCTCCCGGCGCCGCCCGCAGACCAGGGCCACGTCGTCCCGTGCGGCGAGGAACGCCCGGGCCGGGCCGAGCCAGCCGGGCGCGAGGGTGCAGTCGCCATCCACGAACTGCACGCCGGCGAGATCCGGCCGGAGTTCCCGCAGCCTCGCGAAACCGGCGTTGCGCGCCCGGGCCGCCGTGAAGGGCCGGGCCGTGTCGAGGCGGACGACGGAGACGCCGAGGGCCTGCGCCAGGGCGACGCTGCCGTCGGTGGAGCCGGAATCCACGTAGACGACCCGGCCGGCGGCGGGCCCGATGGAGTTCAAACAGGCTCGCAGCCGCTCCCCCTCGTTGCGCCCGATCACGACGAACCCCACGCCCGGCACGCACTCGTCCTCGATCATCGGGGCCCTCCTCACAGATGCCACAGGCCGTCGAAGGCCGTTCCGAGGGACAGCGCCGCGCGCAGGGCGGTCAGCCCGAGGAGCGTCGCGAGCAGGGCGGCGGTGGCGAGAAGGTCCTGCGCGCCGAAGCCGACCCGTGCCCGCATCTGCGCGACGAGGAGCACCGCGTAGCGGGCCACGTCGGCGGTCACCAGGATCAGGATCGCCCCCAGCATCCCGCCGGTCTTGAACGCGAGCGGCAGGCCGATCACCAGGTAGGCGAGCTTCACGCTGCTCGCGGCGGTGCCGTATTGCGGCTTGCCGCGGCCGATCAGGACGTATTCGTTCGTGCTGCACAGGATCGTCGCCCAGGTGCCGAGCAGGAGAAGCGGCAGCATCCCGGCGGCGAGGGCATAGCGCGCGTCGTAGATCCCCCGGATGATGAAGTCGCCGCCCGCCGCGGCGATCCCGATCCCGACCGCGGCGGCGAGGAGAAAACCGAGACGGATCGGGCCGATCTCCCGGCGCAGTCGCTCGTGGGGTATCTCCCCGGCCGCGGAGACCAGGGGGAAGACGAGAAAGTGACCGAGGCGCGCGGCGAGAAACGCCGGCAGTTCGGCCATGGTGCGGGCGATGCCGTAGACGCCGAGAAGCGCCAGGGGGGCGACGCTGCCGAGGTACAGCCGGTCGAAGTTGACGCTGAGGAAGCCGAGCATCGACCACAGGAAGATCCACCTCCCGAACGAGAAGATCTCGCGGATGTGACGTCGGTCGATCATCGGACGGTTGCCGCCCCCGGGCAGCAGGAAGCTGCCCACGACCCGGGCCAGCGCGCCCACGAGGTTGCCGAGCAGGATCGACCAGACCGTGGGACTCCACAGGACGAAGATCAGCATCGCGGCGGTGCCGATCAGGTCCTGCACGAACTCGAACAGGGTGAGCGTCGAGACGTGCAGGCGCTTCTGCAGCAGGAACAGCGACGTCGAGGTCATACCGAGGAGCGCCAGGGTGAGCGCCCCGAACTGGATCGCGGCCTCCGGTACCCCGTAGAGCCCCGCGAGCGGGCCGGCGAAGGCGCAGCAGAGCGCGAACAGAAGCAGCCCGCGCAGCACCTGGAAGGTCCATGCGGTGTTGTAGAAGGCCGGTTGATCGCCGCGCGGATTGTTGACGATGTTCTGGCCGATCCCGATGTCGGACAGGAGGTCGGCGCCCATTCGGATCGCCGAGATCACCACCACCATCCCGAAGATCTCCGGCGCGATAAGCCGCGATAGGAGCACGTTGGAGCCGAAGCGCAGGACGACGCTGGCCCCGTAGGTTCCGATGGTCCAGGCGCCGCCGCTGAGGATCGCGCCGCGCGGGATCGCCAGGACGCTCATCGGCGGCGTTCCCGCAACACGGCGACGGGTGTCGCGTGGCGGAGGCGGGGCGGAACGCCGGCCCGGGTCGGACAATCGGAAAAGCTCTGCACCATCATGTCCCGCCCGCCCGGCCAGCCCCTCGACGGGACCGCCGGCCCAGAGTGCCTCACGAAACGCCCGACCGCGGTCGGTTCCAGACCAGAGCCCGACCGCGCGGCGGGCACTCCGCGAGAGGCACTTAGGCAGGGGGTTGGGTGCCCGCGAACGCCGCCCTTCGCGGTAGCGGCCGGCCGGAGGGACGCCAAAAGGCGTAGAGCTTACCGCCCACGGCCGGGCCCGGCCGGCAGAATGGCGCAGGCGCCGGCCGCGCGAGCTCACCGCTATGCTCGACACCTCGATCGCAGCAGCGGGACCGACAGTGGTCAAAGAGCTGATCCTCGCCGCCGGCGTCGGCATGCTGGTGCCGTTCGCCGTCTGGGTCCGCGGCGGTGCGGTGCTCGGCAAGCGGCTGTGGATGCTGATGGGCCTGCTGCCGTTCCTGCAACCGGCGCTGCCCCAGCTCGATTTCGCGCTGCTGAGCTGGGGGACGGGCTGGCCAGGCCTCGTGAGCGGCATCGAGGTCAGCGCCTTCGACCTGCTCACGCTCGCGATCTACGTCGGGCTCGCGCGGCCGCCCCTGCGCTCGCCCTTCTCGATCATCCTCGCGCTCTACCTCGTCGCCGTCCTGGTCTCGATGATCGAGGCGGCGGCGCCCACGGCGAGCGTCTTCTACCTCTGGCAGGTCTGCCGCGTCGCGCTTCTGCTCATCGTCGTGGCACGGGCGAGCACCGATCCGGCGATCGCCACCAATCTGCTGACCGGGATGGCCCTCGGCGTCGTCCTCGAATGCGGCGTCACGCTCTATCAGCGCTTCGGGCTCGGCATCGTGCAGACCAGTGGAACCTTCGCCCACCAGAACACCCTCGGCCTCGTCCTGCACCTCGCGGTGCTGCCTCAAGTGGCGCTCCTGCTCGCCGGCCATCGCAACTGGACCACCGTGATCGTACCGCTGGCCGGCGTGGCGACCGTGGTGCTCACGACCTCGCGGGCCGCGCTGCTCTACGCGGTCACCGGCTTCGTGCTGCTCTACATCCTGTCGAGCCTGCGCCACATGACCCTGCGCAAGGGCCTGCTCGGCATCGCCGGCTGCTGCATCGCCCTCGGTTTCGCGCCGCTCGCCATCAGCTCCTTCGAGAAGCGCTTCGAGGTCGATCCCCTGCGCGAGGAGGAATACGACGAGCGGGCGGCCTTCGCGCGGGCGGCGACCGCCATCCTGCTGGACAATCCGCTCGGAGTCGGCGCGAACCACTACGTCTACGTCGCCAAGAACTTCGGCTACTCGGAGCGCGCCGGTGTCCTCGCCAACGAGCAGAACCGGAACAACCTCGTCCACAACGCCTACCTGCTGGCGGCGTCCGAGACGGGCTGGCTCGGCCTCGCCGCCTTCGCGATGCTGCTGGCCTACCCCCTCGCCACCGCATTCCGGGTCGGCTGGCCGAGCCGGGCCGGGCCGGAAGGCGACCTGCTCATGGGGCTCGGCATCGGCCTGCTGATGGTCTGCCTGCACTCCACCCTCGAATTCATCCTGCTCCTGCGCGACAGCCAGTACCTCCTCGCGGTGACGATCGGCCTGGTTCTGGGCGTGTCGCGCCGTGTCGAGGCACGGACGACACCCGCCGCATGGCCCCTGAACCGATCCCTCGTTCCGGCCGAATGACCCGAGCCTCACGATGATCGCCGGCCGAATCCGGATTTCAAGGAGACACCGATGAGCGCGCGACACAGGGTTCTGGTGATCGCCGAGGCCGCGAACCCCGAATGGGTGAGCGTTCCGCTGGTCGGCTGGTCGATGGCGGTCGCCCTGCGGGCGGTGGCGGACGTCCACATCGTCACGCAGGTGCGCAACCGCGAGGCTTTCCTGCGCGCCGGCCTCGTCGAGGGGCGGGACTTCACGGCCATCGACACCGAAGCGGTCGCCGCTCCCGCCCACTGGCTCGGCGGTCTCCTGCGCGGCGGCGAGGACAAGGGCTGGACGACGTTGGCGGCCATCGCCATGCTGACCTACCCGTATTTTGAGCGTGCCGTCTGGCGCCGCTTCGGCCCCGAGATCCGGGCCGGCCGGTACGACGTGGTCCACCGCATCACGCCCCTGAGCCCGACCGCGGGCAGTTCCCTTGCCCGACGCTGCGCCCGGGCAAGCGTGCCCTTCGTGCTCGGGCCACTGAACGGCGGCCTGCCTTGGCCGAGGCAGTTCTCGGCCGCGCGCCACCGCGAGAAGGAGTGGCTGTCCTACGTCCGCGGCGCCTACAAGCTGCTGCCGCAGCGGGGCAGGACGTTCGCGGCGGCGAGCGCGATCATCACCGGCTCGCACCATACCGCCAGGGAGATTCCCGCCGCTTTCAAGTCCAAGCTGATCTACATGCCGGAGAACGGCATCGATCCGGATCGCTTCGCCTGCATGGCCGGCGCGCCCGACGCCTCGATCCTGCGGATGTGTTTCATCGGCCGCCTCGTACCGTTGAAGGGGCTAGACATGGCGATTCTCGCGGCGCGTCCCCTGCTCAGGACCGGGCGCGGCCATTTCGATATCGTCGGCGACGGGCCGATGCGGGCGGAACTCGAAGCACTCGTCGCCCGCGAAGGCATTGCGGAGGCCGTCACCTTTCACGGCTGGGTCGCGCATGACGCGGTGCAGGACATCGCCTGCCGCAGCAGCGTCTTCGTCTTCCCCAGCGTGCGCGATTTCGGCGGTGGGGCGGTGTTGGAGGCGATGGCCCTGGGCCTCGCCCCGGTCGTGGTCGATTACGGCGGCCCCGGCGAGCTGGTGTCGGCGGAGCGAGGGATCGCGGTGCCGCTCGCCTCCCGCGAGGCGATCGTCGCCCGACTGACCGACATCCTCACGGATCTGGCGGAGCGACCGGAGCGGACGGGCACCCTCGGACGCGCGGCACGCGCCTTCGCGATGACCCGCCTGACCTGGGCCGCGAAGGCGGACGCGATGCGCGAGATCTACGATTGGGTGGCCGGCCGCCGGCAGGAGAAGCCATGCCCGTACTGAGGAGCGCCGGGCGCCGTTCCCGGTCCCGCTTCGGTCCGATCCTCGCCTGCCTGCTCCTCGCCGTGGCCCCGGCCGCGCAGCCGGCCCGAACCGCACCGGCCCCCGGCCCGGTGAGCGTTCAGGAGGTCACCGTCGCCACCCCGGACATCCTGGCGGTGGAGGTGCGCGACCCGCCCTTCGTGCCGGGCCGCATCCTCGCC
>JAKOND010000288.1 GCA_022702125.1 Burkholderiaceae bacterium
CAAGGCGATCAAGGCCCAGCAATCGGTGATGGAATTCCTGCTGATCAACCATCCGTTGGATTGCCCGATCTGCGACCAGGGCGGCGAATGCCAGCTGCAGGATCTGGCTGTCGGCTACGGTGCCTCCAGCTCGCGCTATGCGGAGGAGAAGCGCGTCGTTCTCAACAAGAATGTCGGTCCGCTGATCTCGATGCAGGAAATGACCCGCTGCATCCACTGCACCCGTTGCGTGCGCTTCGGCCAGGAAGTGGCCGGCGTGATGGAATTCGGCATGATCCACCGGGGAGAGCATTCGGAGATCACCACGGTCGCCGGCGATACGGTGGATTCCGAACTGTCCGGCAACATGATCGACCTGTGCCCGGTCGGTGCCCTGACCAGCAAGCCGTTCCGCTACCAGGCCCGGACCTGGGAGCTGTCGCGCCGCAAGTCGGTCAGCCCGCACGATTCCACCGGCGCGAACCTGATCGTTCAGGTCAAGAACAACCGGGTGCTGCGTGTCGTGCCGCTCGAGAACGAAGCCGTCAACGAATGCTGGCTGGCCGACCGCGACCGGTTCTCCTACGAAGGGCTCAATGCCGAGGATCGCCTGACGCAGCCGATGCTCAAGCAGGGCAGCGAATGGAAAGCGGTCGACTGGCAGACCGCGCTCGAATACGTGGCCAACGGCCTGCGCCAGATCGGAACCGACCACGGCGCGGCTTCCATCGGCGCGCTGGTGAGCCCGCACAGCACGTTGGAAGAGCTTTACCTGGCGACCAAGCTGATGCGCGGCCTGGGCAGCGACAACATCGACCATCGGTTGCGCAACGCCGATTTCACGACGGCCGAGAACGGCGCGGTGCGCTGGCTGGGCATGTCGATCGCTTCGCTGTCCTCGCTGCAGCAGGCGTTGGTCATCGGTTCCAATCTGCGCAAGGACCATCCGTTGTTCGCCCTGCGCATCCGCGAAGCGGTGCGCAACGGGGGCGAAGTGCACGCCGTGGCCGCCACCCGCGAAGACTGGGCGATGCCCATCGCCAATGCGCTGATCGCCGACCCGGCGACCTGGACCCAGGCGCTGTCCGACATCGCCGATGCGGTCGATGCGGCGGTTGACCCGCAGCGACAGGCAGGGCAGGACATAGAAACCCCGGCGACCGCGATAGCAGCGGCGCTGCTGTCCGGCGAGCGAAAAGCCATCCTGCTCGGCAATGCCGCGGCCCACCATGCCCAGGCATCGGTGCTGCTGGCATTGGCGCAACGCATCGCGGCACGCACCGGTGCGACCGTGGGCTATCTGACCGAAGCGGCCAACACCGTCGGCGCGCAATGGGTCGGTGCCCAGCCGCAGGCGGGAGGATTGAACGCTGCGCAGATGATCGACGGCGGATTGAAAGCAGTCCTGCTGCTCAATACCGAACCGGAGTCCGATTCCGCTGCCGGCGCGCAAGCCGTTGCGAGCCTCAACCGCGCGCAGATGGTCGTCACCCTGAGTCCCTTCAAGACCAATCTGGCGTTCAGCGACGTGCTGTTGCCGATCGCTCCGTTCACCGAGACGCCGGGTACCTTCGTGAACGCCGAAGGCCGGATCCAGAGTTTCCATGCCGTCGTCAAGCCCCTGGGCGATACCCGACCGGCCTGGAAGGTGCTGCGGGTGCTGGGCAACATGCTCGGCCTTTCCGGATTCGAGTTCGAATCTGCCCAGGACGTCCTGGCGGAACTGCGCGGCGATGCAGGCGCCGATACGACGCACGTGCCGTCCGCGCGCCTCAGCAATGCGACCGGTGCAGTGGCGCAAGCCGCCGAACTGCCTGCCGGCACCCCGATGCCCGCGGTCGCCGCGATCTACCAGCTCGACGGCATCGTCCGCCGCGCACCGTCGCTTCAGATGACGGCCGACGGCCGTGGAACCACGAAGGCGCTGCTACAGGTGGCGGATGCGATGCTGTCCTCCACGGCGATACCGCCGGCCATGACCGTCGCCGCCGGAGTGCAAGCATGATCGACACGATTTTCGGCTACGGACAGGGCCTGGTGGCCGCCCCGTGGTGGACCGCCGCAGCCTGGCCCGTCATCTGGAACCTGCTCAAGATCATCGTGGTGCTGGCGCCCCTGATGGGCGCGGTGGCCTACCTGACGCTCTGGGAGCGCAAGGTGCTGGGTTGGATCCAGGTGCGCCACGGCCCCAACCGCGTCGGTCCGCTGGGCCTGCTGCAGCCGATCGCCGATGCGCTGAAGCTGCTGACCAAGGAGCTGATCCGGCCTTCGGCCGCCAGCAACGGCCTGTTCCGCCTGGGCCCGATCATGGCCATCATGCCGGCGCTGGCCGCCTGGGTGGCGATTCCCTTCGGCCCCGACATGGCGCTCGCCAACGTCAATGCCGGCCTGCTGCTGATCATGGCGATCACCTCGATCGAGGTGTACGGCGTGATCATCGCCGGCTGGGCGTCTAACTCGAAATACGCCTTCCTGGGCGCGCTGCGGGCGTCGGCGCAGATGGTCAGCTACGAGATCGCCATCGGCTTCTGCCTGGTGGTGGTGCTGATGGTGTCGGGCAGCATGAACCTGAGCGACATCGTCGCAGGCCAGTCGCGCGGCATCGCCGCCTCGCACGGCGTCGGCTTCTTGTCCTGGAACTGGCTGCCCCTGCTGCCGATCTTCGTGGTCTACATCATCTCGGGCATCGCCGAAACCAACCGGCATCCCTTCGACGTGGTCGAAGGCGAGGCCGAGATCGTGGCCGGCCACATGGTCGAGTACTCGGGCATGGGCTTCGCGATCTTCTTCCTGGCCGAGTACGCCAGCATGATCCTGATCTCGATCCTGGCCGCGCTGATGTTCATGGGCGGCTGGCTGCCGCCGCTGGATATCCTCGGTTTCGTGCCGGGCTGGATCTGGCTCGCGGCCAAGACCTTCTTCGTGGCGACCCTCTTCCTGTGGGTGCGGGGTACTTTCCCGCGGTTCCGGTACGACCAGATCATGCGTCTGGGCTGGAAGATCTTCATCCCCGTCACCCTGGTGTGGCTGGTTCTGGTCGGCGGTCTGATGCAGACCCCCTGGAACATCTGGAAATAGGTTGAACGACATGGCCGCAGTTGCCACCTCTCCTTTCTCAATCAAGGATTTCTTCAAGAGCTTCATGCTGACCGAACTGGTCAAGGGCATGGCCTTGACGGGGCGCTACGCCTTCCGCCGCAAGATCACGGTGCAGTTTCCCGAAGAGAAGACGCCGTTGTCGCCCCGGTTCCGGGGCCTGCACGCGCTGCGCCGTTACGACAACGGCGAAGAGCGCTGCATCGCCTGCAAGCTGTGCGAAGCGGTGTGCCCCGCGATGGCGATCA
>JAKOND010000292.1 GCA_022702125.1 Burkholderiaceae bacterium
CAACACCGGCGCCACGCCGACGGCCACCAGCGCCACCATCGCCGGCCTGACCACCGCCAACTCCGGCATCAGCGGCAGCCAGACCATCACGGCCGCCAGCTCCACCGCCGACATCAAGGGCATCGACACCATCGATCTCGGCACCCAGGCCGGCGCCTGGATCGCGCTCAAGAAGATCGACAACGCCATCGACAGCGTCAACAGCTCGCGCGCCCAGCTCGGCGCCCTGCAGAGCCGCTTCGAGAACGCGATCTCGAACATCGACGTGCAAACCGAGAACATCTCGGCATCGCGCGGCCGGATCGTGGATGCGGACTTCGCGAAGGAAACCGCGAACCTCTCGCGCGCCCAGATCCTGCAGCAGGCCGGCACCGCGATGGTGGCGCAGGCCAACCAGCTTCCGCAGGGCGTTCTGTCCCTGCTGCGGGGCTGATGGCATGAGCGAGCGGGCGATGCACCGCCCGTTTCGCACAGCGGCAAAGGCCTCGGGCCTTTGCCGCTTTTGTCGTTTTTTTCCACCGCAGCATGGCTGGCAGGACGTAGCGTGCTGCGTCCTGCCAGGCATGCTGGCATCCATCCACCAGGAGATTGAGCATGGGTATTACCTCAGTAGGCATCGGCAGCGGGTTGAACGTCGAGGACATCGTGACCAAGCTGGTCGCGCTCGAGAAAGCGCCCCTGACCACGCTGGCCAAGCAGGCCACGAACATCACCACCAAGGTGTCGACCTTCGCGCAGATCAAGTCGCTGGTGTCGACCTTCGCCGACGCGGCGTCCAAGCTGACGCGCGACAGCGGCTGGAACAGCATGAGCGTGGTGTCGAGCAACGCCTCCGCGATCAATGCCAAGGTCAGCGGCATCGCGGCCCCGGGAAGCTACAGCCTGGGGGTGACGCAGCTGGCGCAGGCGCAGAGCAGCGTGACCGCCAACGCGGTGCCCAGCGGCACCATCTTCGGCACCGGAAGCATCTCCATCAAGATCGGCACCGCCGACGCGGTGAATGTCAGCATCGACAGCGGTGACGACACCAGCCTGTCGGGAATCGCCGCCAAGATCAACGACAAGAAGCTCGGCGTCACCGCGTCGGTCGTCAACGACAGTTCCGGACAGCGGCTGCTGGTGCGTTCCTCGACGACCGGGGCCGCCAACAGCTTCACCATCTCCGGCACCAGCAGCGACGGCAGCACCACCAGCGGCCTGGGATCGTTGTCGTTCAACACGTCGCAGCCCGCGCAGGACACCAAGGCCACCCTCAACGGCATAGCGGTCAGTTCATCCACCCGGGACCTGTCGGGCGTGGTGCCGGGCCTGACCTTCACCGCGTCCCAGACGACGACGGCCACGACGCCGGTGGATGTGACCGTCACCGCCGACACCGCCACGACCAAGAAGAACGTGCAGGCGTTCGTGGACTCCTACAACGCCGTCAACGACCTGCTGTCCGCCTCGGTCAAGTACGACGCCGATTCCAAGTCGGCCGGCGCCCTGCAGGGCGATTCGACCGCGGTCGGCCTGCAGAACATGCTGCGCACGATGATGGGCTCGCCCTCCGTCGCCGGGGCGTTCTCCACGCTGTCGGACGTCGGCATCGCCGTCCAGCGCGGCGGCAACCTGTCGCTCGATGCCACCAAGTTCGACAAGGCCCTGGCCGACAAGCCCGACGACGTGAAGCAGCTGTTCGCCTCCACCACCGCCCCCGGCGACGGCGACAAGGGCATCGCGGTCAAGCTCAAGGCGCTGACGAACGGCCTGCTGTCCTTCGACGGAACGCTCAACACCAAGACCGATTCGCTCAACGCAGAAACCAAGCGCAATGCGACCGAGCAGGCCAAGGTCGATACGCGCGCCGCGGCGGTCGAGAAGCGCCTGCGGGCCCAGTACAGCGCGCTCGATGCGCAGATGGCTTCGCTGACATCGCTCAACGCCTACGTGTCCCAGCAGATCACCAACTGGAACAAGAGCAGCAGTTGAGATCCGGTGATTGGAAAAATGTCCCGGTCCCTTCAAACTGCCCGGAAAAGCTACATTTTTCCGGGGGCTGGCCGATAACAAAAACAAGAGAATCACCGCAAAGAAAGTCGCCATGTTCAGCCCCTTCAATGCCCGCGCCGCCTTCGCCTACCGCCAATCCAGCGCCGAGGGCGCCAGCCCTCACCAACTGATCAACCTGCTGTTCGACGGCCTGCTGGCGTCGCTGCGCAATGCGCGCGCCAGCCTCGGGCGCGGCGACCTGGTCGCCAAATGCGAGCACCTCGTCAAAGCCGTGCGCTACATCGAAGAAGGCCTCAAGGGGGGCCTGAATCTGGCGCAAGGCGGCGAACTGGCCGCCAACCTCCGCAATCTCTACGACTACTGCGTGCGCCGCCTGACCCTGGCCAACCTGCGCAACGACGATGCCCTCCTCGGGGAAGTCGTCGAGTTGGTCGAAACCCTGGCTGAAGGCTGGCGTGGCATTGCCAACGCGCAGGCTTCTCCGGCCTCCCACCCCGTCAGCGCTCTGGGAGCATGAACATGTCGTCCACAGTACAACAAGACAAGCTAATCGATTACTACAAGGCCATAGAAGACAGCAGCTGCAAGATGCTGGCGGCCGCCCAGGCCAGCGACTGGGAAGGCGTGGTGCGCTACGAGGGCGCCTGCGCCGTGCTGATCGAGCAGCTGCGCTTCAAGTCGCAGAACGAGCAGCTGCTGCCGGAGCACCGCAAGGAGAAGGTCCGCATCATGCAGCGCATCCTGCGCAACGATGCCCAGATCCGCTACCTGACCGAGCCCTGGCTGGCGCAGTTCGAGCAGATGATGGGCGGGCAGCCGCAGACCATGCACTGACCGGCAGGCGGCGCGAACGACCGACGACGACGCGACGCCACACGACACGACACAACGAACGGGGGCCGAGAGGCCCCCGGGTCGTTTCCGGGCCGGGCCGAGGGGGGTTACTTCGCCCGCAGGAATTCGCCGGCTTCCAGCAGCACCAGCTCGTTGTCGTCGGCGACGTCGGGCAGGCGGCTGCTGGAGAAGGGCAGGTTGTTGTCGTTGCCGACCACCAGGTGCGTCGCATCCACCGCGTCGACGTTCTCGATGGTGAAGAACGGGAAGGCCAGCACGCCGCCGGTCAGCGGCTTGCGGGCGCGCCGGTCGGGGTCGGCGATGCGCAGCAGGTCGATGGAGGCGATCTTGCGCACCGGACCGCCGGCGCTGGCGTCGTCGAAGGCGATCTTGTAGACGCGCTTGAACCTGGCCACGTCCGGGAAGCAGTCGCCGCGCGGCGCACCGGCGGCCGCGGCGGGCGCGGCCGGCGGGCAGGCGCGGTCGGCCGTGCCTTCGCCGTTGTCGCGCTCGATCACCAGGCCCACCGCGCGCGAGCCGTCGGGGGCGGACTGGTCGTCGATCAGGTTGAAGTCGCCGATGGCATGGCCGTCGGCTTCCAGCGGATACAGCCACGACCGGCCGGTCCAGCGGGCGGCGCGGGTGTCGAATTCGAGCACCCGCAGCGCCTCCTTGCCGTCGATCCGCTCGTAGTCCTTCGCGGCCGCGTTCCAGACCGGGCCTTCGAGCAGCGCGTAGAGCCGGCTGCCGTCCGGCGACGCGGCCATGCCCTCGAATCCCTTGGAGCGCTTGACCTGGAAATCGACCGCGCCGCCGGGCGCCGCCGGCGTGACGACCGCCGGATGGTCGGGCGAGCGCACCGGCTTGCCGTCGACCAGCG
>JAKOND010000307.1 GCA_022702125.1 Burkholderiaceae bacterium
CCAACGGTGAATACGGCATTCCGAAGGATGTCATGTTCGGCTTTCCGGTGACCACCGAAGGCGGCAAATACAAGATCGTAGAAGGCCTCGACATCGACGCCTTCAGCCAGGAACGCATCGACAAGACGCTGGCCGAGCTCCAGGGCGAGCAGGACGGCGTGAAGCACCTGCTCTGATCCAGCCTGCCGGATCCGCGCCCCTCTCCATTCCGCCTGGCATTCCCATGAGCGACTGGAACCCCGAGCTCTACCGCCGCTACGAGGACGAACGCACCCGGCCGGCCGGCGACCTGCTGGCCCGGGTCGTGCCCGACGCCCCGCGGCGCGTGGTGGACCTCGGCTGCGGGCCCGGCAACTCCACCGAGTTGCTGGCCCGGCGCTATCCCGATGCCGACATCGCCGGCATCGACAATTCCCGGCAGATGCTGGCCGACGCGCGCCAGCGCCTGCCCGGCATCCGCTTCGAACACGGCGACATCGCCACCTGGCGCCCCGCGCCGGACGCGGCGCCCGACCTCCTCTACGCCAACGCCTCCCTGCAATGGGTGGGCGGCCACGACACCCTGGTGCCGCGGCTGTTCGACGACCTCGCGCCCGGCGGCGTGCTGGCCGTCCAGATGCCCGACAACCGGAACGAGCCGACGCACCGCCTGATGCGCGAGGTCGCGGCCGAGGCGCCCTGGGCCGCGCACATCGGCGATACCGCCGCGCTGCGGACCGGCGTATTGGCGATCGGCGACTACTACGACCTGCTGGCGCCGCGCGCGGCACGCGTGGACGTCTGGCACACCGTCTACCAGCATCCGATGGCCTCCGCCGCCTCCATCGTCGAGTGGGTGCGCGGCACCGGGCTCAAGCCCTTCGTCGAGCGCTTGCCCGACGAGGCCTCCCGCGCCGGCTACCTCGCCGAATACGAACGGCGCATCGCCGCGGCCTACCGCCCCCATGCCGACGGCCGGCTGCTGCTGGCTTTCCCCCGCATGTTCATCGTGGCGCAGCGCGCACCATGAGCCCGTCCGACGACGCCGTCCCGGCGACGCATCCGCGCGCGGCCCTGCTCGGCGCGCAGGCGGGCGGCGTGGTCCTGCCGGTCTGCGACCACTACAGCGGCGTCGAGGCGCGCATGCGCAAGAGCCTGCAGCTGCAGGCCGAGATGACGGCCGAGTTCGGCGTCTGCCCGTTCGACGTCACGCTCGACTGCGAGGACGGCGCGCCGGTCGGCGGCGAGCCCGAGCATGCCGCGCTGGTGGCCGAACTGGTCCGGTCGGCCGCGTCCGGCGCCCGGGTGGCGGCGCGGGTCCACCCGGTCGGACATCCGGCGTTCGAGCAGGACGTGGCGACCATCGCCGGGCAGTCGCCCGACCGGCTGGCGCACCTGATGCTGCCCAAGGTCGAGTCGGTCGCCGACATCGACCGCGCGGCGGCCGCGCTCGACGCCCTCGGCGCCTCCGGCGTGCCGCTGCATGCGCTCGTCGAATCGCCCGCCGCGGTGCACCGCGCCTTCGACATCGCCGCGCATCCCCGGGTGCAGTCGCTGTCCTTCGGCCTGATGGATTTCGTCTCGGCCCACGGCGGCGCGATCCCGTCCGCGGGCATGCGCTCCGACGGCCAGTTCGCCCATCCGCTGGTGGTGCGCGCCAAGCTGGCGATCGCCTCGGCCTGCCATGCCCACGGCAAGGTGCCCTCGCACTGCGTGGTGACCGAGTTCCGGGACGCCGCGGCCCTGGAGGCCGCCGCCGCCCGCGCCGCGCGGGAGTTCGGCTACACCCGCATGTGGAGCATCCATCCCGACCAGATCCGGCCGATCCTGCGGGCATTCGCGCCCGCCGAGCAGGAGATCGCGGATGCTGCGAAAATCATAGCTGAAGCCGCACGCGTTTCCTGGGCCCCGATCAGTTTCGGGGGGACGCTGCACGACCGCGCCAGCTACCGTTATTTCTGGCACGTCCTCGAACGTGCGCACCTCACCGGCCGCGCGCTCGCGCCCGAGGTGCACCGCTACTTCGTCCCGGCGCCCGCCGGTGCCGAGCCTTGTGCCCGCTCTTCCGCCACGGCGGAAACGGCACCCCGTTGAAGGCGCAACTCCGGCGCCTCCCTCCGTCTTCCCCGCCCCCGCGTTCCCCGACTCTTCCTTCCTCCCCTGCAGGCTCCCCATGAAGTACCTTCTCGCCGCCGCCCTGGCATTCGCCGCACCCGGCCTCGTGTTCGCGCAATCCGCTTCCACCGACAAGGCTCCCGCCAAGAAGGCCGCAACCGCCAAGCCGGCGGCCAAGACCGCTGCCGCCAAGCCCGCGCCGAAGAAGCCGCGCCTCGCCCGCTCGGCCGCCAAGGCCGTCGAGACCGTCACCCCGATCAGCGACGAGCCGTCGCCGGTGCTGTCGGCCGCGGACATCGACGTCGCCAAGCGCGTCCATACCGGACACATCGCCTGCGAACTGGGCAACGCGGTCACCATCACCCCCGACGAGAAGAATCCCGGCTACTTCGCGGTCCAGAACCGCAAGGTGACCTACCGCATGCACCCGGTCGAGAGCCGCACCGGAGCGATCCGCCTGGAAGACGTCAAGGCCGGCGCCATGTGGCTGCAGCTGGGCAACAAGTCCATGCTGATGAACCAGAAGGAAGGCCTGCGCCTGGCCGACGAATGCCAGAGCGCCGACCAGCTCGCGATGTCCGAAACCATGAAGAAGGGTCCGCCGACGCGCGGCCTGCTCGACGCGCCGGACGCGCCGATTCCCGGCGCGCAGAAGTAAGGCCGCGCCCCCGTCGGCGGGCCGGCCGGGGAGGCCGTCGTCCCGCCGCTATCCCGAGATCGCCCCACGATCACCACGTTTTCCGGAGAAGAAGATATGTTGCAAGCCTACCGTGACCATGTCGCCGAACGCGCCGCGCTCGGCATCCCGCCGCTGCCGCTGTCGGCCAAGCAGACCGCCGAACTGATCGAGCTGATCAAGGTCGCCGATGCCGCCGACCCCGAGGGCCTCCTCGACCTGCTGACCTACCGGGTCCCGGCCGGCGTGGACGACGCCGCCAAGGTCAAGGCCAGCTACCTCGCCGCCGTGGCCCACGGCACCGAGACCACCGCCCTGATCGGCCGCGCCAAGGCCACCGAGCTGCTGGGCACCATGCTCGGTGGCTACAACATCGGTCCGATGATCGACCTGCTCGGCGATGCCGAGGTCGGCGCCGTCGCGGCCGAGGGCCTCAAGAAGACGCTGCTGATGTTCGACCAGTTCCACGACGTCAAGGAAAAGGCCGACGCCGGCAACGCGAACGCCAAGGCCGTGCTGCAGAGCTGGGCCGACGCCGAATGGTTCACCAGCCGCCCCGAGCTGCCGCAGAGCCTGACGGTCAGCGTCTTCAAGGTCACCGGCGAGACCAACACCGACGACCTGTCGCCCGCGCCCGACGCCTGGAGCCGCCCCGACATCCCGCTGCACGCCCTGGCGATGCTCAAGAACAAGCGCGACGGCATCACCCCCGAGGAAGACGGCAAGCGCGGCCCGATCAAGTTCGTCGAGGACCTGCGCGCCCGCGGCAACCTGGTGGCCTACGTCGGCGACGTGGTCGGCACCGGCTCCAGCCGCAAGTCGGCCACCAACTCGGTGCTGTGGTTCACCGGCGAGGACATCCCCTTCGTGCCCAACAAGCGCTTCGGCGGCGTGTGCCTGGGCTCGAAGATCGCCCCGATCTTCTACAACACCATGGAAGACGCCGGCGCCTTCCCGGTCGAGCTCGACGTCAGCCAGATGAACATGGGCGACGTGGTCGAGCTGCGCCCCTACGAGGGCAAGGCCCTGAAAGACGGCCAGGTCATCGCCGAGTTCCAGGTCAAGAGCGACGTGCTCTTCGACGAAGTCCGCGCCGGCGGCCGCATTCCGCTGATCATCGGCCGCGGCCTGACCGCCAAGGCCCGCGAGGCGCTCGGCCTGCCGCCGTCCACCCTGTTCCGCCTGCCCCAGGACCCGGCCGACAGCGGCAAGGGCTTCTCCCTCGCGCAGAAGATGGTCGGCCGCGCCTGCGGCCTGCCGGAAGGCCAGGGCGTGCGCCCCGGCACCTACTGCGAACCGAAGATGACCAGCGTCGGCAGCCAGGACACCACCGGCCCGATGACCCGCGACGAGCTGAAGGACCTGGCCTGCCTGGGCTTCTCGGCCGACCTGGTGATGCAGTCCTTCTGCCACACCGCGGCCTACCCCAAGAAGGTCGATGTCAAGACGCACCACGAGCTGCCGGAATTCATCAGCACCCGCGGCGGCATCGCGCTGCGCCCGGGCGACGGCGTGATCCACAGCTGGCTCAACCGCTTCCTGCTGCCGGACACCGTCGGCACCGGCGGCGACAGCCACACCCGCTTCCCGATCGGCATCAGCTTCCCCGCGGGCTCCGGCCTGGTCGCCTTCGCGGCCGCCACCGGCGTGATGCCGCTGGACATGCCCGAGTCGGTGCTGGTGCGCTTCAAGGGCACGATGCAGCCCGGCGTCACCCTGCGCGACCTGGTCAACGCGATTCCGCTGTACGCCATCAAGGCCGGCCTGCTGACCGTCGAGAAGAAGGGCAAGAAGAACGTCTTCTCCGGACGCGTCCTCGAGATCGAGGGCCTGCCGGACCTGAAGGTGGAGCAGGCCTTCGAGCTGTCCGACGCCTCGGCCGAGCGCTCGGCCGCCGGCTGCACCGTGAAGCTCAACAAGGAGCCGATCATGGAGTACGTCCGCAGCAACATCACCCTGATGCGCTCGATGATCTCCGAAGGCTACGCCGACCCGCGCACCCTGGCGCGCCGCATCGCGGCGCAGGAAGCCTGGCTCAAGAACCCGCAGCTGCTCGAAGGCGACGCCGATGCGGAATACGCGGCCGTCATCGAGATCGACCTGGCCGACATCCACGAGCCGATCGTGGCCTGCCCGAACGACCCCGACGACGTCAAGACGCTGTCGGACGTGGCCGGCGCCGCGATCGACGAGGTGTTCATCGGCTCGTGCATGACCAATATCGGCCATTTCCGCGCGGCATCGAAACTGCTCGAAGGCAAGCGCGACATCCCGGTCAAGCTCTGGGTCGCGCCGCCGACCAAGATGGACGCGCAGCAGTTGTCCGAGGAAGGCCACTACGGCGTCTTCGGCAGCGCCGGCGCCCGGACCGAGATGCCCGGCTGCTCGCTGTGCATGGGCAACCAGGCCCAGGTGCGCGAAGGCGCCACGGTGATGTCCACCAGCACCCGCAACTTCCCGAACCGCCTGGGCAAGAACACCAACGTGTACCTGGGCTCGGCCGAACTGGCCGCCATCTGCTCCAAGCTCGGCCGCATCCCGACCCGCGAGGAGTACATGGCCGACATGGGCGTGCTGGACGCCGCCAGCAGCACCGTCTACCAGTACCTGAACTTCGACCAGATCCCGGAATTCCAGGACGCGGCGAACACGGTCCCGGCCTGACGCGGGTCCGGTGCTTTTCCCGGGTGCCGCGCTGCGGCACCTGGCGCAACGGCTCCCTCGGGAGCCGTTTTCTCGTGGCTTCGCAGGAAATCCGCCCGGGAATGCCGCCGCGGCGCGACTGCATCGCTTATGCGACCGGCGGATAAGCGGCATCGGATTGCGCGCTTCCGCCGAACCGGATCGGTCCCTACAGTGGGAGCCTGTTTCGGGAGTGTGTCTCTTCGGGTCCGCAGGCGATGCGGACCCTTTTTTTTGTCCGGCGCCCTGCCCTGAGCAGGGCGTTCAGTCCTTCGGCCGGAACGTGATCGACAGTGCCGGGGGACGACGGCCATCGACATCGGCCGGCAGGGTGTCGGTCTTGTCGAGGGCCTTGAGCACCGCGTCGTCCCAGGCGGGATTGCCGCTGGATTTGGTCAACCGTCGGCTGGTGATCGTGCCGTCGGGCGCGAGCCGCACCTCCACCTCGGCGCGCGGGTTGTTCGGCAGGTTGTCCGCGAAGACGATGTTGGGACGGACCTTGGCGGCCACCCGGCCCGCATAGGCGCCGGAGGGACCGGACGATTTCTCGCTGTCGCCGGTCGCCGTGGCGCCGCCGGTGGCGTTGGCCAGGCCCGCCATGCGGCGTATGTTTTCCTGCCGGGCGGCTTCGCGGGCGGCGTCCTGCTTGGCCTGCGCCTGGGCCTTGGCGGCTGCAGCCGCAGCGTCGCGCTTCTTTTGCTCGTCCTGCTTGCGCTTTTCCTCGGCGGCCTGGGCCTGCTGCTTCTGCTTGTCCTTCTCTTTTTCCAGGCGCTCCTTTTCGAGCTTCTCCTGCTGCTCCTGGCGCAGCTTCTCCTGCGCCTGCTGCTTCTCGCGGTCCTGGCGTTCCTTGCGGTCGCGCTCGGTCTTCTCCTGGGCCGCCTTGTCGCGCGCGGCCTGCTCCTTCGCGGCCTTGTCGCGGGCCGCTTTCTCCTGGGCCGCTTTCTGGCGCGCCTCTTCCTCGCGTTGCTGGCGCTCCTTTTCCTGCTGCTGCAGTCGCGCCTGCTCGCGGCGTTCCTTGTCGCGTTTCTCTTTCTGGCGCTCGATGGCGATCTGGGCGTCGCGGGTATCGGGCACCGCCGTGGGTTCCGGCGCAGGCGCGGGGGGCGGAGGTGGCGGAGGTGGCGGAGGTGGCGGAGGTGGCGGAGGTGGCGGAGGGGGAGGCGGCGTAGGAGACGGCTCCGGCGCCGGTTCCGGCGCGGGC